>MGNL01000156.1:0-2357 GCA_001796785.1 Chloroflexi bacterium RBG_16_51_16 | reverse complement strand
GATTTACCCGTTCGCAAGACCGATCCGAATCCAATTCAATACCTTTCCAGGTTAGATTTTAGGCATTTTTACATACGAACCGAAAAAGAACCGACCATTCTATTGATGAGCCTCATACACGACTGAATTTCATGCGAATGGCTGAATATGAGCTGATACCAATTTCTAGGGTATGCAAAATATGCTCCATTTTATAGCTCATTTGTTCTTATGTCAAGTGATCCAAGTTGGCGACGACTCAATCGGCATACCTACCGCAATCAACCATTTGGATTTATGTCAGAAACAAATCCAAGTGATTTCCTTCACGATAAAAACCGAAGCCAGCAGTAGCGACGAATGTCACTTGTTATGTGAGCTCCAAGGCTGTAGTATTTATCCAAAATAATTATATCGAAGTAACGGCATCATTTTCAAGCGTCGGTTTGTGCTATTTCTCATTAAGTAAAATGAATGAACCAATGGAACACATCAGGAAGGATCCATATCGATACGTTGCCACGATCTACGATCGACTATTCAATTCGATGAATAAGGGTTTGAGGCTGGTTGGCCTGCGCATGTACCACCCTGCCCCGAATTCGAACATCCTAGACGTGGGCTGCGGCACAGGAGCTCATCTTGAGCTATATTCACGCGACAAATGCAATTTATATGGATTAGATTCGTCCGCCGCGATGCTAGAGGTGGCCCGCAAGCGTCTTGACGATGCTGCTACGCTCGACCTGTGTGATGCTACCCGAATGATTTACGAAGATGATAAGTTCGATCTAATCCTGAGCATGCTTACAATGCATGAAATGCTACCGCATGTACGTTCACAGGCAATGTGTGAGATGAAACGGGTCTTGAAAGAGAATGGACGCTTGATCGTCATTGATTTCAACCCGGGAATCCCCAGATCGCTCCAGGGCTGGTTATCCAAGGCGATCATCATTCTCTCAGAGCTGGCGGCCGGCCGCGACCATTACATGAATTACCGGCATTTTATTTCCCATGGTGGTCTCCCGACGCTTCTGATCCAGCATGATTTAACAATGGAAAAGAAACATATTTTAGCGGGTGGCACATTTTTAGCCTGTCTGGCAGCTTGATGGATTTGTGAAGGAAGGATCCTAACGGTAGATCCACCATGAGGCGATAGGAGGTTATTTTCCATGTCAGCAAATCCAATTTCCGATGATATTTCGGCCAAGCTTGGTAAGGAAGTCCATGCAGTCCTGGATCAATCTCAAAATTGCGCTCAGACTGCCTTTGCCGTACTTCAAAAGGAGTTCAACCTCGAGGGTGGGCAAATCTTAAAAGCTTTAACTCCGTTCCCGGGGTTGGCACTACGCGGTGAAACCTGCGGTGCGGTTACCGGTTGCCTAATGGCGGTCGGTTTGACGTTTGGACGGGATGACCTAAACGATTGGAAAGGTTACCTTGCTTCATTGCCACCCTCGCGCAGGTTTTGCCGGCGGTTTGAGGAAGCACAAGGAAGCTTGTTATGCGCGAACTTGTTGGAAGCCAAACTTGGTCACCGGTATGACCTTGCGAGCCGCGTGGATTCACTCAAGTACGCCGCTTCGGGCGGCAAAAAAGTGTGCCGGAATATCATTACTTCTGCAGTGATGATGGCAGCCGAAATCATGAGATGAAAAGACGATGAACGGGTAGAACAGCACATCCAGAGCAAAGCCAACCAAGATGGACAGCCAGTAGACAACCTTGATATGACCCGCTTTCTCCGAGATGAACTGTAATGAGCAATTTGTATAGATGAATGGTTTGTCAGATATGCAGACAGGTAGAGGCTGCCAGGTTGGGCGACTTCTTTTTCATTCAATAATGGCGCTGTGGTCACATCTCTGGTTGGTTCGGTGAACCTTTCCGCACCTGGAGTCTCTATTGAGCTAACTGTAGGCGCAACAGAATATCAACGGTGATCGCCTCCAAAGCACCGAGTGGTTGCGTAGTAACTTGTTTTCATACCGAAGGGTATTTCACAGGTTGGATCAGATCCCAAAGATTTCCGTACAGATCCTCGAATACCGCCACGGTTCCGTATGACTCTTCTTTTGGCTCCCTGACAAATCTGATACCTACAGAGAGCATTTCATTAGTAATCTCGCCAAAAGTCATCCGTAGCAAGAAAGAGGAAAACCCGTCCGCCTGTCTGATTACCGACAGCCGCCGTTTGGGCAGGATTGGAAGCACGCGCAAGGAGCAAAGTGGTGCCGCTAGAGCCCGGAGGAGCTACAAGGACCCAGCGCTTGTCCTGCTCAGGCTGGTAGGTGTCCTCTACCAGCGTGAAGGGAAGCTTCCGGCAGAAGAATGCTATGGCTTCGTTGTAGTCCCTGACGACCAGGGCAACG
>MGNL01000155.1:5636-6766 GCA_001796785.1 Chloroflexi bacterium RBG_16_51_16 | reverse complement strand
TCCATCCTTGACGTGTGTTGCGGGCTTATGATAAACTCCGCCCGTTCGGTGGAGGACCACCGGCAAATCCAAAGAAAGGAGGCGCACGAAAATGGTATTGAGACTGACCTGCATCCGACCTGCGCTCAGATTCGAGCGTGACGATTCGCGAAGTGCGCCTGCTTGCCGTTGAACTGCATTTAAGGTGATGACGGCCGCGGCGCCTTCCAGCCCGTGGCCGTTTTTTATTGTCCTGCCAGCAGCCTTTTTCGAAAAGCAAAAAGCGGCAGCAGGCACACCGAAAGCAACTGGCCATGGGAGCAGCCCATGGCTTTTTTGATGGGTGAGAGAGAGTTGAAGCAAGGAGTACCTATGTTCGACATACAGACACAATTATTCGAAGCCCGGGACATCCGCTTCGGTCCGATCGACCACGACCTGCATCCCGAGATCGAATCGAAATGGACCCACGACTCGGAGTTCATGCGCTTGATGGAACTCAAACCGGCCCGCCCGCTGACCCCGGCCATGGTCCGCAAGGAATACGAATCCATCGAGAAGCAGATGGATGAGGACAAGAATATCATCTACTTCACCGTTCGCGCCCGGCCGGATGACCGCTTGATCGGCAAGGCAGTTATCGAATGGATCGACTGGTCGAACGGGAACGGCTGGCTGCGGATAGGCATCGGCGCCCCACAGGACCGCCGCAAGGGTTACGGCACCCAGGTTTTGGGCTTGCTGCTGCGTTATGCCTTCGCGGAGATCAATCTATATCGTGTTACCGCCCTCGTGCCCGAATACAACCAGGGCGCCCGGCGGCTCTTCGAAAAATTCGGTTTCGTGGAGGAAGTGCGACGGCGCAAAGCCTTGAATCGCGACGGTGAATTTTGGGATCTCATCTCATACGGCTTGCTGGTCTCGGAATGGCAGCCGTCCGTCGATCGAGGGTGATGCCATGCGCGATCTCTTTCGAGGCGAACTGGTCTGCCTGTGCTGCGAGTCGCCTGAGACGCTCGCGACGCTGGATGCAGGCTGGGAGCAGGACAGCGAGTACCATCGTCTGTCAGACGGTGAACCGGCGGTCCTGCGCTCCGTGAAAAAAACCAGGGAACGGCTGGAGGAGCGGATCGGGAAGCTGGAGGATGATT
>MGNL01000155.1:3907-5578 GCA_001796785.1 Chloroflexi bacterium RBG_16_51_16 | reverse complement strand
CGCGGATGGGATCATCGGGATTGCCATCGGTGATCGTGACCGTTGGGGGAAGGGGTTCGGTACGGATGCCATTCGTCTGCTCGTTCAATATGCCTTCCTGGAATTAAATCTTAGGCGGGTTACGCTTGGAGTCAACGCCTACAATGCCCGCGCCATCCGATCTTATGAAAAAGTTGGTTTTGTCAGAGAGGGCGTTTTTCGCGGGGATGTGAAACGTGAAAACCAGCGCTTCGATTCGCTGATGATGGGATTGTTGCACGAAGAGTGGCTTGCTCTTAAGGACCGTGCAGCATGAACGATATATTTTCTGGTGAGCTGGTGCGCCTGTCCGCCGTACCGTCATCAGAGATCGCCAGGGCTTACGCGGAATGGAACCGGGATTCGGAATTCAAGCGGTTCTTGGACAGCGATCCGGTCCGTTTATATTCTTCCAGGGGCATCCAGGCATGGTTGGACAAAAAGTTGGAATCCGAAGCTGAGAATTTTTTCTTTTTCAATATCTGCACTCTCAAGGAAAGCCGCCTGCTTGGTGATGTGAACCTTGATTTGGTGAACCGCTACTCAAGGGAGGCGTTTGTAGGCATCATGATCGGAGATCGTAATGAATGGAATAAGGGTTATGGAACCGATACGCTGCGGGTGCTGCTGCGCTATGCTTTTACCGAACTGAACCTGCGGCGCGTTTCGCTGACCGTGAACGGATACAACCCGCGCGCCCTGCGTGCATATGAAAAGGCCGGGTTCAAGCCAGAGGGCCGCCTGCGCGAGAACTTATTGCGTGAAGGAAAACGTTGGGACGAAATTTACATGGGTGTACTGCGGGACGAATGGATGGCAGGCTGGAAACAATAGAAGATCAGATCTGTCAGTGGAATTATTTTTGTTGAGGTCATCATGAACACAACCGAAAAAACATATAAAGCTATCGAGGCGCAAGGTCTCAAGCTGCGCCCGGTGAGTTGGGCGGATCTGGATGCAGTCGTCAACCTGGTTCTTGAGGTGTGCACCGCCGATGGTGATCCGACCGTTGCGTTCAGCAAAGAAGATGCAGAGCGGTCCTGGAAAAAGCCAGGCTACAACCTGGCGACGGATGCCTGGGTGGTCGAGGTGCAATCTGGTCGGCTGGTCGGCTATGAAGAATTCCACAGCCGCCATAAACATGCAGCCTTGCGCGGCGACGGTTATGTTCATCCGGACTACACCGGGCTGGGAATTGGTACGACCATGCTGCGCCACCTCGATCAGCGCGCCCGGGCTGAGGTGCAATTGGCGGAACCGGATCTCCGGGTTTTCATCCGCAATGGCATGTCGCGTAATGATATCCGCGGATGTGAACTGCATGACAACGAAGGTTATAAGCCAGTCCGCTATTCCTGGCGAATGGAGATCAACCTCACGGAAGCGCCGCCGGAACCCGTGTGGCCGGCAGGCATAACCCTGCGGCCCTTTATTCTTGAACAGCACAACCACCTCGTGTTCGAGGCGGATGATGAGGCGTTCCTCGATCATTGGGGACACACTCCCCTAACATATGAACTTTGGCAGCATTACATGACCAGCCGCAGGGACTTCGACCCAACCTTGTGGTTCATCGCTTGGGATGGGGACCAGGTGGCCGGGACTTCCCTGTGCAGCTATCGAAAGGACATGGGTTGGGTGGGTTCCCTGGGT
>MGNL01000155.1:1436-3895 GCA_001796785.1 Chloroflexi bacterium RBG_16_51_16 | reverse complement strand
TGGCGTAAACGCGGCCTTGGATTGGCATTGCTCTCCCATTCATTCGGCGAGTTTTTCCGGCGCGGCACATCAACGATCGGCCTGGGTGTGGATGCCGCCAATCCCACGGGTGCGACCCGCCTTTACCAGAAGGCAGGGATGGTCGTCGCCAATGAATATGTTATCTATGAAAAGGAGTTTCGTTCAGGTCGCGAAATTTCATTAAAGGAAGATTAATGCATCTAAACCCACATGCTTATGTAGATTAAAATCTTCAATATCCCCGGAATTTTAGGGGTTTACGAAATTACGCGAAAATATCTGCTATACTAGTGCAGAATTACAGAAGGAGGCCCTCATGAACCTGCGTTGTTTCTACTGTCAGACCCCGTTTACACTTGGCCAGACGGAAAAGTTGTCGGCCCTCCAGAAGATGCAGAACGAAAATCTGCAGCATTACGATGCCTATTGCCCGAATTGTCGGCGAGCCAATCCGGTCTCGCGCGAACGGCTGGAGATCTTTACTCCAGGCTGGCAGCAGGCATTGCAGCAGATGGGTCAAGGCCAGGCACCCACACCGCCCGCGCCTAGATCCGAACCCATGATGCCTGAGCGAAGGCCGGAACCCCCAGCGATAAGCCCGACGGCGCCAAAGACAGCACTCATGGCACCCATGGCTCCTGCCAAGGCAGCTGCGCCGACGAAAGCCGCCAAGAAAGTTGTTAAAAAGACAGCCAAGAAGGTAGCTAAAAAGGCAGCCAAGAAGGTAGCTAAAAAGGCAGCCAAGAAACCGGCCAAGAAACTGGCCAAGAAAAAGGCACCTAAGAAGAAAGCTCCCAAGAAGTCAGGGAAGAAAAAAGGCCGCAAGTAGTTCGTGACCATAAGGGCCGTCTTCTTTGACCTCGGCGGCGTGATCCTGCGGACCGAGTTCGAGTCGCCGCGTCAACATCTGGCGGAACGCCTTAACATTGAATATCAGGATCTTGTGCGGCTGGTCTTCGAAAGTGAGACCAGCCGCTTGGCTTTTCAGGGAGAGCTGACTGCGGAGGATCACTGGGCGGCGGTGGTGAAGAGGCTCGGCCGCCCGCCCTCTGAGCTCCGGCTCATCCGGGAAGAATTTTTTGCGGGCGATGTCCTCGACCGCGGTTTGCTCACATTCATCCACTCGCTCCGGCCTACCATGAAGACCGGGATGATATCCAACGCCTGGGATGACCTGCGGGCTTACTTGGCCAGGGAAAAAATTACGGATGCCTTCGATACGATCGTTATCTCCGCGGAGGTCGGCCGGGCCAAACCGGACCCAGAGATTTACCGGCTGGCTCTCGAGCAAGCCCAGGTCGAGCCTCACGAAGCCCTTTTTGTAGATGACGTTCAAGCTAACATCGAGGGATGTGAACGGGTTGGAATGCGGGGAATTTTATTTCGTGATCCAGACATGGTGATACAAGAAATTAAAGCACTCATTTAACAAAATCCACTGATGATGGTTATCGATCAATCATTCTGCCAGGTTATTGCATGATTTGGCGGGTCATACTTCAATTTTCTCAGTGAAATTGTTAGTTTATTATCGAGACAAGCGAGCTGTTGCAGTTTGGGACTTTGGAATCCAAGATCGGATTTGGTCAGTTGCAAGAATGACAAATTGGTTCTAGTCGATGGAAAAATTTTCCGGGACAAGTGTTTATTTATTTGCTGAGTTCAGCGCTTCTCTTTGCTTGGGCATGGTTTTTGTCAGCATGTCATTGTACGAAGCCACGGTTGCAGGTCTCTCGCCCATCCAGCTCGTGCTGGTGGGTACGACCCTTGAGCTTTCTGCGTTTCTATTCGAAGTACCGACCGGTGTGGTGGCGGATGTTTACTCACGGCGGTTATCGATCATCGTCGGATACTTCCTCATGGGTGTCGGTTTGCTGGTGGAGGGTTTTCTACCAGCCTTCCTGCCGATAATCATTGCCCAGGTGATCTGGGGATTGGGATACACATTCACCAGCGGCGCGTCTCAAGCCTGGATCACGGACGAGATCGGCGAGGAATCCGCGAACCGGTTGTTCCTGCGCGCTAATCGGTATGTATTATTTGCCACGCTTATTGGTATGGCTTTGGCGTTTTTTATTGGTGGCTCGAGTGCAGCGATGCCAATCCGCGTGGGTGCATCCGGCACTCTTTTGATCAGTCTGATATTGATCCTAATCATGCCGGAATTTGGTTTCAAACCGACACCACGCGCAGATCGCAACACCTGGGAACATATGTGGCACACGTTTAAAGAAGGCCTTTCTGAGGTGCGTACCCGTCCGAGACTGGGAAATATTTTGTGGGTGGGTTTCTTTTTTGGTCTTTATAGCGAAGGCTTTGACCGCCTGTGGGTAAAGCACTTGATCGATACCTTCGAACTGCCGCTTATTATTGGACAGACCCAGGTCGGATTTTTCGCCATCATGCGGATCAGTGCAATGCTTCTGGTGATCCTGGCA
>MGNL01000155.1:0-1306 GCA_001796785.1 Chloroflexi bacterium RBG_16_51_16 | reverse complement strand
AACGCGATTCCTTGAGAAGAGATGGGATACCAGCAATCCGCAGTTGATCGGACGCGCGATGGTGATAATTACAGCCGGTATCTCTGCAGGATTGGTCCTTTTTGCCCTATCACCGATTTTAAGTCTCGCAATTGCTGTTTACTGCATGATCAGTGTATTTCGAAATGTAGGTATTCCACTCTATCAGGCATGGGTGAATCAAAAATTGGATTCCAGTACGCGTGCAACTGTGTTTTCGATTTCCTCGCAGGTGGATGCATTCGGTCAGATTGGAGGAGGCCCACTTTCCGCCTTTGTCGCTGGTCGATTTTCCGTGATCGCTGCGCTCATCCTGTCGGGTCTGCTCCTACTGCCCGCAATGCGATATATTCAACGGACCGATTCATTAACGGAGCAAACCGAGCCAATCGAATCAGAAGCGGCAGGACGCCTGGACGGTAATTAACGTCTTATTTTGGATGCCATTTCATCTTCATATACACTCCCCCGTGTTCGAGTTCGTCCAGCATCTGTTTTAATCGCCTGGCACGGGTTTCTTCCCGTTTCGCACGCGTGATCCATCCGATGTAATCGTTGCGCTGGTAGGCGGGCCGCGCATGGTAGGCATCCATCAAGCCACGGCTGGCGAGTGCCTGACGCATGAACTCGGGCATGGGGTAACGGGGTCGGGGTGGCATATGCAACTCCTATCTATTAACCTTGGTAGGTGTTTATAGTGAAAGTAGAATCGGATAATGACAACACTTAAAAGTATTGTAGTGTGTATGAATATATGATATGGTAATTAAAAATTTATTGAGGTGAGGCATGCGCGTTTGCGTTTTGAATATTGAAGACCTTAAAGAGTTTGATCCGTCACCATTCCTGACGAAATTCGATTGGGAACTCGTCGTCCTGGAAAAGCCGGTCTATCCCAAGATCGAAAACCTCGCCCGGGAGAATCGGTTCGACGTATATTTTAACTTGTGCGACAGCGCCAGCGATGAAGATACCCCAGGATTGGATGTCGTGGAAGCCCTGGAAACTTTTAATTTGCCTTTCACAGGAGCGCAAAGCAACTTTTACGATCCAACCCGTGAAGAAATGCAGGCGGTCGCGGATGCGAACAGCATCGGCTTTGCCAGGGGCTATAACGTGACGCCCCGGGATGACCTGGACAAACTCACAAAGGATTTGCGCTATCCACTCATGGTCAAACACCCCCGCAGTTACGGCAGCAAAGGTATGACTCGTGATTCAAGGGTGGATGCTCCGGAGCAGCTGCATGAACAGTTCGAGCGGATCAGCACAGAATACGGTTCGGCAC
>MGNL01000154.1 GCA_001796785.1 Chloroflexi bacterium RBG_16_51_16 | reverse complement strand
TACATCCCCATACGCCCTCCACTTTCTATATCAGTATATCACCGGGATAATTTTCAACAACTAGTATTCCTAATTCTGAATGCCATACAAATTTCAAGTCATAAGGTGGATAAAGCCAATTCATTTAAACGATAATTTTTTCAACCTTGAAAGGAGGTAGATCTGGGTTGAATGACTCCTCAAACTCACGCGCGGCTAAGTGACCCGAGTAAACTGCCTGTGCGATTATGTTAGGTGCTTCCGCATCGCCGATCAGCCGCACTGAGTTCAGCTTGCCTTCTTCCAAGGCAGATTTCAGATCTCGATGAAGTGTGTCATTCGGCATCCGGTCTGAAACAAGCACGACCGCCTCACACGCGATTTCAGTTTTCGCAGAGGATACCGTGTGACTGATTTCTACACCACCAGATTCAATTGAGGTCAGGATGTGGTGCGTCATCATCTTCACATCAAGGCGGGACAACTGCTTTAATACTCTCTCTTGTTCCAGCGTGAATTGAGTCCAGTACGAGATCATCGGTGCAGGGGTGATCAGTGTCACACGGCTCCCGTTCATGACGAGCAGTTCGGCCAGAACACCACCCATGTAAAAGTGGTCATCATCGTAGATCAGCACATCCCCGGTTGGGACTTTGCCGCTCATGAGATCATCCGGTGTGAAAACATTAGGCGAATCATGACCATCGATCGGCTTCCATAAAGTTCTGCCCTTGCCATCCCGGCGCCAGGTAGAACCAGTTGCGACCATGACATGCTGAACGCCACTTTCGAGAACATCCGCGGCCGAGATCCGGCTGGAAGGAAATAGTTTTACACTGGTTAATTTATTGATCTGGGTCAGGCGCCAATCGAGGACACGCCGCCATTCGATCAAACCCGGCAACGCTGATTCGAGCAGCACGCGACCGCCGACCTCGCGCTGTGCCTCGATCAGGCTGACCGCATAACCGCGCTGGCCCAGCGACCGCGCGCATTCGAGGCCCGCAGGACCGGCACCGACTACCATGATCTCCTGATCTCTCTTTTTCGATGGGATCTCTTCCGGATGCCAGCCTCGTCTCCATTCCTCACCCATGGTCGGATTTTGTGTGCAGCGGAGGGGTACGAAACGCGTATCTCCGGTCACACAGATATTGCAGCCTATACATTCACGGATATCGTCCAAGCGCCCTTCCCTGATCTTCTGCGGCAGGAACGGATCTGCGATCGAAGGCCTTGCTGCGCCGATCAGATCCATGATGCCGCGTTCGATGACTGAGAGCATGGAATCGGGGGAGGTATACCGCCCAACACCGACGACGGGTTTGCTGGTCAATTTCTTGACGAAGGAAATATATTTTTCCTGGTACCCTTCTTTTTCAAACCGTGAGGTGGCTGAGTCGTTGCTCCAACCGCTGAGATTAACATCCCACAGGTCCGGTAGCTCAGCCAACAGGGACACGATCTCTTTTGCTTCGCCTTGATGAGAGAGACCTTCTTTATCTAATAGCTCATCCACGGCGAAGCGGAGCGCCACAGCGCATGTATCCCCCACCGCTTCCTTGGTCTCGTCAAGAAGCTCGCGGGTAAACCGCACCCGGTTCTCAAGCGACCCGCCGTATTCATCGCCGCGATCATTGCGCCGCGAAAGTAGGTGGAATGCAAGCGTCATGTTGTGCGCCGCGTAGACATAGATGATGTCAAACCCGGCGCGTTTGGCGCGTAATGCAGCCAGGCGATGCCATCTGCGTATCTTCTTAAGATCCTCTTTGGTTGCACTGCGGGTCTGACCCGGCTCATAACCGCTCCCGCCAGTTAATCCAGTGGAACCTGGTCCGTATGCGGGCGTGCGAGAATACAGGCTTGAGGCGCCATGGCTGTTGTAGGTCAATTCAATCCCAGCCAGGGCCCCGTGTTTGTGGACAGCCTCGGTCATTAAAGCTAAAGCCGGTATATCTTCGTCACTCCAAATTCGCCCTTCAATGTAAGGAGCCAGGTCGCCGCTGTGATGGATCTCGGTCTCCTCGGTGCACACTACGCCCCAGCCTCCCTCTGCCTTGATTCCGCGCATGGCTGCCAGGCTGCGTGGCATGCGATGTCCGAAACCGTTGCAGTGCGGTACCTGGTAAAAGCGGTTGGGCGCGGTAACCGGTCCGATAGGAACGGGTTGGAAAAGAATTTCAAAGCGCTTATCCATGGATCATCCTTATTAAAAAGTAAAGGCGCAGCGGAATGTTACAGGGTCTAAACCTTCGGATACCTCGCTGTGCCCTTACGCAGTGCAGTACTATTTGAGTTTCTCTTCGATTACTTTTCTTAATGCATCCTGCACAAGTTGCCATACCTGGTTCGCATCCACAATTACCCACCTGCCCGGCTCCTGATGGGCTAATTCAAGGTAACCGGTTCGAACGCGTTTATGAAATGCAAGGTCGTAGGCATCCAGGCGATTCCATTCGTTTTCTTTTTGTTTTCTTTGCAACCCGACTTCCACATCTAAATCCAGCAGGATGGTCACATCGGGTACCAAACCACCGGTAGCGTAAGTAACCAGCGAACGCACCTGATCGAGGTCCTGGCGATGGCCATACCCTTGATAGGCAATCGTCGAATCAGCATACCGGTCGCATAGAACGATAAATCCGTCCGATAACTTCGGACGGATCAACTGCTCAACAATCTGGGCGCGCGCAGACTGATAGAGCAGCGTCTCGGTTCGAGGATGCATATCGGTGTTCTTCAAATTGTGAATTACTTCTCGAATTTGCTCGCCAATCGATGTCCCGCCGGGTTCACGCGTGGCAAATATCTTGTGACCCTGGGCACGAAGGTAATCTACCAGCGGTGCAATGTGGGAGGTCTTGCCGGAGCCTTCTGGGCCTTCAAGTGTGATGAACATCGGTGTGATGAGTAGAGACTCGTGATCTACAAACTGGTATCTGTGGTCATTAGATGGCCTAAAATTTTGAGATTGCTATTTATCTATCTTTCTATTCTCTAAAAATTCTCACATGTCTGCGAGGTTCTTTTCCATAGGAATGACTTACTAACTCAGCTTGACGCGCCATCTCGTGTTGGAGTCTACGCACCAGAGATGGCCCGGGTGGCAAATCCACCCAGCGTTCGCCATTCATGACTGCGGCGATTGCTTGTTGGGTTTGTTCCTTGACGATATCGATATCAGAATTTTTAACCAGTTCGCTTCTAAGGTTGAAAAGATCGCTCAGGAATTGCTCCATTTGTCCTACAGTACTCGAGCGCAGGACATAGATCGGCAAGCCGCGATGTTCGGCATCGACGACCGGCTGTTGGCGGTCGCGATAATACTGGCGTAAGGTGACCAGAGCGTCGGCTTCAGAGGATTCACGCACAACGAGCGCCGGCACACCCAGCCGCTTGGCTGCCTGCATGAGCCGGTTGCGTGCCACGCCGTAAGGATATATTTTTACTGGCTGAAGCACCCCGCGGCTGGATTCCTGGCGAACTGGAAAAGAGGATGGAACCGGCTCTTCCATAACCGTGGAGGGGCTTCGTTGGGCGCGGGTACCTTTAGTTTCTTTCGCGTCAAGGCGCGAGCTGATGACCGGTGCAGTCTTTTCAATTCGAATCTTGCCCACCTCATCCCGCATGCGGATCTCTGGCGGTTGGGGAAATCCGCGTAAAAGCGCATCGACAGAGGACATGATGTCAGCGTAAACCGCAAAGCGGTCTCGGTTCTGGATTTCGATCAAGACATCAAACGTGGGAGGCGAACGCCTCTCAAGCACTGTTTTTTGGGTTCCCCTTCGACGAGCCTCCTCGTCCGAAAGTGTTACAGCCTCAATCCCGCCAACGAGATCGCTGAGGGTTGGATTGAGCAGCAGGTTGTCGAGGGTCTGACCGTGAGCCGTTCCGATCAACTGCACACCACGTTCGGCGATGGTGCGTGCCGCGGCGGCTTCCAGCTCGCGGCCGATCTCATCGATCACGATCACCTCGGGGTTGTGGTTTTCAACAGCCTCGATCATGACTTCATGCTGGAGCATGGGCTCGCGAACCTGCATGCGGCGGGCGCGGCCTACAGCTGGATGAGGGACATCTCCGTCTCCACCGATCTCATTGGAGGTATCCACGATCACTACCCGTTTTTTCTCAGCCAGGATGCGGGCTGCTTCGCGCAGCAGGGTCGTCTTTCCGACGCCCGGGCGCCCAAGAATGAGTGCAGACTTGCCTGACTCGACAATATCCTGGATGATATCCACCGTGCCGTAGACTGCCCGGCCAACCCGCAGGGTGAGGCCAACGATATTTCCAAGGCGATTGCGGATGGCGGAGATGCGGTGGAGAGTCCGTTCAATGCCGGCGCGGTTGTCCGCATCGAATTCGCCGGTGCGTTCGTCGACGTGATCCAATTCCGCCCGGGTCACCTCGCTGTCGCGCAGGACGATCTCCCGGTCGACAAAACGAGCCGTCGGGACACGGCCCAAGTCGAGGATGATTTCGAGTAGATTATCCGAGTCATCCGCGTTTTCGGTCGCATGCCTGATATCCGCAGGTAAGACCTCCAATAAGGCATCGAGGTCGTCAGTAATTCTAAGTTGGGTCATAAGCTCGTCTTGTAGGCAGGAATTGATCTATTTGTGTTCATGAAGGACATATTATTAAATGGTTACCGACAGCCCTATTCAATTGTCTTATCCATGAGATATTTCGAGTTGTTTTCTATTGCCGGTAAAATACCATGGCTAAACAAGTTTAATTCCCACCTGCCAGGTTCTAATAGCTCGCTTTTATCCAAAATCACTTTCCGTTCATGAAGGTTTAGCGTAGACTATCAGCCTTCATAATTTCGCAACTCGAGTTTTCTTAATATATCATGGTTTGGACTGACCGATGTGATTCATGCTTGAAGGCTGCACGCTTACACCGGCCGATTTGGATACCTTGACCATTTGTTCATCCTTGATCAGGCGCGCAAGGTGTTTGATCATGACGGCCTGTCTGGATCCCGCCTTCGCCCCCAGGTCTTCTAGGACCGGTTCGAGCCAGGCCTGATACGACCGTACACATACAAAGACAGACCTGCTGCGGCGATCCGGGAAGCCGGAGATCAAAGATGCAAGCTTCTCACCTACGTCCACTGCTTCCGGATGGATCAGGGGTGTCAGTACAATCCCGTATACACCCTGGTTGACACCCGCATAACATTTAACTTCAGCGTTGCAGATCCATCCCGTCGGATTATCAGGCGCCGGTTCCACCGGCTGCATTAATGGTGGAATGATCTGATGGTACAGGCTTTGAACAGCAGGTAAATGGATGGAACGCACTCGCTTCCAATCCGATGTATCCGAAGGCCCTGTGACATCGGAAACATTCCACATCCTTTGCCAGGCATACACGGCAAATCCTGATCTTCGTAAGAGTGTAAAAGCGTCGCCATTCTCGTCAGCCTCTGCACGGATATGGAAGGCACCCCATGCACCCGCTTCCTCCGCCAGATTGTCCATGAGATTTGCGAATTCAGGATGATGCAGGTTTGACGATGGGGCCAGATACAGAAGTTTGGCATAGTGTTCCCCGCGGTTTTGGATGATACCGCCCAGGACCGAATCCTTCCTCCAATCGCCGTCGCCTCCCGATTCTTCCGACGATGCAGCGATCGCTCCATAAATCTGACGTGCGGGATTCATGTATGCCATCAATCCAACTGCTCCCAGTGGATTGCCCCGCGTAAGCATACGGATCGCATCCAAGCTTAGAACTTCGCTCCGGTAGCGATAGAGTGTCGGCAGGTCAAGCAGATCAAGCGAACGAATGCTCATGCGTTTGTCAATCCAGGTCCGTTCGAGGAGCTAGAAATGTCCGCCGAAGAAAATTTAGCGCGAATCAATCAATCCACAAGCGAGAGAAAGTATTCGTGAAATCGTGTGTCGTTGGTCAGTTCAGGATGAAAAGAGGTGGCCAGGAAATGCCCTTGCTGGGCAGCCACGATTCGTTTATCCGGTAATGCGGCAAGCACCCTCGCGTCCGCCTCGACTTTCTCAATGATCGGAGCGCGAATGAAAATGGCATGGAATGGGATCTCCGAACGCGGGGAGTTTTTTAATTCAGGGATGATCAGATCAGCTTCGAAAGAATCCACCTGCCGTCCGAAGGCATTGCGCTGGACCAGGATATCCATCAAACCAAGAATGGGTTGATCTCGGCGGACATCTTTAGAGAGGAATATTGCGCCCGCACAGGTGCCCCAGATCGCATGCTGTCGACCGAATTCACGCAGCGGTTCCAGCAATCCGAAATCACCCGCAAGTTTGCCAATCGTGGTTGATTCACCACCTGGAATGATCAACCCCTGCAGGTCTTTGAGTTGTTGCGGCAGCCGGACTTCTACAGGCTCAACCTTCAACCGCTTCAGGATGTTAACATGCTCTGCGAAGTCACCTTGTAAGGCAAGGACTCCGATTTTCATCATCGTAGAGAGGGCATGATGTCAGCGTACCTGATCAGGTTTTAGCAAGCCATCCGAATTTCCAGGGTTGATAAAAAATTACCACCCACGGCTGGCAAGCTTTTCAACCTCCGGCATGTTGGCAACGGTACGGCCGACCATTGGTTCGCCCAGGTTTTTGCTGACCTCGGCAAGGATCGCAGCATCTTTATAATGAGTTACTGCTTTGACGATAGCCGCAGCCCGTAGGGCAGGGTCCCCGCTCTTGAAGATACCGGAGCCGACGAAGACCCCGTCCACACCAAGTTGCATCATCAGCGCCGCGTCTGCTGGGGTTGCCACTCCGCCGGCCGCGAAATTAACCACAGGCAGGCGTCCCAAATCCTTGGTCTCTTTAACCAACTCATGCGGAGCCCCGATCTCCTTTGCGTAGGCCATCAATTCCTCGTCAGCCTTGGTTTGCAGGCGGCGAATTTCACCGATCACGCTGCGTGCATGCCGTACGGCTTCAACCACATCCCCGGTGCCCGCTTCACCTTTTGTGCGGATCATGGCGGCGCCTTCACCAATCCTGCGCAGGGCTTCACCCAGGTTGCGGCAACCGCAGACGAACGGGATCTTGAACAGATGCTTGTTGATATGGTTTTCTTCATCGGCCGGAGTCAGAACTTCCGATTCATCGACATAATCAACACCGATGGCTTCCAGGATCTGCGCCTCAACGAAGTGGCCGATCCGGCATTTTGCCATGACAGGAATGGTCACCGCGTCCATGATTTTGAGAATTAAATCCGGATCTGACATGCGCGCCACGCCGCCCTGGGCACGAATATCCGCAGGAACACGTTCGAGTGCCATCACAGCACAAGCTCCGGCGTCCTCAGCGATGCGGGCATGTTCGGGTGTGACTACATCCATGATGACGCCGCCCTTGAGCATCTGCGCCAAACCTTTTTTGACGGCGAATGTACCTGTTTGTTGTTCCATAGACCTGCTCCTTCTTTACTCAATCACTGGAACATCGATCGTAACCTATAAAATCTCAGCAAATAATTCTACCACGCAGGTTCAACCGAGGTTGTTTGGCGGTGACTTGCACCTCGAATCGGTCCAACTTGACAGATCCCGGAATCACATGTACAATTATTACAATGATACAATTAGTTCAATATTAACCCGATATGGCGGATATACCTCACCTAAACCTCCAGCTCGATTTTCGGTCCGGGCTTCCGATCTATATCCAGATCGTGAATCAAGTCCAACAACGGGTCGTATCGGGAGCCTTGAAGCCAGGAGATCAATTACCAACTGTGCGTGCACTTGCTCTCGAGCTGCGTGTAAATTTCAATACCGTTGCGCGGGCTTATCGATTACTGGACGAGGCGCGCATCATATCAACTCAACAAGGCCGCGGTACATATATCACAGAAATCCCACCGCCGGAGGTCACTGAACAATTGAGGCGGGAAGCCCTGCAAGCATTGGCACTGCGTTACGTGAATGAGGCCAAGCGGATAAATTCCTCGAATAAGGAAATCACTGAATCGATCCGGGATCAATTAAGAATTTGGAAAGAAAACCAGGTCGAAGAAGAATAGAAGGGAAGTATCGGCCAGCAGTGAAAGATTCCAAAGAGGAAATATTAATACTGTAGATTTAGAAGGAGAAAAAAGAAATGGAAATAGGATTACGTAAAGGCATAAATATACAAAAAAAGGCAGGAACAGATCCACGGATACAACCTATTGCTGGGATGTTGTTTGGTGTTTGTCTAATCGCTGCGGTCCTGGGGGCAGTACTGGGAGATAATCGTTATCCCGATAGCTGGTTGGGCACGTGGGTGGTCATCTGGAGCTTTATTGGGCTGTTTATGTTGTTCGGCTTGAAGGTTGCCTCTCAATGGGAGAAGGTTGTGGTATTGCGACTCGGAAAGTTCCGCGGCTTGCGAGGCGCGGGTCTATTTTGGATCCTTCCAATAATTGACGAAACCGTTAACTGGATTGATCATCGCGTCATGGTCACACCTTTTTCTGCTGAAAAGACTCTGACCAAGGATACGGTGCCAGTGGATGTTGACGCGGTTCTATTCTGGGTCGTGTGGGATGCAGAAAAAGCAGCGCTGGAGGTAGCAGATTATCGCGCCGCGATCTCGTGGGCTGCACAAACTGCATTGAGAGAGATCATCGGGCAGATGTCGCTGGCAGATATCCTGGTAGGTCGTGGGAAGATGGATGATGATCTACAAAAGATAATCGACGAACGCACAACACCCTGGGGGGTGACAGTCCAGTCAGTCGAAATTCGCGATGTGGTCATACCCCCGGACCTTGAAGATGCGATGTCTCGACAGGCTCAGGCTGAACGTGAGAGACAGGCGCGCGTCATACTGGGCGAATCCGAAAAGCAGATCGCATCATCTTTTGCAGAGGCATCTAAGGCGTATATCAACAATCCAACGGCACTTCACCTGCGCGCCATGAACATGTTATTTGAAGGATTGAAAGAAAAGGGAGCGTTGGTGATCGTACCATCCTCCGCGGTGGATACGATGAATCTGGGCGGTTTGAGCGGTCTTGTTTCTTTAGCAGAACAGAGACTACCCAAGGAAAGTGATTAAGCTGAACAGGCTCAGCATAGTGTTTCACGTGAAACATCGGTGATTGCCAAGCTATAAAGAAAAAGGAGCAGAATGTCTACTCGCAACACAATCATCTTCGCGATTGTCCTGATTACCGGAAGCCTATTAGCCGGCGTGCTCTTATGGGACCGATTTCCGAACCAAATGGCTTCACATTGGAATATCAATGACCAAGTCGATGGAACCATGTCCAGGTTTTGGGGAGTTTTTATACTGCCGGTTATCACCACAGGCATGCTGCTGCTGTTCATGATATTCCCGATGATTGACCCTCTCAAAGCCAATATCGCCAAGTTCCGTCCCATCTTCAACTTATTTATTGTTTTGATCATCCTGTTCATGACGTATATCTGGACACTAACCATTTTTTGGAATCTCGGATCAACCAATTTCAAAATGAGCTCCGCCATGCTCCCAGCGATTGGATTATTATTTTTATTCCTGGGTTACTTGCTGAGAAAAGCAAAAAGGAATTGGTTTATAGGAATCCGTACGCCTTGGACGTTATCGAGCGATCGGGTTTGGGATGAGACGCACCGTCTCGGTTCCGTCCTATTCTATGTCTGTGCCATCCTGGCATTAGCCGGTTACCTCTTCGGCAGTTACTCATTTTGGTTCGTGATCATCCCGACCTTAAGTGTAAGCCTGTTCCTCATCGTATATTCGTACTTTGCTTATCGCCGTGAGCAAGGTGTGAATGTGTGATGCCTCAGGGATGGAAATAATGTTTCACGTGAAACATCAAGAAGGACTAAATTAATCTGAGAGTGGGTTTTTTTACTCGCCGGAGAAAACCGTGTAATGTTGGACCGAGGAGAAATTTACGATGGAAGAGCTCACAAAATGGGAATATCGAGTAATGACTATAGGGAGCATTTTCGGCACCAGAGATGAACAGATCGAGGCGTTATTGAATGACTGGGGAGGTGAAGGCTGGGAAGCGACGCAGGTTTATACACCTGAGGGAAGCGGCAAGGTTACAATTGTTGCCAGGCGAATATTAACAGACCGCACACGCAGGATGCGCTCTATGCCGCACTCTGTGGTTGGAGATTGATTTGATAAAACGAAAACCCATCCTCTGGTTTCTGTCCCTCGCTTTCGTTTTCTCATGGCCGTTGTTCCTCGTCCCCTTAGCTCTGGGAAACTTGGACTTACAAACGCGCCATATCGCCACTATTGGTTTGTGGAGTTTGGGAATGTGGGGTCCGGGGCTGGCCGCGTTATTTACCAACAAATTTATTCTGCGGCAGCCAGTATCGGCTCTCCGCTTGAACACCCTGGGACCAAAACGCTTTTATCTTTGGGCGTGGTTCCTGCCTGGTGTGCTTTCGGTTGTAACCGTAATATTCACGGTCCTATTTGGTCTGGCTAAGTTCGATCCAGAACTCTCATTCGTTAGGGACAGTATGGCGACCGTACCAGGTGGTGCGCAAATCGATCCACTTCTGCTTGTCCTGGCTCAATCTGTAGTTGGGATCCTGCTTGCGCCTTTCATCAATGCACTGTTCGCCGTAGGTGAAGAACTGGGCTGGCGGGGATTCCTACTGCCGAAACTTCTACCGCTGGGTCAGTGGAAAGCTATCCTGATAAGCGGTGTTATCTGGGGTGTGTGGCATGCACCTGTGATTGTCCAGGGACATAATTATCCAGGCTATCCTATCCTGGGCATATTCATGATGATCGTGCTGACAATCCTGCTTGGTACGATACTCTCCTGGCTGTATTTAGAAACCCTCAGTCCCTGGGCGTCTGCGCTTGCCCACGGAGCGTTCAATGCTGTCGCGGGACTTCCGCTGTTGTTCTTTAAGCCCGGGTTCAATCTGGCATTCAGTGGAACGCTGGCGACATTTCCGGGTTGGCTGGCAATGGGGATTTTCATTGTATGGTTGGTAATGACGAAAAGATTACCTATTGAAGATTTGAAACGGGAAGTGGCTCCCGCTCAGATATAATTCCTCCGCGATAAAGTACATTCCGAAGTCAATTGATTTTGAATAAGATCGTGAGGGGAAATCTAAAATCGGGTTAAAAATTGCAGAGACCAATCCGTGGATAAATCACAACAACGAACCTGGTTCATTGAAATCGCTTTTCTGATTATCCTTGCTGCAATCGGCTATCTTCCCCAGGTCAACCGGTTATCCTATTATCGTGAAGACTGGTTCTATATCTACGACGCCATCGTCGCAGGGCCAGCGATCTTTCACCAAATGTTCGTCATTGACCGGCCGGCGCGCGGGTTGTTTTTTGAAATTTATTATCTGCTTTTTGGGCCAAACCCATTTGCATATCATTTGAGCGCTTTTGCCTGGCGCATCCTCGCTGGCGTTGGAGCATTGTGGTTCTTCCGTTTACTCTGGCCTAATGCCCGTAAGCTTGGCTTCTCCATGGCCGCGCTGTTTGTGCTTTTTCCCGGATACGTGTGGTGGGTCGGTGCGGTTGAATGGCAACCGCATATCGCCAGTCTCGCCCTGGAAGTCGTGTCGATCGCATTAACGATAAAAGCGATTCAATCTGACAAGATCTGGTTGAAAATCTTGGTCACGGCAACCTCGATCCTAAGCGGCTGGGTGTATATCCTGCTTGTAGATTATGCGATTGGTATGGAATTGTTCAGGTTCTTGTGTATTTACCTTGTGCTTAGGCGCGCCTATGAACCCGGGAAAAACCTTCAACTTTTTATCAGGTATGTTCGCGTCAGTTTGGCATATCTTGCGATTCCCCTGGCCTTCTTGTTATGGAGAGTATTCTTTTTCGACAATCAGCATAAATCAACGGATATCGAATTTCAACTTGGATTTTTTCTTGCTGCGCCTCTTGAAAGGACAATACTATGGGGCAACCATCTATGGATCAGCATTCTTAATTTAGTTTACCAATCCTGGTGGATGCCTCTCAAGCAAAATTTCGCTGCGCTGGATATGCAATCCAGGATTATGAGCACCATTCTTGCATTAATCAATGTTCTCGTCATCATCATTGTGTTTCGAATTATTTCGAGATCCACGAACCCAGCAGTCGATCGTACGCATCATTCAAATAATCGATCAACTGAAACCATCCTGCTTGGATTCTTCGGAATGATCTTCGGACTGACTCCTGTGATCCTGGCTAACCGTTTCGTTGCTTTCCAGGGCTATTCGCATTACGGCTTACCCGCCTCTCTTGCGGTTGTGATCTTTGTGACAGGAATGTGCTCCATTATTCCGTCTAAATATATAAAGTACGCTCTCATTGCACTTCTGGTAGGCGGTTCGACACTTACACACCAGGCCCTTGCTGCGAACGCGGTTCGCGAAGAACAGATTATCAAGGATTTTTGGTGGCAAGCATATTGGCGAGTGCCGAGCATCCGAGAAGGTACATTATTAGCCGCTAATTATCCATCCATCGATCTGGGCGATGATGCCATTATTGTCGGGGGTCCGGCAAAATTTATGTTTTTCCCGAATGAACGACAAAAGGATGGGAGACTGGTCCGATATAAATTGGGAGCAGTGGAATTGTCAGATGAAAATCTTAAAAACATACAGGAGGGAAACTTAAAACACACCAGCCGGTACCGCAGCCATGTCGCTTTCATAAATTTTGGAAATGTGTTGATACTAACTCAGCCATCCATTGACTCCTGCGTGCGCGTGATTGATGACCGATGGCCCGAAGTTTCCTCCATGGATGCGAATCAAATCATATCCATCCTGCCTTATTCGGATATTGGCCTCATCGATCTAGAGCGCTCAGTTCCCCGACCATTGGAATATATTTTTGGGCGTGAGCCATCTCATTCGTGGTGCTTTTACTACGAGCGCGCTGACCTTTCCCGCCAGCAGGGAGATTGGGAGGCTGTTGCTAAGATTGGTAACGAAGTTATCGAATCGGAGATTGCCCCCAACGACCTGGTTGAGTGGCTGCCTTTTATCGAAGCGTACGCGTTCCTTGGAGATGCGACCAAAGCAGAACAAGTCGCTGGCTTCCTGGTTGAAGATCGATATTATAGAAAGTTAGCTTGCGAGAACCTGCACCTCATGCCAGCGAATGGATTTACAATCGAAAGAGTAATGCAGGAGAAGCTTGACTTGCTTCTCTGCATTCCTTGATCCATGACCAAGACCGCATAAGAACACCCGAGTGATAGAAATAGAACATATGTTCTGCAAAATTTAACTGTTTGGCATTCCAGGCTGGAGGCCAGACTAAAGCGATTAAGTGGATTTTGTAATTCAGATTAAGAGAGTATTGCTGCCTAAGTAGCCGTTCAGTGCCTATACATGCATCGGCATGATGACATGCAGGAAGCTGTCATCCCCCACAGGTTTGACCACTCCAGGTGCGTTTGGTGCGGAAGTTTCCAGGACAACATTTGGCGTCCGAATCACTTCAAGGGCTTCCCGCAGGAACTTGACATTGAATGCGATCAGCAGCCCGGTGCCATCCACGGTGGCTTCGACGATGGTTTCATTTTTCCCGGTTTCCTCTGAAACAGCTGATATCTCCACCTCACTTGGCTGCATTTCCCCTTTCGCCTGGCGTATGTCCAGGCGGGCGACATTCATGCCCTCCCTTGCAAATATCTCAGCTTGTTTGCAAGCTTTGACCAGCGCGGCGGTCGAAACGAGGGTGCGAGACTTGAAAGAACGCGGGATGATCTGTTGGTAATCTGGAAACGAGCCGTCTATCAATTGGGAAGTCACCTCTACGTCCTTGTATCGGAAGATGACCTGGTTGCGGCCTTTGGGCACAGCCATATACACCGGCTCCTCTCCTTCGGTTGCAACCCGCGCTAATTCGTTTAATGCCCGGGCGGGAATGATCAAATTAAACGGTCGCTGGGTGTGAGTGGCAAGTGTGGCTTTGCGCACCGAAAGCCGAAACCCGTCTGCAGCCGCCATGGTAACGTTGTCCTTGTCAACGGTCAGCAGTACACCCATCAACACCGGGCGGGCTTCATCGGTCGATGCGGCAAAGGTCACTTGTTGGATCATCTCTTTAAATTCAGCGACATTGAGCTGCACCGCCCCATCCAGATCTATCGAAGGCATCGGAGGGAAATCCTGTGCATCGATGCATTTGATGTCGGCGTTGGTTGTCCCGCACCGGACGTTCAGGTTCTGTGTCCTGGCATCCAGGTTTAATTGGACATTATCCACTGGCAGGGTATTGACCAGGTCGGATAAGGTACGCGCCGGCACGGTCGTGGAACCCTCCCCTTCGATTCGTGCCGCGATCCAGCAGGTTATGCCCATCTCGAGATTGGTCGCCGAGAGACGCAGCCGGCCATCATCCGTTGCCATTAATATATTTCCCAACACCGGCAAAGTACTGCGGGGGGAAACCGCGCGGGATACAATATTCACTCCGCGGGATAAATTCTCTTGAAGAACAGTCACCTTCATATTGCCCTCATGGATCGTTAAGGTATCAAAAGTATAACACCAAAGATTTTTATCTCGCTGTGGCTGAGAATTGCACGGATTCCCTTTCAGGATCCCGGGTCAAATACGTTCAATCAATAAACGTCGAGATTACCAATGCCAGTAGGAAGAATACCAATTGAAGTGCGAATAAGGCAGCGAAGACATAGGAAACAATCATCCATGCGGAAGAACCGCGCCTGGTAGTAGAAGGTATTTGTTGTCCCTCTGCCAGGGCACGCACATTTCCTGCGGCGCGATTCAGGTCATTATTCCAAATAAGGTTTGTAGATTCATCCGTAACGATCAGCCTGCTCCCCTTGAATCCTCGAAGCCAGGCGCCCAGGGAATCGGATGGACTAATAGCTAGAGAACCCGGTAACACGACAGCTGCGGGTTTAAAGTCTGATGGGACCATTTCCGTGGATTGGATGATTTTGACCGGGAGTTTGGATGCCTGTTTCATCAGGGCAGCTTGCATGTTTGCTGCAAACCGACCGTTGTGATCCAAGATCGCCACCAGAAAGCCTGCATGCAGAGTTTCAAGCGCTGAGGTTGTAGAAACATTGTCTTGTCGTAGGCATAGTAAGTGGTACAAGAGCAGGACAAGGAACAAAGCCAGGAACTGAAGTGCGTTGAGTATATTGGTCAAAAAAGATGGGTCGGTGGAATTGCTAAGTAATGCTTGAAGCAATTCGAAGACCAAACCCACAGCCGCGATCATGCCACCGATCACGCCCGCAAACATGGCCAGGTACAAATACGCCTTACGGATCACCGAGCGTCTGGTATGGTCACCCGGATCCCCTGTTTCACGGGCTTCAGTTTGCATCGGGAGCCAGGTCAAGAGCCAGAGCGGAATACCTATAACAAGCACGGA
>MGNL01000153.1:9618-9887 GCA_001796785.1 Chloroflexi bacterium RBG_16_51_16 | reverse complement strand
GATACCACGTTTAAAGAATGGGAACTCCACCTCAATATCAACCTGACCGCCCCATTTCTGTTAAGTCGGGGTTTCGCCGGGAATGTGAATAAAAACGAGTCGGCGCGGATCATAAATATTCTTGACTGGCGTGCGTTGCGGCCAACTACAGATCATTTTCCTTACACGATCACCAAGGCTGCGCTTGCAATGATGACCAAAACGCTGGCACTCGCTTTCGCACCAAACATATTGGTCAATGGCCTTGCACTCGGAGCTGTTTTACCACC
>MGNL01000153.1:2885-9597 GCA_001796785.1 Chloroflexi bacterium RBG_16_51_16 | reverse complement strand
AGATTTGCTTAAGAGCGTTCCAGCTGGTCGTTGGGCAACACAGGAAGAGATTGAATCGGCACTGCTTTTTCTGTTGACAGGTCCGGGCTACATCACAGGTGAGATTATTCATGTGGATGGTGGTCGACATTTAATTTGAATATTTATATGAAATCGTTGATTGAATGAGGCATGATTTATTCTGGCACCGAATCATTTTGCTATAATATTTTCTTGGAGTATGGATGGATAGGATCCTAATTTCAGATCTCAAGGCACGCGGGATTATTGGGGTCAACGATTGGGAGAGAATCACTCGCCAGACAATCCTTATTAACGCGTCCATTTACACGGATACACGTCTGGCGGCCACATCAGATGATCTAAATGACACGATCAATTACAGAACCCTGGCCAAGAAGTTACAGGCTCATGCCGAAAATTCCGCCCGTTTTACGGTCGAAGCCCTGGCGAATGACCTGGCGCAGATTTGCCTGGAAGACCCTCGTGTTATTAAGGTTTTAATAAAGGTGGAAAAACCAGGGGCTGTTCGTTTTAGTCGATCGGTTGGCGTTGAAATCGAACGTTCAAGAGATGGTTCCGAGTCATAAGGCAGTCCTGCTTCTCGGTTCAAATGTTGATCCAGAGGATAATCTGGTAAAGGCGATCAGACTATTACATGGGCTCGGGGAAATTCAAAAGATTTCAAGTGTCTGGGAATCACAGGCTGTTGGAGCGGTCGCACCAAATTATCTGAATGCAAGCCTTGTATTTTTATCGACGAACGATCTGGCTCAATTAAAGGAGTTTGTTATCAATCCAATTGAGCAGGTGCTAGGACGATCCCGTTCCATCGATAAATATTCACCCCGTACGATGGACATCGATGTGATCCTGTTCGATAATAAACCCATAAAAATGGATTACTGGCAGAGCGCGTTCATGCTAATTCCATTCTCGCAGGTCGCACCTGAATACGTAAATCCCATCACATCGGTCTCGGTATTGCTTGATGCCCACCGTTTGAAAGCTCAGAGTTGGATAAGGGAAAGGCCTGGAGTTCTCGATCCGGTTAACGATCTAGATTTGCAGCGGCCCGGCTCCCCTTGATATATTATCCAGAAACTCCTGGCGAGTCGCCAGGTTGGCACGAAACGCCCCATGCATCGCGGAGGTGGTCATGCGAGCGTTTTGTTTTTTTACACCGCGCATCATGGAACACAAATGAAGCGCCTCAACAACCACGGCAACACCTTTCGGTTTCAATAGATCGAGTATGAAATCCGCGATTTGCCGGGTCATGCGTTCCTGGACCTGTAGCCGGTGCGCATAAATATCGACGATCCGTGGGATCTTTGATAGACCAAGAACCTTACCATCCGGTAGATAAGCCACATGTACACGGCCCATGAAGGGCAGAATATGGTGTTCACACAGGCTGTAAAACTCGATATCCCGAACGAGCACCATTTCATCGTATTTGATTTCGAAAATCGCGTCACCGACGGTTTTAACTGGATCGGCAGTATATCCTCCAAGCAGCTCGGCATACATCCGGGCAACCCGTTTTGGTGTAAATTGGAGGCCTGCCCGGGAGGGATCTTCGCCCACAGCCTGCAATATCCGGTTTACCGCTTCTTCGATAGCGGTCGTGTCCAAACCCGAGTTTTCTATATTTTCCAGAATATCATCATCAAACTCTTGCGCATTCATAATCTCTCCGAAAATCCGGCCATGACTCTTGTTGCGCGTTTGAAAAATTCAACCGCAGGATTTTTCATCCGACTTCCGGTTCGATCAAACCAAACGAACCATCCCGTCGGCGGTACAGCACGTTGATCTTATTTGTATTTCCATTATAAAAGATAAAAAAATTATTGTGGCCGAGTAGGTTCATTTCTTCAATCGCTTCTTCCTCGTTCATCGGTAAAATAGTAAATTTTTTCCTACGGGCGATCAGTGGAGCTTGGTCGCCCTCATCAAATATCGAGGACTCTTCCTGCGTCTGTTCAATGTTTTCTTTCACTTCGCCGCGACTGTGATAGTGTTTACCCTTATACCTTTCGATCTGCCGTTGCAGGTTATCCATGGCTGTGTCGAACGCCCCCAGAATTTCATCTGCACGTTCTTCAGTTCTCAGGACAAGACCTTTACCTCTGATCGTGACCTGGGCGACATTACGATCCGCTGTACTTCGCGCAGATTTATGGTAAGTTAGCTCGACGAACGCCTCCTCGATCAAGGGCAGATAATGATCAAGATTGCCCGCTTTCTTATTGACATAGTCTTTTATCTTTTCAGTCAAATTGATATTTCGCACCTGAACATCCACGCTGTTGGACATTGGTCCTCCTTTCTGAATGAAACTTCCATCAACCTAATTGGATCTGATGTTTGGTCATCTATAAAGCCCTGGCGACTGTTATGGCGAGGATTTCAGCTGCACCAGCTGCTAGAAGTGCCTCTGAGCATGCGGATAGGGTTGCGCCTGTCGTGGCAATATCATCGATAACAAGTATTTTCTTGTCTCTTATCCTGTCACTCATAGCCGTGAATGCACCTTTTACATTAACTTCGCGTTCATCCAGTTCCAGTTCCACCTGAGATCTGGTTTCGCGATTTCTACTAAGTACCTTCGGATCGTATAAAATCCCGATGCTCGCCGCAAATATCCGTGCAATTAAATCGGACTGGTTATAACCGCGCTGCCGCTGACGAAATCGTCCCAACGGGACCGGAACGACTAGATCGACATTCCATCCTAGTCCTGGAAATAAGTCGAGTAATTTCGAGGCGAATATTTCACCCAAGCCTACGTCATTAGAATATTTTAATCGCAGCAATGCCTTTCGAATGGGATCAGAATATACCGCCCAGGAGCGTAATTTGGCGAAAGCTGGTCTGTTTGCAGAACATCTTTGACAAAATCCTGGTTTTGTCCTCGGTAAGCCACAGATATAACAAGTTGGACCATTGATAGCAATGATTTTGGATTCACAATCACAGCACCATCGGATTGATGGTTTTCCACAACCGGCACAGCTGGGTGGAAAAATGAGGTCGATACCAGTCCATAACCACCTGCTCAAGATTTGCGAGTGACCAGCACCTTTTAATTCCCGCCCCGCTGACATGTTTTTTAAGTCATCATGGAAATGACAAACCCTGATTCAGTTATCTAAATACCAAAAGCAGCACCGAGTGTTTGTGCAATTTGTATTCCAGCGGGTGTGAGCAGGATTATAAGAATGGAAGGAAATATTAAGAACGCCATGGGCAGGATCATTTTTACTGGTGCCTTATGAGCTTCTTCTTCCGCCCGCTGTCTTCTTCGGATCCGCATTTGGTCAGATTGGATCCGTAAGACCTTGGCAAGGCTTACACCCAGGATTTGACTTTGAATTACTGCTGCGACGAAACTGGTCATTTCTGCCAGACCGAGTCGATCTGACATGTCTCTGAGGGCCTCACGCTGGGTTTTTCCCAGTTGTACTTCGCGGATGCAGCGTCCGAAGGCCAGCGAGAGCTCATTTATCCATTTTTCGGCGACCTTGGACATAGCTGCATCAAAGCCAAGCCCAGCCTCCACACAGATGGTGAGCAGGTCTAATGCATCCGGCATGGCTTTGCGGACATCTCTCTGGCGGGCGTTGATCCTGCTTTGAAGCCATAACTGCGGAAAGAAAAACCCAATAACAGCGAAAATGATCACAACAAGGAGGATCCGGGTAAAAGGCCAATTGGGAGCGAGGATGCCGATCAGTAGAAATAACCCTCCAAATATAGCTGCGCCTACGAAACGCGAAGCCAGGAAAGTGGCTGCATCAATGCCACCAGGATGGCCGGCCAATTCCAATTTCCGAGTCGTATCCTCGAGGACCTTTTGAGGGGTGAATCTCGCCGATATCTCACCGACCCGTTTAATAAAGGGGATGATGACACGCTGTGTAAACGGCTGGGCAAGTTCGATTTCCTCAAGTGAGGTAACCTCGCCTCTTTGAGTAGCCTCTGCAAGGCGAATAAGCAAAGGATCGGATTCCTCCTGGTGAGTACGCGTGTACCTGTATCCGATTACAGCAAGCGTGAATGCGCCTGCGATTACAAGGATAAGAGTTATCCAGATGACGATACCCATGGTCAAACCTCGATATCCGCTATTTTCATCATGATGAAATAACCGGAACTGATCAGGAGCACCACGATAACCGCGACGATGGCTGTGCAAAATGGCCCCGCCCGATTGAAAGACATAAGATATTGTGGATTGAGAAACCAAAGAGCGACCGTCAGGAAAATTGGAATTAATGATAGAAACGAACCTGAATAGCGGACCTGGGATGTGAGTACTCTGACTTCCCCCTTGATCCGTACACGTTCACGGATTGTGAACGATATCGTATCCAGGATTTCGGAAAGGTTTCCACCGACTTCACGCTGCACGTTAATAGCAGTGATCACAAAATCGAGATCGTCGCTTGGAATCCTTCGCAACAGGTTCGCCAGGGCGGTTTCCATCGGTATGCCGATCTGCATTTCCTGGACCACCCGGTGGAATTCATCCGAAATGGGTGGAGGCAGTTCTTTGCTCACCGCTTCCATCGCTTGCATCGTGGAATAGCCTGCACGTAATCCATTGACCATCAGGTTCAACATATCCGAGAGTTGTTCATTGAATTTGTTCAATCGGATGCCCTGCTGCCGACGGATATAAAATCTCGGAGCAAGGAAACCGGCGACAAATCCGATCAGTAAGGATAACCAATGCCGGCCACCCAGAAGCCAGGCGATAAAACCGATTCCCAGGGTCGAAATCACGATTAACGCCATGTACTCAGCGACCTTCAATTTCAAATCTGCGCGCGCGAGATCCCGCGCGATCCGGTCACCGAAGGAAGTTTTCTCTACCCGCCTGGTTACCCATTCGGTTAAATCCGCCCGTTCCGCCTTGAGATCAGCTGTTGATTTTCCCTCATCGAGATATTGTCCTAGACGTTCTTCGACAATGGATCTTTCACTGCTCGCGGAAACGACGATCCCGATGACTAGAAGCACGATGACAGCACCGCCGCCACCGATGATGATTAGAGTAAATGTATCCATTTCATTGCCTGCATAAGCTCTTTCGGATTAATATCGCCTGCGTTCACCGATACCGAATATTGATGGAGGCAAATGAATTCCGCTGCCTTCAATTTTATCCATAAACTTGGGCCTCAGCCCGGACGGTCGTAGTCGGCCAAGAATCTGTCCGTTCTCGATACCGGTTTGTTCGAATATAAAAATATCGGTCATCGTTATGACATCGCCTTCCATGCCGCTCACTTCAGTCAGGTTTACGATCTTGCGGGTACCATCTCGCATACGTTCCTGGTGCACGACCAAATCGATGGCGGAGGATATTTGCTCCCGAATGGCTCTTGAAGGCAGATCCATTCCTGCCATTAGGGTCATGGTCTCCAATCTCGCCAGGGTATCCCTCGGGCTGTTCGAGTGCAGAGTGGTCAGCGAGCCATCATGACCGGTATTCATAGCTTGCAGCATATCCAGCGCTGCCTCATCGCGGATTTCACCTACGATGATCCGGTCTGGTCTCATGCGCAGGCAGTTGATCACAAGTTGCCGGATGGTGATTTCACCTCTCCCCTCTATGTTGGGTGGTCTGGATTCAAGTGTTACCACATGCTCCTGGCGCAGCTGAAGCTCAGCCGCATTTTCGATCGTAACGATCCGCTCGTCTGCGGGTATGAAACCGGATAACACATTCAGGAAAGTTGTTTTCCCTGAACCTGTGCCCCCTGAAATCACGATATTAAGTCGTGCTTCCACGCAGGCTTTTAAAAATTGAATAGCTTCCGGTGTGATCGAGCCGAATTGGACCAGTTGATCCATGGTAAGAGGATTTCTGGCAAATTTTCGGATGGTCAACACAGGTCCCACCAGGGATAACGGCGGGATGATCGCATTAACGCGTGAACCATCGGGCAGACGGGCATCTACGTAAGGGCTGGCTTCATCGATTCTCCGACCAAGGGGCGCAACGATGCGATCGATGATTCTCATTACATGATCATTATTTTCGAACGTAATCGGAACCCGGTGGATCTTCCCTTTGCGTTCGATATATATACTCTTCGCTCCATTAACCATGATTTCTGTAATGGTTTCATCTTCCAATAAGGTCTGCAGCGGACCAAATCCGAGGATCTCAGCTGAAATCTGCTCGAATAATCGCGCCTTTTCCGGCCGCGATAATACAATGTTTTCCTCGGTTAATATCTGTTCGAAAAGGTCCTGGATTGTCCTCCGGACATCGTCTGTCTTGGTGATGTCCATTGATGGATCCAATTCGGCGAGGAGTTTATTTTGAACCCTGGTCTTAAGATCAAAATAGGATCCAGCCTGTGGTGAAGTGATCGGCGCACTAACCCTGCGAGCCTGCAGAGACGAAAGGCGGGATCCATCTCCACCACTCGCTCCGCCTGCCTGGCCACTATTGGCGGGTAACTGGTTTGAGCCGGTTTTGGCTGGCTCCGGATTTTGACTTTGTTCAATTCTTCGTAACAATGACATTTACAGACTCCTAACGTTTGCTCGCAACAGGTTCTTCAGCTTCCAGTGAGTTTAATTTCATACGTACAGCCTCAGCCAGTGAAAATATTCCCTTTGCGGCTGGCTGAAGCCGGTTGTCAACCATGAAAGGTATGCCGCGGTTCACCGCGGGTATTACTACCCG
>MGNL01000153.1:0-2710 GCA_001796785.1 Chloroflexi bacterium RBG_16_51_16 | reverse complement strand
AATACAATTAAGTCGCTTGCATCTATCGCGGCCAAGGTAATATCCGTGAGAATTGACGAGGTATCCACAATCACATAAGGGTACAAAGTTTTTAGGTACCGTAGTACTTTTGTGAACTGCTCGGCACTGACATCTTCGGCGTGCTCGGGTTTCTGAGGTGCTGCAAGGATACGGACACCGGAAGCATCGTGGCGGATCAGAATTTCCTCCACCACCTCCGGTTCAAGCTCATCCACCCGGGGTGCCATCTCGAGGATTGTGTTTTTTCCTTGTTCGTTTAAAAAAACCGCAACGTCACCGAATTGTAAATTTGCATCCACAAGAACCGCCCGCGTGTCCTCGTTGTGCAGTGCCACAGCTAGATTAACCGCGATGGTGGTACAGCCGGTGCCTCCCTTGGGACTGTACACGGTGATAATTTTGCCATTGGAAACTGGCATCCGGGCATGCATGACCATCGGTGAACCAAGGGCTGCCTGCGCGGAATGTACCGGCATGCTTTTACCTCTCTCCGACCTGGCCATATCTCCCGCCCGCCGTATTGCTGAGATCAATTCATCACCCGAAGGTGGTTTTGTGAGGAAATCGCGGGCTCCGGCGAGCATGGCTCGCCGCATGTAGTTTTGATCTCCCTGAACAGAAAGGATGACGATCTGAACAGATGGATTTTTCTGTCGGATGGTCTCTGTTGCTGCGATCCCGTCGATATCCGGCATGTTTATGTCCATCAGTACTACATCCGGGGTAAGCTCCAGGGCTAATTGGATGCCTTCTTTTCCGGATCGCGCAGCACCAACCACCTCGATATCAGCTTCGAATTGTAAAAGTTTCCGAATATTTTCCCGTGTTTCTGCTATATCATCAACTATTAAAACCCGGGTCTTATCGTCTGCCATCCGCTACCTCATGCTCCGCTCTTGTCCGATTATCAGCAATAATTATTGTGCCGGGGCAACGTTGTCATTGGGGAGCGATGGTGCGGACAGAGTAGTTGTTGCCGGTTGCATCGCGTAGGGCAGCTTGGCCGGGACTGGAATGTTGTACTGGCTGAGCAGGAATTGAAGGTTCGCCGCCTCGGTTGCCTGTCGGGCAAGGTCATTTGGATTCCTGAGGGTCATGATGACTTGCGTATTGGTAAACAAGATATATGAGAAGGTTACGGAATCCTGGGGGGAGACGATCAATGTGACCAGGTCTGGAAGGACGGGTGCCGCTCCTTGTGCTGGTGCTGCAGCCGTACCGGTGAGCGGGAAATTGCCGAGTTTCATCACAACCACATCCTGCAGCATCATCTGGCATACAAGGCGAGGTCTTTGTGCCTCTGATGGCAGGATGAAAAATGGTTGCTGAAGTGATGGCTCCAGCTCAACCCTACCTTGCGGCCCACCACTTGGGCTTACACCCATGGACAATACAGGCAGGGATTCAGGTACGAACCCGGTTCCTGTCAGAATGGAAGTACTGTTCGGAAGGATAGTTTGAAAACTTGGGTCAACGTCTACAAAAAGAAAGCAGGCATTAACATTCACGTGCGCCCCATCCGAGATCCCGTACCCTGCGACATAAATCCGCTTGGTTGGAATCGTTATGGTAGTCATGCCTGGTGGAATCAAGGCGGCCCATTGAGGTCCGCCGATCGCGACTGCCTGAGAGGCATCCTGGATATCTGCGCTGCTTAAAATATGTCCCTGTTCGAGAGGATATCGTGCAACTTTGTTGTTCAGGAGATCCGTGCGTTCACTCTCAGTGAAATAAACTTCGAGTGCATTTTCCTGAGGAAGCGTCACCGTTGTGATCATTCCATCGGTAATTTTCGCGCCTTGAGGTATATTCTGACTTGTGCGGTATACAGCGACAAACGCTGGCTGCGCCGGTTGGGCGCGGAGGACAAACTGGTAGATAGCGAAAGCAGCTACGGCCACGCCAACGACCAGTATAAGAAGCACGAGAATCAATATTCGTCCGCGACGCATTTAGTTCTCCTCTCTAGGCGGCAGGGTTGTTTCATTAATTATGCTGTTTTTATAACACAAGGATTATACAAGAAAAATAGCAAAATCATATTGAGCACACGCTCCGAAGCGGCGCTCAACTCCGTGTTCGGATGATTTGCTTTTCCGGGGATTAATAAAGGGCTACATTAATGGGAAAGATGCTAGCTATTAACCACCCAAAGGTACTACGAAAGTAATCCGGGCTCCTTTTCCGAGCTTACTATCCACTTCAAATTTCCCTCCCAGCATTTCGGTCCGCTCCCGTATCAATTTAAGCCCCAGGTTCTTCGCGTCTGTCAGTGTGTCTGGGTCAAATCCGCGGCCATTATCCTCAACGCTGATTCTGGCCATATCGCTGCTTAAATCTACATTTAGTTTGATAGAAGTGCTCTGACTGTGCCTTGCGGAGTTCCCAAGCAGCTCTTGAATAGCCCTGAAAATCATAACCTCCATATAAGAGTCAAGTCGCCTTTCATTTCCAGTAACAGTAAGCTCGACCTCAATTCCGGATTGTTCCTTGAAGGCGTCCACATATTTCCGTATTGTTGGAACCAATCCGAGATCATCCAGCATCATGGGTCGTAGCTCAAATATAAAATTTCTTACTTTTTGGAAGGTATTCATAGCCGCGCTTTTCAGGCTGGTGAGCTCATTTCGCACCTGGGATGGATCTGCGTCCAACAATCTCATGGCAATTTCGGTCTGCAGTATGAAAT
>MGNL01000152.1:7724-9626 GCA_001796785.1 Chloroflexi bacterium RBG_16_51_16 | reverse complement strand
CTGCGTTCATGTAATAGTCTGGTTTGATGAATCCAAATAGAGTAGTCATGTTGGCTATGATTTGGAGCACGTTAACAGGCTTGTTTGGAACCATGTTCGGTATCGTAATTAAAAAAATGCAAACCCAAAGTAATGGCCAGATTCTAAATATCCGTCTGATAAAAAAAGAAATCGAAGTTGCAGTATTTGTAATAAATCTCGAATAAACAAGAGCCATACTTAAACCGGAAATAATGAAGAAGATGGATACTGCATAGATACCCAAGCGTCCCAGTAAACTGGATGAATCTGGTGTGAAAAACAATAATCCCGTTAAATGGTAGGCCATGATCGAAATTGCCATCAGCCCCCGCAGCCAATCCAACGACTCAATTCTCTCGTTCATGGATTATTTATACGAAAATTAGCGGTATTCAACTGCAATCTAGTATCTGGACAATAGAGCCGAACACCCTCACACAGCGACGTAGGAAACCCAGCAAGGTATCCAAAGAAAAGTGAACTCGGATTTCCACCTCAGAATCCTCAGAGATGACTGCTGTTTTTCATCTCGGGTTACTTTGAATGCAGCGATGCTGGTTATCGATTCATACTTCAGCCTTACTTTTATTTTCAATATGTTTTAGGATCACCAATGGAATGTCTCTTCCCGCTTCACTGGCTTTGATCTGATAATCATCGTATTGGGCGAAGATATTCGTCATGAGTTGCCACAGTCGAGATTTTTCTGCAACAGGTGCAGTCCGAGTCTGCGCAGTGAACTTGTCCGCCCCAACTTGGACTTCGACGGCTGGGGTTTTAACTAGATTAAGATACCACTCCGGATGATGGATTGCACCGCCATTGGATGCCACAACTAAATAATCGTTTCCATCCCGACCATAAATGAGAGCCGTCCGGCGCAATTTTCCCGACTTGCGGCCAACGGTAGTCAATAACAGGGTTGGCAATCCCTGCCAATTGTGTCCTTTTTTACCTTTAGTCGCTACATAATCATTAATATGGCTTCTCACCCAGCCTATCGGACTATCAAAGACCTTTGAGTTGGATTTCATTGGTAAATTATTATTCTGGATCGGCAAAGGACAAGCCAAGGTCTTTTAGGGCATTCCGAATTAATCGGAAAGCCTTCGGCCCAAAGCCGTGTAATTTTAAGAGGTCGGCCTCTTTTAGTTTTGTGAATTGCTCCAAACTCGTATATCCGGCCGCGCTGAGCGCTCGGAAGGCTGGCTTACCGATGTTGGTTGGAAGTGCGTGTTTAAGATCGCCATTTTCGTTCTGCGACATGGTTACTTTTCCTTCAACTGTACTTATAAATTAATGCTAAGTCTAAAAACAGATCGAATTTTCTCCAACTTTCATCTTTTCTCTTATTATCTGTTTATATAATTATTTCATTCCTGTTCAACTATTCTACCTTCCCCGTCAAGGTCGCCATCTTCAATTCCCCTATCGCTTTCGTGATCTGGATCTCCCGCGGGCAGGCCATGGTGCAGTTATAGATCGTATGGCACCGCGCTACACCCGAAGTCTCACTGATGATCTTCAAGCGTTCTGAAGCGGCTTCATCTCGGCTGTCAAAAATGAACCGGTGAGCGGTCACCAGCGCGGCGGGACCCAGGTAATCATCGCTGGCCCAGTAGGACGGGCAGGAAGTGGTGCAAGCTGCGCACAGGATGCACTTGGTGGTGTCGTCGAAACGGGCTCGTTCCTCGATTGTTTGCCGGCGCTCCAGGCCGTCAGCCGGCAGCGGGCCATCATTGATGAAGTAGGGCAGGACTTTCTTGTAATTGTCAAAGAACGGTTCCATATCCACGATCAGATCTTTAATGACTTTCAGACCAAGGATCGGCTCGACCGTGATGTTCGTACCCACATCCCGCACCAGCACCTTGCAGGCAA
>MGNL01000152.1:377-7689 GCA_001796785.1 Chloroflexi bacterium RBG_16_51_16 | reverse complement strand
CCGCACACGCCGTGCGCGCACGACCGCCGGAATGACAGCGTCCCATCAAGATATCCCTTCACTTTCTCAAGCAGGTCGAGAATCCGGTCGGTCTCCTCGGCTTCAAGGCTGTAGGTTTCGTAATGGAATTTCTTGTCCTTTTCAGGGTTGTAGCGAAAGATCTTCAGTGTGACCTGCATGTCTGGCACCTCAATGCGATGTCATTGTTGAGCGAAGCGCGTAGTCCTGGTGTTTTTCCAGGGAAATCCCGCGCAGCGGGGCGAGGAATTTGGCCTGAGCCACAGGCTCGGGATCGGTGACGAAGCAATCTCCACATTCGAGGGGATTCACCCACCCACGGCTGTTTTTCCGACTTCGTCGGTTAACACACCCGCCCTGCAATGACATCAATAGGTTCTTTCCTTGGGTTGGTACTTTGTGATCGTCACGGGTTTATAACTAACCTCAACCTTGCCATTTGTTACGATGGCTAGGGTGTGCCTTAACCAATTCTGATCGTCGCGCTTTGCGAAATCCTCCCGTGAATGCCCGCCGCGCGATTCGGTTCGGTTGAGCGCACACTGGGCGGTCACATCCGAGACCTCCAGCATATTTCCAAGCTCCCAGGCATTCAACAGTTCCGTGTTAAAGACCCGCCCGGTATCTGTTACGCGGACCTTCCGGTAGCGGTCCTTCAACTCCTTGACCTTATCGATCGCTTCCTCCATGCCTTTGCCTGTCCGGTAGATGCCAACCAGGTCGAACATGGTTTTTTTCATTTCTGTGGCAATATCGAACGTGTTTTCCTTACCTGAACCGTTCCGGAGGGAATCAAACTGTCCGTTCGCTTCTTTTTCTGCATCAACAGGTAGAAGAGGTAGAGCAGCTTTGCCGGCATATTCAGCAGCTTTAAGCCCGGAATGTTTTCCAAACACGATGATATCCAGGAGCGAATTAGTGCCAAGCCGGTTGGCTCCGTGCACCGAAACACACGCACACTCCCCCGCCGCATACAATCCTGGGAAAACCGTGCTTTTATCACCGACCACTACTTCGCCGTATTTATTGGTCGGGATGCCCCCCATGGTGTAATGTGCGGTCGGTTGGATGGGCATCATCTGCGTAACAGGGTCTACTCCCAGGTAAACGCGACAGAAATCGACAATATCCGGCAGCTTCGCCAGGATCTCTTCACCCGTGACCGTGTAAGCGGATCCATCCGGTCTTAAGCGACTATCCAGGGAGGCAAATTTATTAACGGTTTCCGGCCGCACATCCAGGTAGACATAATTTTGGCCATTAACACCCCGACCCTCGCGGATCTCGGTATAGATCGCTCGCGAGATGACATCCCTCGACGCCAGGTCCTTGACCTTCGGAGCATATTGGGCCATGAAACGTTCGCCCTTACCGTTGATTAATACACCGCCCTCGCCGCGTACGCCCTCCGTGATCAGGATCCCCAATTTATAAATGCCAGTAGGGTGGAACTGGAAAAATTCCATGTCCTCCAGGGGCAGACCGCGGCGCAGGACCAGAGCCGCCCCGTCCCCGGTGTAGGCATAAGCATTCGAGGTGACCTCAAAAATCCGCCCATGTCCTCCGGTTGCCAGGATGACGGCTTTGGCATGAAAGGTGTGCAGTGCCCCGGTCGAAAGTTCCACTGCCACCACACCAGCAGCTTTACCGTCTGTTATGAGAAGATCCAGAACCTGGTACTCGTCAAAAAAAGTAACCTTGTTTTTCAAACATTGCTGATAAAGCGTCTGCAGGATCATATGCCCGGTTCGATCCGCGGCATGACAGGCGCGCATGACCGGCTTGCCCGTTTCGTTATTTGTATGACCTCCGAAAGGTCGTTGGGAAATGCGCCCTTCCGGCGTGCGATCAAAGGGCAGCCCCATATGCTCGAGTTCGAGCACCGCATCGATCGCTTCATTGCACATAAATTCAATCGCGTCCTGGTCACCCAGGTAATCCGAGCCTTTGACCGTGTCGTAGGTGTGCCACTCGGGGTGATCCTCTTCCAGGCTGCCGAGCGCTGCACCGATGCCTCCCTGGGCTGCGCCGGTGTGCGAACGTGTGGGATAAAGCTTGCTGATCACTGCGGTCTTGGCGCCGCGGGAAGCGTATAACCCCGCCATCAGCCCGGCACCGCCCGCACCCACGACAACTACATCAAATTGATGAAGGTTTGGCATCGATAAGAACTCCTATTGGTTCGTCCCTCAATCCGTATGTCATTGCGAGGAACTTGGCTCGAGCCGCTGGCTCGGGATCGGAGACGAAGCAATCTCATAATTTCAAGCAGTATTGTTGGTCGAGCAGCCTGGAGGGCATATAGCGTAGTCCCAGCGTTTTTCCTGGGGCGAAGTCGCTGAATGGGGAACCCCAGCCCAACGAAGGTGAGCGAAGCGCGTAGTCCCTGTGCTCGCCCGGGGAAATCGCACACAGCGGGACAATCTCATAATTTGTATATCTAGATAGCTTCATCGTGATAGTTATCTCGTGTATCTCGCTGGAACCAATAATATGATTGATACAAATTATGCTGTCCAGATCACATACACACCGATGATGCTCATCGTGACCAGCAAGAAAATGCTCAGCCAGCGTGAGATGAGCCGCCCGCGTGGCCTGACGATATAGTCATCCGCGATGACCACCAGGCCGTGGATCCCGTGAGACGAGGCGAGCAGCAGCAGAGCGCTGGCCGTAAACCTCCATAATGTCGTTGACCAGGGCGTCAAGTCCGGTACGTCCGTGCTCTGGACATGGGTGTAATTGGGCATGAACCCCCAGCGCATCACGTCTGCAAAATTCATCTGGTTGCGCGCTCCCATGATAAGCGCACCCAATATGGCGAACAGGATCAGCGCATACATAGCTAAAGCGGATAGGCGGGTGAACAGCCACATTAGCATTTCAAAGTTAAATCCGCGCTGGGTCAGGGACAGGGTTTTGGATTTGGCTGTCATGTTACCCTCCTAGCGCCGTTTGCAGGATTACCAGGACCGCGATTCCATATAATGGTATGAATACCGCCCATTCAATCCAGATTGCTTCCCGCTGGTGTTCCAGGAGCCTGGGCCAGAGATCCAGTAAAGTAATCCGTAGTCCATTGATCGAATGAAACAAAGCGCAAAAAAAGATAAATACCTGGAACGACCAGTGCTCATAGATGTTATTGGCGATCTTTCCTCCCTCTCCACCGAGAAACGAAGCCAGGATATGCGTTGCAACGAAAACGGCCATACCCAGGCCGCCAATGCGATGCAGGATAAAGGTGAGCATCGGCCCCTGGCCTTTGTACCGTAACGCCGTGGACAGGCTGACATTTCGTTTCAAGCCCATCTACGCCTCCTTAATAAGAATGAAATAGGGAGCCCGCTCATTATCTCGTTCACATTTGAACACTAAAAGTGACAATACTCATGGATTATTTGTTTCAGACATCCTCCAATCGCATGATAGCCGACCTTTATAATCGATCACAATTGGAGTTATTGTCCTATTTTTTATTTTAATCGAAAAGTGTATCATGCCCGGATGCGTAGTGAATCGAAAATACCGGATTTGGAAAACCGTGGATTGGAATCAGCTAAAATGAGTTGCGTCCTAGACTTCATGTGGAGGCTTGCATGTCTGAACAGGAACTAAGCCGCCGCGATTTCATAAAAGTTACAACCGGCATTGTTGGCGGGATCATCGGGGCAGTAGTCGGTCTTCCGGCTGTTTATTACCTGATCGATCCCGCCTTAAAATCAGGTGGAAAGGAAGCTTGGATCCCTGTCGGCAAGCTCGAGGACATGGAAGTGGGAAAGCCTTACCCCTTTTCATTTACACGGGTCCAGGTAAACGGCTGGGAGCGCACAGCCACCAGTCATGCAGGCTATGCCTTGCGCCGTTCCGAGGCTCCAAACGACCTGCTCATCCTCAACAGCCGCTGTACACACCTGGCTTGTACGGTCAACTGGAGTGAGACCGCCCAGGCTTACCTGTGTCCATGTCATGATGCCAAATTCAGCAGCAGTGGTGACGTGCTGGATGGACCGCCGCCGCGACCGTTGGACAGATATGACGAATTCCGTCTGACAGACGATGGCGTGCTCGAGATTTATTATCGCGAGGCATGAGCGAAGATAGTTCCCCTCGTCGGCAAGTCATCCTCGGCTCGATTCCGTGAAAGGTCCTGGAATGGCAATGATTTTGAAAAAATTGTACAACTGGCTGGATGAGCGCCTCGGTTTGAAGGGGATTTACGATAACATCCTGGACCGGCCTGAACCGAGGGGCAATTGGTGGAACACTCTCGGCTCAGCGAGTCTGTTTCTTTTCATCCTACAGGGAGCAACCGGAATTTTCCTCAGCGTGTATTACACGCCCTCTCCGGACCATGCCTACGACTCCATCCAATACATCATGGATGGAGTCGCTTTTGGTTGGTTGGTGCGCGGCATCCACCACTGGGGCGCGACCCTGATGGTCGTGATTGTATTCATCCATATGCTCAGGGTGTTCGTGACTGCTTCTTTTAAATATCCTCGCGAACTCACATGGTTGATTGGTGTGGGACTTTTGTTAGCCACTCTCGGTATGGGATTCACAGGATACCTGCTCCCTTGGAATCAGCGAGCCTATTGGGCTACAACGGTCGGCACGCAGATCGCCGGGACAGTCCCATTGATCGGTGAATTCATCCTTAAGGCTCTGCGCGGTGGGACGGACCTGAGCGCGTTGACCCTCCAGCGCTTCTTTGCGGCGCACATCTGGATGCTCCCTGCGGTCCTTGCAGGACTCATCGGCATCCATCTTTACCTGATCATCCGGCATGGTGAGTCTCACTTACCGACCAAAGAGGACTAATCTCAATTCATTTCTAACGAAAGAATGGTCGTGCTCAAGCCTTTCCCCGATCCAAAAATGGAACAGGTGGATTACCCGGAAGAGCTTGGAATAACAGAGGCAATAATGGGCGAAGAAACCAAGCAAAGAATTAACGAACGCTATCGGCATGAACTGAACCGCGGCGAACGCTTTTGGCCTGACAGTATCTTCAAGGACCTGATCGTTTCGCTTGGCATCTTCGTTCTGGTGATCCTCCTGGCAACTTTTATCGGTGTCGCACCGGATGCCAAAGCCGACCCCAGCGATACCTCATACCTTCCGCGGCCGGAATGGTATTTCCTCTTCCTGTTCAAATTCCTGGCCATCTACGGGCAGATCCCGCTGCTTGGAAAGATCGAATGGATCGCCACGGTGATCATCCCCGCGCTCGCCGTGCTTCTCCTGGTGGTCATTCCATTCCTGGAAAGAAATCCCGACCGCTATTACGGGAAACGAGTTCTGCCCATCGCGATCATGGGGCTGGCTGTGGTTGGGATGGTCATCCTGACCCTCATGTCGGACGTTCCAACGGTCACTTTGGAAGGATCGGACCTGCCCGGAATATTACAGGCAGTTGCTGGGCTGGTTATTCCAGGCGTTGCAGTTATTTTGTTATTTTTAATGTCTTTTGCATTCAAAAAAGCCTCAACCCAAATTATGTTGTGGACCACTGGCACGGCTGCACTCTTGATGCTCGGAGTAACAGGCGTCGTACTCGCACTTGCTCCGAAAGCGGAAACAACCGAAATTGAAATTGCACAAACGCTGGTTGACCAGATCCTCGCAGGCCAGGATCTGTATGCGGTGCAGTGCACAGAATGCCACGGCGATGACGGCTCGGTCACAACGATTGAAGGAGTTGAAGGATTGGAAGGCAAACAGATTTCCGCGATCAACGGGCATGACGTGTTATATACATTAAACGACGCGGCTATGTCTGAGGTGATCGCGTACGGCCGTCCAGACGCCGGTATGACGCCTTTCGGCAAGGCTTACAATCCTGAAGGCTTGACAAAGAGCGAGATCGACTACATCGTTGTCTTTATGCGTTACATGTGGGATGACCGGTTTGAGATTCCCGAAGAGGCGCTCAAGCCCCTCTTCCCGCCTTTAGCTGATGGCGAAGTCCCCTCCTACGAAGTCCATATCCAACCTATCGTAAAACGGTACTGCGTATCCTGCCATCGCGAAGGCAAGGAGAACAACAACTATTGGATGACAAACTATGAGGAGATCTTGACGACCGGGGATAACGTGGATAACAATATCCTCCCCGGTAATTCGGAGAGTTACTTCCTGCAAGTCATCCAGGAAACGCCGATCATGGATCCTGAGAATCCGGATGAGGAGCTGATCGGTGTCATGCCGCCCAACAAGGCACTCAAGCCAAACGTTGTCGATGTATTCACCCGCTGGATCATGAACGGCATGCCTGAAACGGCGGAGCAGGCTGCCGCCTTATTCGTTGCTCCAACCCCGGTGGAGAGGGCGCCTTCAGGAACCCCTACTCCTTGAGGAGTCTTCGATTCTGATAATAATCTAATCGAATGGCAGTTACTAATTGGTTTAGTAAAAATACCGTCTGAACGACGGTATTTTTATAATAATCAATGGATATAAGCGCGTTTCATAAACCTCTTTTGGCTAGTTCTTCTCCATCATCCTCAAGGATATCTTGGTATAGTATCCTGCAAGATTCTTGGCGTTCGCTGAGCTTGTGAGTTGATATCGTTGTTCGACGGGGAGGAAATTCGGCGCCAGCATATTAAACATAATAGAATACATGATCTGTGAGAGCAGCAGCTGCAGCTCTTCCTTGTTGTGCTGCGGGTATTCTCTAGCGGTGCGCTCGACTAGTAGGTTGAAAGCCTTGACGATTCCCCTTCCGCCCGGTGTATCGTATTGCTTATCCATGATCGAACTGTAAAGGTGGGCAATGGACACACCCGGGAAGCGCATCACGCCATCCAATAGATATAAAAAAAATGTCTCCAGGATGGTTTGATAAGGCTCGTTTGGATCTGCCAGTATGGCTTCAACATCCTCAAGCATGTGATTAATCGTCATGGTCAGGGCAGCTGCCACCAGCTCGTCCTTGGAACGGAAATAGTAATTGATGGAGGCGATGTTCGTGCCGGCCTGCTCGGCTATCCTGCGGGTGGTCACCTTGTCGATGCCATATTTTTCAATGCAGTCAATCACCGCCTCGATGATCAATCCTCTGGTTGCGGTCTTTTCAGTCATTAATCACCACTCCTGCCAGCAACTGGCGTCAGGCCGCACATTTGCACTGAGATTTCCCACAACCGGCCGGCTGATTTAAGATCGAGCGCATAAGGATCAGCTTTGACCGGTTTCCCATTCTTCCAATAGATCTCGTGGGAATCTTGAATGGAGGGTTCGGTCGCCAGTTGGATGATCCCCCGTGCGGATTGCTCGGCGGGTA
>MGNL01000152.1:0-293 GCA_001796785.1 Chloroflexi bacterium RBG_16_51_16 | reverse complement strand
GATCTGCAGCAAAGGCACGCACATTGGATGCTGTTCCCAACTGGCGGTTTAACTCAACCGTGAACAATACATTGGCAAGCTTGGATTGCTGGTACGCGCGCAGCGGCTGGTAATGCCTGCGGAGTTGAATGTCGCTCCAATCAAGGCGGGAGTTAAAGTGGGAGCCTGAGCTGATCGTGACAATTCGGGCTCGGGGTGCGGCTTTGAGCAAAGGTAGCAGTTCATGGGTGAGCAAAAACGGCGCCAAGTGGTTGACAGCCCACTGCAGATCGAAGCCCTCGGGTGTAAAAGTT
>MGNL01000151.1 GCA_001796785.1 Chloroflexi bacterium RBG_16_51_16 | reverse complement strand
TCACATACAGAGGGATTGAATAGAACCACACCGATCCTTAATCACTATCGAACCGTAATCCAACAATATCTGCAGAATGCTATTCACACCTCCAAACAATCGTTTTTGGCAGTAATTACCGCTTCCGCAAGCCTGGCATTTTTATCCTATCTCTTTAGCCTGTCCCGACTCATAACTCCTATACCTGAAAGTGTGATCCTGGTCGATGGATGTATCACATTTCTTCTCATTCTTATAATCCGAATGTTAGGGTATCGGTTTAGCAGTGTGGGGCATCTCAAATTCACCTTGCAAGAACCAATTCAGTATTTCCGAAAGGAATCGAAACGTTGGTTAAACGAAGGCGCGACTTATTTTGGCATAGTCTCTGGCTGGTTGATTATTTATATGGTTTGGAATAAGCTGGTGTTTGATACCTTCACACCGGTCAGTGGTCAGATCAAACATTGGTGGGGAACCCAGCTGGATACGATTTACGACGGACCCCCGCGCAATATGCTGTCCTATTTTGGAATCAATATAAAAACCGCTTTGAACGCCTGGCAGCCGGCATCAGAATGGTTTCTTTATGTGGCAAAACAAATTAAATGGATGATTCCCGGTTCGAACACCCAGGATGAGCGTTATTATGTCGTTTTGTTGTCGTTCATCCTGATCGCCATTGTGCTTTCACTGCTTCTTCCGCGTTCAGCTCTGCATTCAATTACGAAACTGGGATTTGTACCGCTATTTGTCTCCGGAGGTGTCCAGGTAATTTATTACACTTCCTCCGGATATGCTGGTTACCAGGAGTGGTACTGGATTGCCCAAATGTTGACCATCCTGCTGGGAGGCGCGCTCGTTATTAATCAATTAGTTACTCTCTTACGGAAAGCCAAAGTGCCCACCTCATTATTCTATATTATGTCGTGGTTGTTCGCCTTGCTCTGGGCATGGAAACTTGGGGGCGTCCTGGATACAAAAATGCCCATAAATTATTTCCCGGTAAACAGACCTTATATGGAGATCCTGCCGCTGCTTGAGGAAAACACACCTCCCGGATCGGTCATTGGCATGACCGGAGGAGGTAATGTCGGTTATTTTATCCATGATCGCGTTATCGTAAATTTGGATGGACTCATTAATAGTCATTCATATTTTCTAGCCCTGCAGAGTGGAAATGCTGCCACTTATCTAAAGGGGAAAGGTGTTGATGTGGTCTATGCAAATCCCGGTATTTTGAACCTTGCCCCTTATAATGGGCAATTCGCTCCTTATTTGCAATCGTACGGAAGTTACAGCGGCAAGGATTTGATGTATTTGCTCCCAGAACCCAAGTATTAATTCCCAGAAAATCTAAATTTCATGACCCGACGCCCTCTGCGTGTAACTCTGCTTCTCTGGCTGGTGTTATTTGTTGTTAGTTACAATGTCATACGGCTCTGGACCGCAATTTCCTGGTCGGATGTTTTGATCGAGGTAAATAACCAGCCAGGCTGGTTGATTAACGCACTAATCGGTGGATTGTGGATCAGTCTGGGTTGCGTGCTCTTTTACGGCATCTTTACTTTGAGGACTTGGGCTAGGAAAGGACTGGTTGGATTGTCAATCGGGTATACCGCAATGTACTGGTTTGAACGATTGCTCTGGCAGACTCCACGCCCCAATTGGCCGTTCGCGCTTATACTACAATTTCTCCTTTTAATGTTTATCCTTTATGCGAGTTCTGTAGTTATTCGAGAATCCCATGACGGACAATTCTCTGGTCAATAAATTAATCCAATTAAAATCGCAATCACGGCTGGGTGGTGGCCAGCCGCGAATCGATGCCCAGCACCAGAAAGGGCGCTTGACCGCGCGGGAACGTCTGGACCTGCTTCTCGATAAAGGATCCTTCAGGGAAGTAGATTCTTTTGTCGTACATCGAACCCAGGATTTTGGGTTGGACACCCAAAAATTTTCGGGGGATTCGGTAGTCACTGGATGGGGGACCATAGAAGGACGCCTGGTTTACGTCTTTTCACAGGATTTTACTGTTTTCGGCGGAAGCCTCGGCGAAGTCCACGCTGAAAAAATCTGCAAAATCATGGACATGGCCATGAAAAATGGCGCACCAGTTATTGGGATCAACGATTCGGGCGGAGCACGGATCCAGGAGGGGGTCGTCTCCCTCGGTGGTTATGCAGACATTTTCCTTCGCAATACTTTGGCTTCAGGAGTGATTCCGCAAGTCTCAGCCATTATGGGTCCATGTGCCGGTGGTGCCGTTTATTCACCCGCCTTAACCGATTTCATATTTATGACCAGGAATTCATCCTATATGTTTGTAACCGGGCCTGACGTTGTAAAAACTGTAACTCACGAAGAAGTTACCCAGGAAGAACTGGGTGGCGCAAGTGTACATTCAGAAAAATCTGGTGTATGCCATGTGACCGCGGAAAGTGAGGCGGATACATTATTCCTGATCCGCATGTTGCTTACATATCTGCCTCAGAACAATATGGAAGATGCCCCATTCGCACTATCCACAGACGACCCACTTCGGATGGATGTTAACCTGGATGTAATCGTTCCAGAAGATCCGAACAAGCCTTATGACATCAAAGATGTAATCCATAGAGTGGTGGACTTGGGGCAGTTCTTCGAAATCCATGAGAACTTTGCCCAGAATATCGTGGTTGGTTTTGCCAGGCTGGGAGGACATTCCATTGGCATAATTGCCAACCAGCCTTCGGTACTGGCGGGTGTACTCGATATTGACGCTTCCAATAAGGCGGCACGATTTGTTCGTTTTTGTGATTCTTTCAACATTCCCCTGGTAACTTTTGTGGATGTTCCGGGCTTCCTCCCCGGAACAAACCAGGAGCATCATGGAATCATTCGGGCGGGTGCAAAACTGCTTTATGCATATTGTGAAGCGACCGTTCCCAAGATGACGGTTATTACCCGCAAGGCGTATGGAGGCGCGTATGACGTCATGTCCAGCAAACACATCCGAGGCGACGTCAACCTCGCCTGGCCGACTGCCGAGATCGCTGTCATGGGACCGGATGGAGCTGTAAATATTATATTCCGCAAGGACCTTGAAAAAGCGAAGGACCCCGTCAAGAAAAAAGAGCAGTTGGTGGCAGACTATCGCGAAAAATTCGCCAATCCTTATGTCGCTGCTGAACGAGGTTATATCGACGATGTCATTCTTCCGAGCGAAACCCGCCCACGGCTGATCAATGCACTCGAAATGCTCAGCAATAAAAGAGACGCCAACCCAGCCAAAAAGCATGGAAACATACCCCTCTGAAAAATCATGAACCTCAATGAATGAGTCGAATGCCATCCTTGATCACTTAATTTTTAGAATATTTTTACCTGAGAAAGTTACAAACCCGAGGCCCAGTGTTTAAAAAAGTATTGGTTGCCAATCGTGGGGAGATCGCGGTCAGGATCATCCGCGCTTGTCGCGAATTGGGTATCGAGACGGTTGCGGTTTATTCGGAGGTAGATCGACAGGCGTTACATGTCCGTTATGCGGATGAGGCTTATTTGCTTGGTCCTGCGCCATCCAGCGAATCCTATCTACGAGCTGAGAAAATTCTGGACATCGCCAAAATATCAGGCGCAGATGCCATCCACCCCGGATACGGATTCCTTGCGGAGAGAGAAGATTTTGCGTCAAAATGTGCGGATGCAAATCTTGTATTCATCGGACCAAAAGCCTCGTCCATTGCTGCCATGGGCGACAAAGGAAAAGCAAGAGCGACGGTGCTGAAAGCCGGAATTCCGGTAGTCCCTGGAACGGAAGACGTCGGGAACATGACCGACGAGGATTTATTGAAGGTTGCACCTACGATTGGCTTTCCCCTTCTCATCAAAGCGACCGCCGGGGGCGGAGGCAAAGGCATGCGCGAGGTAACGAGCCTGGATGAGATGCCAACCCTCTTAGCTTCGGCCAGACGTGAGGCACAGGCTTCCTTTGGGGATGGCAATGTTTATCTCGAAAAACTGGTATCCGGTGCAAGGCATATCGAAATCCAGATCCTGGCTGATACTCAAGGCAACGTTATCCATCTGGGAGAACGAGATTGCTCAATTCAAAGACGCCACCAAAAGTTGATCGAAGAATCACCCTCCTCTTTCGTGGATGAAGAACTCCGCAGCCGGATGGGCGATGTCGCAGTTAAATCCGCAAAGGCAGTCGATTATGTCAACGCTGGCACAATTGAATTCCTTGTAGACAAGGATAAACACTTTTATTTTCTTGAAATGAATACCCGGCTGCAAGTCGAACACCCAATCACCGAGATGGTCACCGGTGTGGATATCGTTGCCGAACAGATCCGGATCGCACGCGGTCGTCAACTCAGCTATACGCAAGAACAGATCTCAATTAACGGACACTCCATCGAATGCAGAATCAACGCTGAGGATCCCTACAACAATTTCCTTCCATCGACAGGTCGAATCACGCACAGTCTGCTTCCCACTGGCCCTGGAGTACGGGTTGATTCTGGTGTTTATCCGGGTTTCGAAATTACTCCTTTTTATGATCCCTTAATAGCCAAGCTCATCGTCTGGGGTGAGACTCGCGCCCAGGCAATTCTCCGCATGCGTCGCGCCTTGGAGGAGTATCGCATCGTTGGGGTCCGCACGAATATCCCATTCCACCAAACCATGATGGATTCTCACCGCTTCATGGGCGGCCAGTACGATACACGCTTTGTCGAAGAAAGGTTTTCCATGAACAGGTCGGAGGATGGGTCCAACGATTCAGAAATTGCGGCAATCCTTGCAACCCTGGTCGCGCACCAGCAAATAGAAAGGTCCGCCCAGATCGTCCGGCGCGGCGAGCGGGATGTCAGCAACTGGAAATGGGTGGGTCGCTGGGAGCGCATGCATCGATGAAATACATCACCACGATCGAAGAAAAATCTTTTAACGTAGAGGTCGTGGACGAGGACCATATCCGTATTAGTGATCGCCTGGTTAAGGTCGATTTTGAATCGGTAAGCGGCCAACCGGTGTATTCACTATTGGTTGAGGGCAATTCCTATGAAGCGTATGTTCAGGAAGCCGATGACGCCTGGCAAATCCTGCTGAAAGGCCGTCTCTACACTGCAGTCGTTATCGATGAGCGGGAACAACGTCTAAAAGCAGCCGGAGGAGCTGGACTGGCTGAGTCGGGTGAATTCAACCTCAAGGCGCCGATGCCAGGACTTGTCATTTCGGTCCTCGTGAAAGAAGGTGAGCCGGTTGTTAAAGGTCAGGTCTTGTTAATCCTTGAATCGATGAAAATGCAAAACGAATTAAAATCTCCGCGGGATGGTATAGTCAACCGGGTACGGATAAGATCGAAAGAAAGTGTGGAACAGAAACAAACCTTGTTGACTATTCTATGAACCAGTATGCTGGAAACAGAAGCAAAGTTCCTGGTTGGAAATATCAGAAATGTTGAAATACGCCTGCAGGAGTTGGGGGCAGCGCGGATTGAACCCCGCACCTTTGAGAATAATATCCGTTATGACCAACCGGATAAAACCCTATCCAATAACTCGCGCCTCCTCCGCTTGAGGACGGATAAAAAAACAACTCTCACTTACAAAGGATCGAGCGAAAATGATAATGGGATTCTGAAGCGCCTCGAAATCGAGGTGTCCGTTGACGATCCCATCCAGGTGGATTTGATCCTGAAAGCTCTAGGATATGAACAGATTTTTGTCTATGAAAAGTATCGTACAACCTACGAATATCTTAATACCAGAATTATGCTGGATGAACTGCCCATGGGAGATTTTATCGAAATTGAAGCTGTCGATCCAGTTGGCGCAGAGGCGATCCATCGTGTGGCGGACCAACTGAAATTGCAATCAGGAGCATCGATTCCGATGAGCTATCATGCTTTATTCGAACGTCTTAGGCATTCAGCCGGTTTTGGATTCGTGGATTTGACCTTTAATAATTTTAAGCAGCTTGCGATCCATCCTGAAGATCTTGGTATCCACCGAGCGGATGAATAACATGATCCTGATGATTCAACAATTGAATATTTGACATCAGATTCATAGGGTGTTCCGTTTCCCGGAAAAATAACTCTTACCCCTCGCTTGTAATATAATATCGAAGCGAGTAAATTCAAACGATCGCTGATCATCTTCGTACGCGATGGGCACGAGGAGTGAGTTGATGCTCATGACAGACCCGCCAGCTTAATGGGTTGCCATCGTCTTTGAATAATCAAGAGGAGTCAGCAATGTCTGGAAAAGAAATCGGCAAAGTTACGCATTTTTTCGATCAAATCAGTGTCGCGGTCCTGGCTCTCGTCGAAACGGTCAAGGTCGGTGACACCCTTCATTTCCTCGGTCATTCGACAGACTTTAAGCAGGAAGTAACCTCCCTCCAGATCGAGCATAAAGAAGTCAAAGAAGCGAAAAAAGGCGATGATGTTGCCCTGAAAGTCTCCCAGAAGGTGCATCCGAATGATAAAGTGTTTAAACTGACCGGAGAATAAGCAACACCTTTGTTCTTATTAGTATGAAGTATTAATCTCAAAAGAGAAAAACCGCCACGCTTCAACGGAGGGAAATTGTGATCGATGCTGCCAGGATGATACTCGGTCCAATCATTGGCGGATTAACGGATACAAGTGTCAAACTCTGGGCGCGCGCGAACAAACCCAGCATTTTATACGGGTGGCTGGCTACCAAAAGAGATTTGTCCGACGCAAGGATAAAAGGATTCGGTTCTCTAGGCGGGGCAACAGGTCATTCCGGAGTAGTGGCATTAGATCGACTTAAACCTGATTCGAAATATTATTATGCTTTGACGCTTGACCGGAACTCCAAGCCATCGAGAGCGGCGTTCCATTCCTTCAACACATTCCCTTCCCAAGGCACGCCCAAATCATTTCGGTTCGGATTTGGCTCCTGCTTCCGACCCGGACGCAAAAATCCGGGGCGGGTCTTTAAACATATCCATGATAACGAACCCGACCTGGCATTTATGCTGTTTCTCGGTGACCAAATATACGCAGATGAGTGGAATTTCAATGGAATAGGTCGGGTCGCAACGGATTTGGAGGATTACAGGTCAGTGTACAGCCACAGCTGGTCAAACATTCATTTTCGATCTTTGCTTGCGGACACACCTGTTTTCATGGTCCCGGATGATCACGAAGTTGATAATGATTGGCGGTGGAGGGATTTGAAATATCAGCATCCTACCCTTCCCATCTATACCACCCTGCTCAGATGGATCAAAGGCCGTTCTAAAAGCGAACGCGAGCTGACCCGCGCCCGGGTGCACGCAGCCTACCAGGCTACCTGGGAGCATCAAATCATGCATGCACCGCCTTTACTCAGACCGATAACAACCCTGGCTTATTCCTTCGATTATGGCAAGACTGCTTTTTTTATAATGGATACACGCACACATCGTGTCTCTGGAAAAGAAAGGCGCGCCATGCTTGATAAAGGTCAGTGGAAAGAGCTGACCGAATGGATCCAGGCTGTGAAAAATACCCACCCGGTAAAATTCATTGTCACTTCCGTGGCATTTCTCTCCCAACTCATCGGTGACCCTACGAACGATCGTTGGTCAGGTTGGAAGGAAGAAAGAGACAGACTTCTGTATCTGATGGCAGCTGAAGGACTCAGCAACGTCTATTTTC
>MGNL01000150.1 GCA_001796785.1 Chloroflexi bacterium RBG_16_51_16 | reverse complement strand
CTTCGACCTGTTCGGTGATGAACCACTGCAGCAGCACCTGGGCCGGGTAATCTTTTTCCTTTTGCGCCAGTTCATATAACGCGTTGATTGAAGCGGTCACCTTGGCTTCATGCGCCTGCGCCTCCTTGAACACTTCCAGGCTGGATTGCCAATCGGTGATGGGCGCCTCGATCGCATTGAGCAGCACCCGGCCGCCGCGCTCGATCAGGTGCTCATAAAATTTCATGGCATGTTCGCGTTCTTCATCGGCTTGCAGCCGCATCCAGTGGGAGAAACCCGGCAGGTTTTTATTCTCGAAATATGCCGCCATCGATAAATAGAGCAGCGAGGAGTACCATTCCTTGTTGATCTGGGCGTTCATCGCATCTTGAACAGATTTACTAATCATGTAAAGCCTCCTCCTTGGAGTATTTCATTTTTTCTAGCACCTTTAATGGATATTGGGATGGATCTTTTCGACTAACTCTAACCTCTCTTCTTTAACCAGGTTAATAATTTTTCGACCGGCCAGGCATTGATGACATGTTTGGGTTCCAGCCAGGCTCGCCGTGCAATGGCGACACCGAAGGGCAGCATGTCGAAATCGGCTTCGGAATGTGAGTCGGTATTGATCGAAATGGGGATGCCGAGCTCCCTGGCGCGCCGGGCGTAGTTGTCATCCAGGTCGAGCCGGGCGGGATGGGCATTGATCTCCATGGCGACGCCGGTCTCGGCCGCGGCTTTGAGCACCGCCTCCATGTCCAGGTCGGCACCTTCGCGGTCCGGTATCAGACGCCCGGTGGGATGACCGATGATGTCCACATGCGGGTTGCGGATGGCGCTGATCACCCTCTGGGTCACTTTCTCCCGGGGTTGGCGCAGGCTGGTGTGCAGGGATGCCAGCACCAGGTCCAGGCTGGCCAGGAAATCGTCGGGATAATCCAGTTTGCCGTCCGCCCGGATCTCCACCTCGCTGGCATGCAGCACCAAAATGGTGTCGCCGAGCTGTTTCTGGATTTTCTTGATCTCCACGGCTTGTTTTTTATGGTCCTCAATTTTCAACCCGCCGGTCACACCCAGGCTTGCGGAATGATCGGTGAATGCAATCACTTTTATGCCGCGTTTGGCGGCCGCTTTCGCCATCTCGAGCATGCTCAGCTTGCCGTCGCTCCAATCCGAGTGGGTCTGCAAGTCCGCGTGGATATCCTTGACCTCGATCAGCTTTGGCAGTTTCTTCGCCCTGGCGGCCTGGACCTCGCCGTTGTCCTCACGGATCTCGGGTGGGATCCATTCGAGCCCGAGCGTTTTGTAGACTTCCTCTTCCGTAGCGCAGTTGATCTCACCTTTGCCCTTGGTTTTTACAAACGAATGCTCGGAAAGCGAGAGACCTTTTTGCAGCGCCAGTTCACGCAAGCGCACGTTATGATCCTTCGAACCTGTGGCGTATACCAGGGCGGTCCCGAACTGTTCAGGAGCATGTACCCACACTTGGGCGCGGACACCATCCGCGAACTCAACGCTGGACTTGAACTCCCCTTTTCCCAACACGCGCACCACACCCGGCAGTTTGGTGAAAGCCTCCATCACCGGTTTAGAATCCTTCGCAGCTACAAGGATATCGATATCACCGACGGTTGAGCGCATGCGGCGCAGACTGCCCGCTGGCTCGGCAGCCTCCACGCCCTTGACAATCTTGAGCTGACGGATGAGTTCCTGAGCGATTGGGTAGGCTCGTCCGAGGGGTAATCTGCCGGAGCGCCGGGAGAGCGACTCTATCCCGGCCAGGACGCTCTTCTCCGATTTTTCCCCCATGCCAGGCAGACCGCTTAATTTACCTGACTTGGCAGCTTTTTCCAGTTGCGCCAGGGTTGTGATATTGAGCGTCTTCCATATAAGAGATATCTTCTTCGGACCCAGGCTTGGGACCTGGAGCCATTCCGCCAGGCTGGGTGGTACTTCCTTTTTGAGTTTCTCCAGGAACTCGAGCTTCCCCGTCTTTAACAGCTCATCGATTTTCTCGGCAATCGCTTTGCCAACGCCGGGTATATCTTCTAGCTTGCCTTCCTTCCAGTATTCGGAGGCTTCGCGCCCCAGGCCGGAAAGGCTTTCCGCTGCTTTGCGGTAAGCCAGGGTTTTATAAATAATCTCGCCCCTGATCTCCAATAAATTCGCAATCAAGGAGAAAGTCTCAGCCAATTGGTGATTATTCATCATAACGATAAACCTCGGTTAGGATGAGATTATAAATGAGTAGGCTGGTTAATCGAGCGAAATCAAGCGTGGTTGAACTATACGAAACGATACCTTGTTCGGAGGACGGTTCCCCCTTTGGGGCCTTCGCGAATCAAGTTCGAATATTCTCCGAAGAAATGTGTCCATTCGAATATGTTGTTCGTTGTGCAAGAAGGAATAATAATGACTAGGAATGATCGACCTTTTGAATTGATTTTTGAGGTTCAATTTGAGAAACAATTCATTTTCCATCATGAAAATTCGACAGGCTGTAGTATTATATAGAACTTATATTCTATTTTCAAGTGCTGAATGTCATAGTTCCCTGAACTTCATAACACACGGTTGAATCCTGAATACCTCTCCACAAATCCGTTGTTGTGATTTACCACCCTGGAACCACAACACAGGTTCCAGCGTCATTCGTTCAAACGACGGAATTGCAATGGAGTTTTGGAGATGAACAGAATGATCAAGACCAACTCAATCCTTATAAAGCTGATTATTTTCCTTGAGACCGGCATACTTGCAGCCTGCAGCCCCGGGCTTGTTGATAGGGAAACAGGCATCAAATCCTTCGAGGAGTGCGCCGCTGCCGGGTATCCGATCATGGAAACTTACCCGGAACAATGCCGGACGCCTGACGGAAGGGTTTTTGTACGAGAGCTACAAGCGGATGGAAGCAGGGGCACAATTCTTGGTAATGTGCTGCTTGGACCTACATGCCCTGTTGTCCAAAACCCGCCGGACCCAAATTGCACCGACAAACCTTTTCAAACCGATCTGGTTTTAACCACAGCTGACCAATCAAGGGATTTACAAGAATTCAGCTCTGATATTTACGGGAAATTCCGTTTGGAACTCCCACCTGGAGAATATGCGATCCGTTCGGCGGCCGCTGCCAATCTGTTTCCTTATTGCGCGAGCAGTGAACCCATCCGAGTCGGAGCGAACAGGACCACAGAGGTAACCGTTTATTGTGATACGGGTATCCGATGAAATGTCGGTTTTCATGGAACTTCGCCATCCCGCGGCAGCCAGGATTTAACAAAACCAGAATATGCTCTTCATTTTTAAAATTGGATGATCAAACCCATTTGCGAGGCATGATGTGTGAACAAATAATAAAATATCGAGCCGAAAACAACCGTAGAGATGCCAAGCGCTACGATATCGATCCGAGTGGGTCGAATATCTTCGAGGTAAGTGCGTTCCACCGGGGCACCGAATCCGCGTGACTCGATGGCCACATCCATATCCGCCGTGCGTCGCAGGAGCGTCAGCACCAGCGGGATAAATAATGGCACATAACCCTTGAGCAATCTTTTAAAGTAATTCATTTCGGCGATATCATGCCCGCGCAGACGCTGCGAAGCCATAATGTCAAAATAAGTGCTCATCACGAGCGGCACCAAGCGCATCGCCACACCGAAGGTAAAGATGAATTTATAAGGCAAACGGATCGCAGCCAGCCCGGCCATGAGCTTGGGGAGGGTGGTCGTGCTGGTAAGCAGCGGTATCATCATGACCACGCTCAGGATCTTCAAACAGACAGCAAAGCCAAAAATCATCCCTTCCAGCGTGAAGGGCCACTTGAAAAAATAAAATAAGGGGGTTTTCCCGCCGTAGAACATGAATCCATTGATGACAATAAAGATCACAAAGATTGCCGACATGATGGTGAGAATGACACGCAGGATCCGCAAGGGGATATGGGCTACCGGGTAGAGCAGTAACGCCAGTGACATCATCATTAATAGGACTGGAATGTTGAATGTGAAAAGCGCCGTGCCCCAATACAACAACATGATAAACAGTTTGGTTAATGGGTTAAGCCGGTGGACGACCGAATCTAATTGGGCAAGTCTCAATGCTTCCATGGGATTTTTTATCTTTCACCAGTCGAAACAGGTTTTTTGAGCTTTTGAAGGCACTCCGTCACCTGATCAATGGAGAGTAAACCGGACTGCAACCCACAAGCCCGGAGCTCCTGGGCCAGTCGAATGATCTCCGGAGGCTCGATAAAGGTTTCACGGAGAAGGGTAATATGGTCGAACACCTCCCGGGTCGGTGAGTCGAGCAGGAGCTGCCCCCTGCCTACTACCAATGTTCGTTGCGTATACCGAGCCACCAATTCCATATCGTGGGAGATCATAATTACGGTATGCCCGGCGCGATGCAGCTCGGCAGCCAGGTTCACCAGCTCATAACGACCTTTGTAGTCCTGTCCAGTCAGCGGTTCGTCGAAGATCAGGATCTGGGGGCGCATTGCAACGATCGAAGCCACAGCCACTTTGCGCCGGTCTCCCAAACTAAGCTTAAACGGATACAACTGACGGTATTCACCCAGTGCTGTGATCTTGAGAGCTTCTTCGGTCCGTCTTTCGATTTCCTCTGGTTCCAACTTCAGGTTTTCGAGACCAAAACGGATCTCTTCTTCCACAGACATGCAGAATAATTGGGTATCCGGGTTCTGAAGAATTAATCCTATCTGGGTGGCAATATCTCCGACCTTCTGCCCGGTGAGCGGCATGTTTTCCAGGGTTATCTCACCCTGGGAGGGCTGCAGCAAACCCACAAGGCATTTCATGATCGTGGTCTTTCCGCCACCATTCTGACCGATGATCCCCACGAACTGTCCTTTCGGGATGGAGAAGTTCAAATTGAGGATGGCGGGTGCACTCGTGCCTGGATATGTATAGGTCAAATTTCTGACTTTGACAGCCAAATTCCCATCGGCTGCATCTTCAAAGGCATCCTGAGAAGAGGCGGAGGGTTCTTTAAACGGTTTACCTGAGGTTGATTTCTCCACTCCCAGCCAGGTCTTGATCTGTGCAGCTGCTTTAGAGACATCCAGACTGAGCTTCCGATCACCTCCGAGGTTGATGGATTTTCCCAATCGAGCCAGGTCAGGAACGTGTACGAACATGCGATCCAAGGTATCGACCTCGCGGAAGACTTCGTCAGGCGTGCCTTCCAATACGATGCTCCCGTGATCGAGAACGATCATCCGGTCAGCATATCGTTCGATTTCATCAACGTCGTGACTGGCAATCACAACGGTCATTCCAAAATCTTTGTTTAATGATGACAGCGTGGAAAAGACTTCTTCTTTTCCCACCGGGTCAAGCTGTGAGGTGGGTTCGTCGGCAACCAGGATTTTCGGACGGACAATCAGGTTGGCAGCAATGGCAAGACGCTGTTTTTGACCACCGGAAAGCTCATCGGAGAGGCGGGAAGCCAGTGCTTCCAGCCGCACGATCTTAAGGATAGCCCGCATGCGTTCGATTATTTCTTCGCGAGGGACGCCGCGGTTTTCCGCCGCGAAGGCGATCTCAGAGCGGACATCCGCGGAAAATAATTGCGATTCAGGGTCTTGAAGCACCAGGCCCACATTTTGGGCGATGTCAAATACAAAGTGCTCGAAGGTGTCCATGCCGCATACATGCACCGAACCAGAGACACGTCCACCGAGGACATTTGGGATGACGCCATTCAGGAACATGCACAGGGTGGTCTTGCCGGCACCATTGGCTCCAACAATACCCAGGTATTCACCCGGGAAAACCTTCAGGGATACATCATTCAACGCCCTGGTTGCGCTTGGATAGATATAGGAAAGGTTTTCAATATTGATGATGGGATCTGGCATATTTACTTTTTGAAGAAACTATTGGAGTCCGTCTATGACGGACGGGAAGGATGCGCAACAAAAGAGCCCCTTCTAGCTTCCCCAAAGATCTGGGAGGCTAGAAGGGCATTCGCGCTTTATGCTTTCGGTTTGATGAACTGGGCAGCCACTGCGATCACAACCCCCACGATCAGGATGATCACAGAGGGCACAATATTGCTGCTGCCCAGGAAGCCTGTAGCTACATAATCCGCTACATCCGGTGTCCAGAAACTGCTGATCAGTGCAAGCAGACCGATCACTGCAAGCATGATCCCAACTGCACTCCACCAATCGCTTGGTGAGCCCCAGGTAGTTTTTTTAGCGGGTGACATGGTATGCCTCCTAATCTAATCTGTATTCGAATCCAGGATGCTACCCGGCACGGACCGCAAACCGCTTTTTTCAAGGGCGCGGATGAGCAACATGCCGACGATACCGGTGGCTACAGAAATTGGTAGGATGTAAAAGTACCAGGCTACCCAGTTGTTCAATTCTGCAGTTTGTGGCGGGTATTTAAGCGCCCAGAAGTAAACTCCGATCCAGGGGAGCAACCAGGCAGAGGTCGGTCCAACCATGTAAAGGATGTAACCGAGCAAGCGCTTTCCAGTGTTTGTTTCTTTCATCCATTTCAACAGGGTTTTTTGCATCAGGATGACGAAAATGAGCCCAAGAGGTCCCCAAATGAACGAAAGGGTGTACATGGGTTGGCGCACCGCGCCGAAATCAGCCGCCTGCCCCGGAAAATAAAATGGTGTCAAGAAGTAGTAAACAATCCATAACAGGGTAAACGGAATATAAAACTTGCGGTAATACGGCTTGGCCAAACCCCAGAATACGGGCAGTAAGACACCTGACAGCACTACGTCAATCAGGCCAAGAGGATATGATCCCGGGGAAATGAACATGCCGATCAGGCCTCCGATCAAACCGGCCACGGCTCCCGCCCACGGACCAAGGACCAATCCGGACATGGGGCCAAAGATGATCATACCGGCAGAGGCAAAACCACCACCAAAGGGATAGAAGATCATTGGCACGATACTGAGTGCGCCCATCAATGCGCCGAAGAGCGCAATCCATGAAATCGGAGCGCCAAACATGGACGCCATTCCGCGTCCAGAAAATTCGCGCTCTACTGCTTTAGGTTTTTTTTCCATTTTCTTCCTCCAGGGAATACGTTTGGGGAATTCGTAGAGATTGAAGATTGGAATTCCAATACAACCTTGCAAGGGGAACATGCAAAAACAGAAGATGAGCTTCTTTTTATAAGTCCCAGCACCTCCTTTTCGTAAAACTTGGTATCCTCAACCTAAAAATAAAGCTTTTCACTTCAGTCATTGTCCATCAAGCCTGGGATATACGACCTGTCATCGCTTGTTCGAGGATCAGCAGGTAATCCGATGCCGTCATTGGGATGGGATTGCTGGAATTGGAAACATTTGAGGCTGCTGTCGTGGCCAGTTGTTGAAGATCCTGCTGCTTCACTCCAACCTCAACTAAAGAGGGAAATTTCAGAAATTGGTTCAATCCGATTACCTGGTTGACTGCCTCATCCGGCCGAGGACCTGCGCCAAAGGCTTCCGCGATGTGAGTAAAGCGTACCACGCAGCCCTTCCGCCAGTGCATCATAAAATAAGGTAACAAGATGGCATTGAGTAAACCATGCGGCGCATCATAATGGCCCCCTATGCTTTCCGAGAGGCAATGCACTCCGGCGACGTCAGCATTATTGATGACGATTCCTCCAAGCGTGGAAGCCAGCATCATTGCCTCGCGCGCCTTCATATCATCACTCCTGGTTACAGCCTGCCGCAGATTGGTTGCCACCAATCGGATTGCTTCCAGAGCCAGCAGGTCGTTCACCGGGCTGGATAACGCGCTGAGATACGCCTCGATGGAATGGGTCAGCACATCCATGCCTGTGGCTGCAGTCAGTTTCGAAGGCAAAGAGATGGTCAAGATTGGGTCCACCAAAGCTACTAATGGAGCCAGGTAGCGGTCACCGATTGCCACCTTGGAATGAGAGAGACTTTCGGTGATCACAGCCCAATTCGTGGCTTCACTGCCACTGCCAGCTGTGGTTGGGATGACCACCAGGGGTAGGATGGGTCCCGGCAGCTTCCCCCAACCCGCATAATCACTCACTTTACCACCATGAGTTGCAAGTAACGCCGCAGTCTTAGCCGTATCGATCGTGCTGCCTCCACCGACCGCGATGACCGCTCCGAAGTTATTATCTTTAATTATCGAAGCGGCCCGGTAGACATCTTCATCCCTCGGATTGGGTTTCACTTCATCGAACGTCCGGTATTGCAAATCGTTCTCTTGAATGCAAGCCAGGATGTCTTTGAACCAGGCATTTCCCTTGATCCCTGGGTCGAGGATGACAAGCGCGCCCTTTTTTGATGCATCTTCG
>MGNL01000149.1 GCA_001796785.1 Chloroflexi bacterium RBG_16_51_16 | reverse complement strand
CCAGGCATATCGTGGAAGCGCACGGCGGTAGGATCTGGGCTGAAAGTGAACCCGGACATGGCAGCACATTTTTCTTTTCGATACCATTCAGACTCAATGGAGAATTTGAGGCTAGTCGGTCCCGATAATGAATAGGTTGTCGCCTTTATTAAATAATCTGCAATAATAATTTTGTGTGTTGAATCGCTAGTGCTTCTCAAGCCCGGAAACGCCCGGGCTTTTTGTTTCGAAATCACTATCAGCAGCCCTTATTTTGGTTTTTGCCCACCAAAACTGGCTTGGTGGGCAATACCGTTAATAGGACTGGGTTTAGTGCTGGGGATGCGGATAAACAAATTGAATTGCAGACCTGATTTTTAGTTAGTTTTTAACCAGACGTTAACGAATCCTTCTTTTGTCGATAAGAGGCGGTTGGTAACATGTCCATGTTCATAAAACCAGAAATAGGAGAGAATAGAAATGGTTAAATCAGCACGCCCTGCAATTTTCTTTTTAGCTGCTCTGGCACTCGTCATGGCAGCTTGCGGTGCACCGGCAACAACCGCTGCTCCAGAACCGACCGCCGCTCCCGCTGAGCCAAACTCTGGGCCTGTGGAAGACCAATTGGCGATGTACGCCCCGGACGCCGTCACTGGTGATATTGTCTCGGCTGGCTCATCGACCGTATTCCCGCTCTCAGAGCGCATGAAGCAGCGCTTCGAAGAAGAAGGCTACACTGGCAATCTGACGATCGACTCGATCGGATCCGGTGCAGGTTTCGAGCGCTTCTGCAAGACCGGTGAGACCGATATCTCCAATGGATCCCGCGCGATCAAGGACAGCGAGGTGGAATCCTGCGCAGCCTTATCCCCTGCACGCGTACCGGTTGAATTCCAGGTCGGCATTGACGCGCTGGCTGTAACCGTCAGTGCGGAGAACGATTTTGCTACGGATGTCACCCTTGAGGAATTGGCTGCCATTTTCTCCACGGCTGCCAATTGGTCGGATGTGCGGGCTGAGTGGCCTGCAGAGCCCATCCAGCGTTTCAGCCCAGGAACCGACTCCGGCACTTTTGACTTTTTTGTCGAGGCGGTCATGGCTCCAGCCAATAAGGTCGATGATAAGGCTAATATCGAAGCCGGTGAAAAGGCTATCCTCGAGTCTGCCAACCTTCAGCTTTCCGAAGATGACAACGTACTGGTCCAGGGTGTTGAAGGCAGTCCTTATGCCATCGGTTACTTTGGCTATGCCTACTTCCAGGAAAACCAGGGAAGTCTGAAAGCCTTATCAATTAACAGTGTTGAACCGAACGGTGGAACCGCCGAGTCAGGTGAATATCCGCTTGCACGGCCGCTGTTCATCTACTCCGATGCGAGCATCATGCAGGAAAAACCTCAAGTTGCATCTTTCATCTGGTTCTATCTCGATAACGTGAATGCCGAGATTAACGATGTGGGCTACTTCCCGGTCAGTGATACCAAATTGCAGGAAGGGCTTGACGCCTGGAATGCTGCAATGGGCTTGTAGTTCTTGCAGAGTTGAGGGATTAAGTCCCTGATTTGGAACTGGGCTTCCCCCCTCCTTACTTCGGAGGGGGGAAGCATTTGCCTTTTATAATGTCGGCAAAAAGGATGGTGGTTGAAAATTGGCTGGAAATAAGGACCCTGGATTCAATAACCGCAATTCCAATACCAGTCTTCGTCGTAGGAGGCGGGTGGGTGAGGCAATCATCCAATCCCTCTTGTTCCTGAGTGGTTTCTTTTCCATATTCACAACGGTGGGAATTGTGTACGAACTCGGCAAGGAAGCCCTGTTATTCTTCCAAATGCCTGAGATCAGCCTTCTGGAAACCGTAACCTCAACCAGGTGGCAGCCGCATACAGGCGACTTTGGCATCTGGCCGCTGGTCACATCCACTTTGATCACTTCGGCTGTTGCCATGCTGATCGCCCTACCGCTGGGCCTGGCGGTTGCGATTTATTTGAGCGAGTACGCCACGCCCAGGGCTCGTAGTTTCTTAAAACCAATCCTTGAAGTCCTGGCTGGGATCCCGACGATCGTTTACGGTTATTTTGCTCTGAGCTTTATGACCCCGTTATTAAGGTCCATCTTGGGCAGGGATGTGGTGGATATCTATAACATGGGATCGGCAGGTCTGGTCATGGGAATTCTGATCATGCCGCTGATAACCTCAATGGCTGAGGATGCACTGAGCGCAGTACCAAGGTCTTTACGCGAAGCTGCCTACGGGATGGGAGCGACACGCCTGGAAACAGCTTTGCAGGTGGTCCTTCCCGCAGCCCTATCAGGAATTTCGGCGGCAATCATTGTCGGAATTTCACGGGCGGTTGGTGAGACCATGATCGTAGCGGTTGCCGCGGGCGCAGGTCCCAATTTCACCTTTAATCCATTCAAAGGAGCCGAAACGATCACGGGGCATATCGTTCGAATATCCGGTGGCGACCTGAGCTATGATTCGGTCGATTACAACAGCATATTTTTTCTCGGTCTCTTGCTTTTCTTTATCACCCTGGCTTTAAACATCTTCAGCCAACGATTCGTTCGGCGTTTCCGGGAGGTGTACGAATGAAATTTAGCACACCCGGTTCCACACAGGAAAGTGAATTAAAAGCCGGGCTGTCAGATTACAACTTGGATATCCTCAGTCGAAAAAGGGCAGGGTTGATCTGGAGGTTAATTTTCCAAGCCTCCACCATTGTTGGGATCATCGCCTTGATGATATTAATTCTTAACATTATCAATAGCGCGTACGGTTATACAGCATTGAAAGCGAAAGTGGATCCGGATACCCTTGCAGTGGAGGGCGTTCCACTTGAAGAGCAAAATCACGGCCAGTTGGTAGCCGTGTTGCAATCCCATATTTCCGGACCAGCGTACAAGAAATTGGATAACGAAAAACCCTTCAGCGAACGCTCTGAAGCGGATGTCCGTGCCCTGGTGATTGCCCGGGTTGTCAGGTTACAGGTCGAAAAAACCTGGAATCTTTGGGACTCGCTTTCCAAATCCGGGGAGATAAATACCGAGGTCGCAAGAGATTATCCAGATGCCGAGCTCCGATTTACGAGTTGGTTGAACTCGGATTTTATCAACCGGCCGCAAACCAGCGAACCGGTTACCGCCGGGATTCGAACAGCGATTTACGGATCCTTATGGACGATCCTGTTCACCGTGCTGGTTGCGTTTCCCATCGGAGTTGGAGCGGCAATTTATCTTGAAGAATATGCAACCGACACCTGGATCAACCGTCTCATCCAAACCAACATCAACAACCTGGCTGGCGTGCCATCGATCGTCTACGGTATTCTTGGATTGGCCATTTTCGTCCGGGCGCTTGAACCTCTCACCAGCGGTCAGATCTTTGGGATCGTCGATCCGACCACAGCCAATGGCCGCACAGTTCTATCTGCGGGATTGACCCTTGGAATTCTGGTCCTGCCACTGATCATCATCAACGCCCAGGAAGCTATCCGGGCTGTGCCGGTCTCATTGCGCCGGGCGAGTTACGGGATCGGTGCCACCAAATGGCAGACTACCTGGTCGCATGTGCTCCCAAATTCGATACCGGGTATTCTGACAGGAACGATCCTGGCGATCTCGCGAGCCATCGGTGAAACCGCGCCATTGGTCGTTGTGGGAGCATCCACGGCGATCAGTTTCGATCCGGCCTCACCCTTTTCCAAATTTACGACCTTACCCATCCAGATCTATCAGTGGACATCGCGTCCGCAGGATGAATTCCGCGCCCTGGCGGCGGCGGCCATCCTGGTTTTGCTGATGCTCCTGCTGACATTGAATGCCGCGGCGATCTTGCTTCGCAACCGCTATAGCGGGAGGTTTTAATCATGCAACAGAATATAGAGACCACCGAAAAACCCGAGTTGGTCATCGAAACCCGTAACTTGAACATTTTCTATAACGATTTCAGGGCAGTGTCCAATGTGAACATGTCGGTCAAACGCCATCGGATCACCGCAATCATTGGGCCCTCAGGCTGCGGAAAAACCACACTGCTGAGGTCATTTAATCGCATGAACGAACTCGTACCCGGTTCCCATGCTGAAGGTGAGGTCATTTTCGATGGCCAGAATTTATACGATCCGATGGTCGATCCGGTCGAGGTGCGCTATCGCATCGGAATGGTCTTCCAGATAGCTAATCCATTTCCAAAATCCATCTATGAGAACATCGCCTGGGGTGCCCGGATCCACGGTTATCGCGGCCGAATGGATGGGCTGGTCGAGTCCTGCCTGCGGCAGGCCGCCCTCTGGGATGAGGTAAAGGATAAACTTAATCAATCCGGTTTGGCGCTTTCCGGCGGTCAACAGCAGCGCTTGTGCATTGCCCGGGCACTGGCGGTTCAACCGGAGGTCATCCTGATGGATGAACCGGCTTCAGCGCTCGACCCTATTGCGACGTTGAAAATCGAAGAACTGATTCAGGAGTTAAAGAAGAACTACACCATCGTCATTGTGACTCATAATATGCAGCAGGCTGCCCGTGTTTCGGATTACACAGCCATGATGATGCTGTCGGACGCCCAACGGGCAGGCACGGTAATTGAATATAATGAAACCAACATCATTTTTACACGCCCGCAGGACAAGCGTACGGAAGATTACGTGACTGGTCGTTTTGGATGATGAGGATTTATAATAAAAAAGGGATTCAAGAACAGAGAGAGACCATGGCGCGGAAAACCTTTGAAAACGAGCTTCAAAAAGTCAAGGATGCAGTGCTGGTTTTGGGCAGCATGGTGGAACAATCCATCCTGGATTCCGTAGCTGCCTTGAAAAAACGGGATCTTAAGGCTTCCGAACGTATCTTTGAGCAGGATAAACAGATCAATCAGAAAAGATTTGACATCGAAAATCAACTCATGATTCTGATTGCCACCCAGCAGCCGATGGCCCACGACCTGCGCCTGCTGGCTTCAACGATGGAGATCATCTCCGAATTGGAGCGGATGGGCGATTACGCCAAAGGAATCGCGAACATCAACCTGCGAATGGGTGATCAGCCGCTGCTTAAACCCCTGATCGATATTCCCCGCATGGCACAGAAAGGCGTGGACATGCTCCACCGGGCGTTAACTGCGTTTACGAAGGAAGATGTAGAGTTGGCAAAGTCAATACCCGTCGAAGATGACGAAGTCGACGCACTTTATAACCAGGTCTACCGTGAGTTAATGACCTTTGTGATCCAGGATCCCAAGACCATGGAACGGGCAAACTGGCTTTTGTGGGTGGCTCACAACTTGGAGCGCGTCGCGGACCGGGTGACGAATATCTGCGAGCGTACGGTCTTTATTGCGACTGGAGTAATGGCCGAGATTAAATCGACCGACGATGAGTTCTGGGAAAGGCAAAAAAAAGAGTAGCCTATGGGAGGCTCAGTGCCCTTCCAATTCTGCTAACCATACAAGAGATGCTGGTGACCATTAGGTCAACCAGCATCTTTCCATATTATTTATTTTATCGCTATCCCATCCTGCCGGTAATATACGCCTCGCTGAGATCCATCTGGGGCCGCGTGAACATATCTTTGGTTGAGGCAAATTCGATCAACTCACCGAGCCAGAAAAGACCCGTAAAATCGGAAACCCTCGCGGCTTGCTGCATGTTGTGTGTGACGATCACAATCGTATAATCTTTTTTCAGCTCCGCGATCAACTCCTCCACCTTCAGGGTGGCGATGGGATCGAGGGCTGAAGTCGATTCATCCATGAGGATGACCTCCGGCTGGACTGCAACCACGCGGGCGATGCATAATCGTTGTTGCTGCCCCAGGGATAATCCCATGGCATTTTCATGAAGACCATTTTTTACATCTTCCCACAACCCGGCTTCCTTCAGACTCTTCTCGACCAGGCTTTCAAGCTGAGCTTTATTCTCGGTCAATCCAAGTACCCGCGGACCGAAGGCAACATTGTCATAAACGGATTGAGGAAAGGGGTTTGGTTTTTGAAAAACCATTCCGACTCTTTGCCGCAGCGCGACGACATCTGCACCTGGACTGTATATATCCATACCGTCCAGCAGGATCGTTCCTTTTACGTGCGTTCCAGGGATCGTATCGTTCATCCGATTTAAGCAGCGCAGGAAGGTTGACTTACCGCATCCGGATGGTCCGATTAATGCCGTTACTTTCCGCTTTTGAATTTCGAGATTGATGTTGCTTAGGGCTTTCGATAATCCGTAATAAAAATCCAATTCTTTAACACTGAAGATACTCTTCGTCATGGGAGAATTTTATCACCTGGAGTGAAACAAGATCCTCTAACCTGCCCTGCGATATAATCCGACCGATGCTGCGAAACCTTCCCCTATGGATCGTTATCATAAGTATGGCTGTTTCCTCATGCAGCCCGAACACAGAAGCACAAGCCGCATCTGCTCTGAGTACAGCGTATATTGAAAATAAGGGCTCGGATACCATTGTCAATCTGGCGCTTGCATGGGCTGAACGGTATCAAAACGATCATCCCAATGTGCGAATTTCAGTTACAGGTGGAGGCTCGGGCACCGGCCTGGCGGCGCTGATCAACGGCACAGTGGATATCGCCAATGCATCCCGCCAGATCAAGGCTGAAGAGGTACAGGCAGCCAACGAGAACGGGATCGAGCCGGTGGAATTCATCATCGCGCGGGATGCGATCGCAGTTATAGTGAATCCCGCGAACCCAGTATCTATGCTGACTCTCCGCCAGATATCGGATATTTATAGCGGTGTATTCAATAATTGGAACCAGGTTGGTGGTGAGGATCGGCCGATCGTCAGGCTGTCCCGGGAGACGAACTCCGGTACCCATGTTTATTTTTTAGAGACTGTACTTCGTCTCGGTGAAAAAGAGAATAAAACCTTGTTCTCCACGGACACGCTTTTATTGCCCTCCTCGGAGGGCATTATTATCGAAGTTCGTCAAAATCCAAATGCCATCGGTTATGACGGCCTTGGATACGTACCTGTCGATCTGAAAAAGATCGCGATAGCCGAAGCCGAGGGCATGCCTTTCTACCTGCCTTCCATTGAATCAGTCAATGATAAAACTTATCCCATAGCCCGTGATTTATATATGTATACCCAGGGTCAGCCTGAAGGAGCGGTAAGGGACTATTTGGATTGGATCACGTCGGTGGATGCCCAGGCGATCGTAGCTAAACTTGGTTTTGTACCGGTCAGATAATATGGAAAAATCCCTCAATTTTCGGGAATTCATCATCACCAGGCTGATTAAGCTTTGCGGTTATTCAGCCATTGTTTTTGTCGCCTTGATTTTTATTTTTCTTATGAAGGAAGGCATACCTACATTCCAGGAAGTCGAACCGGGTATCCTTTTCTCGGCTCGCTGGTACCCGATCGAAGATTATTTTGGCATCCTGCCGTTGATCACCGGCACGATCATGGTTACCCTGGGGGCTGCCTTGTTTGCCATTCCGCTCGGTATTGGCGCAGCTATCTATATTTCCGAAATATCGCCACGCTGGATGCGGGAGATCCTTAAACCTCTGGTTGAGTTGCTCGGAGGACTTCCATCGGTGGTCCTGGGCTTCCTGGGTATCTTAATTCTTTCTCCCTTCCTGCGTGGTTTTCTGAACCTACCGACGGGTTTAACCGCCCTGGCCGGCTCCATGCTCCTGGGAGGCATTGCTGTACCAACGATAGTGTCCGTGGCAGAAGATGCGTTGGATGCCGTACCGCGCGCCTATCGGGAAGGCGCGTGGGCGCTGGGCGCTACGCGCTGGCAGACAATTTGGCGGGTTACATTACCGGCTGCCAGCTCGGGAGTGTTGACAGCCGTGATGCTCGGTATAGGCAGGGCCATCGGTGAGACCATGACGGTAATGATGGTTACCGGAAATGCGCCAGTCCTGGCGCTTTCTCTCTCCAACCTGTTCTCCCCTGTAAGAACCATGACTGCTACGATCGCCGCGGAAATGGGTGAAGTCGCCAACGGCAGCATTCACTACCATACGCTATTCTTCATCGGCATGGTCTTATTCCTGATTTCATTGGCAATCAATATCACCGCGTCTTCAGTTGTGTTCCGAACCAAAAAACGATACGAGCGCATCCTGTCCTGACCCAGCTGTCTCATGAACCGCATCCTTGCGATCAACCGTTATCAAATCCAGCGACTGGGCTTCGGTCTGTTAACTTTGATTGCGCTCCTCACGGTTGTACCTATTGTAGGTGTGGTTGTCTTTATTACACTCAAAGGTGCACCGGCAATTTCGCAGGAATTCCTGCTCGGTTTTCCTCGGGATGGAATGCGCGCCGGTGGCATCTTGCCCGCCATCGTGGGCACGATCTATCTAACCATCGGCACAGCAATATTTTCAGTACCGCTGGGTATCGCAGCTGCGATCTATCTTTCTGAATATGCTTCCGATAATATTTGGACACGGACCATACGGATCGCGATCATCAACCTGGCGGGCATACCCTCGGTTGTGTATGGCCTTTTTGGTCTTGGCTTATTCGTCCTATTTCTGAAATTCGGCACATCCATCCTGGCGGCGTCCCTGACGCTTGCCATCATGACCTTGCCGGTCATCATCAGCACAACCGAAGAGTCTCTGCGCGCCGTGCCGCAGGCGTTTCGTACGGTCAGCATCTCATTGGGCGCGACCCGCTGGCAGACCATCCGCCGGATCGTGTTGCAGGAAGCCTTGCCAGGTATTCTTACGGGCGTCATCCTTGGGTTGGAACGCGCCGCGGGTGAGACAGCCCCGATCCTGTTTACAGGTGCGGCATTTTTTCTTCCCCGATTGCCCAGCTCGCCACTAAATGCGACGATGGCGCTTCCGTATCACCTGTTCGTGATATCCACCCAGGTGCCGGAGATGCCGATCAAGGTCCAGTACGGCACGGCCCTGGTCTTGTTGGTCTTTGTTCTGACGATGAATTTGATTGCAACCATCATCCGGTCACGGGCTAGAGCAAAGAGGCAGTGGTGATGGACAAGATCATTGTTGAAAATTTATCTCTTCAATATGCGGATGGAACTGAATCCTTGCAGGGGATTAACCTTGGAATAAAAGAGCGTGCGGTTAACGTACTTTTCGGTCCGGCGGGAGGGGGAAAGTCCACCCTGCTGCGGTGTATTAACCGGCTGAATGATTTAACGGATGTGAAATCCAGCTCCGGACGGATCCTGCTCGATGGAAAAGATCTGCTCGATCCGGACACGGATGTGATCGCATTGCGCAGGAAGGTTGGAATGGTATTTGCGAGACCTGTTGTACTTCCATTAAGTGTCCGCAAGAACCTGACCTATGGCCTTGAACTTGCAGGTGAAAGGCGAAAATCCCGGCTCGACGCGGCGGTCGAGCGATCATTAACCCTGGCGGCGTTATGGGAGGAAGTCAAGGATCGTTTGGATGAACCGGCTGTATCCCTCTCTGGCGGTCAACAGCAGCGCCTGTGCCTGGCTCGTTCACTTGCACTCCAACCAGAA
>MGNL01000148.1:8462-8619 GCA_001796785.1 Chloroflexi bacterium RBG_16_51_16 | reverse complement strand
CCCGGATTTGAATGAAGGGCAGGTCAAGCAGGTGGACTGGGCTGCGGACGGAGCAGATGTCACCGTCCACCGGACAGTTTATCGCGGCGGTCAGGTTTACTTCACGGATGAATTCGAAACCCATTACAAAGAGTGGCAGGCTGTTTGCCAGTATGGC
>MGNL01000148.1:7657-8323 GCA_001796785.1 Chloroflexi bacterium RBG_16_51_16 | reverse complement strand
CAAAATTTTTCGACATGGTACAATCCCTGCCTGATAAGGAGTGACAATGATAAGCAAGGAATTGCTGGATATTCTACGTTGTCCAAATTGTGTCAGGGAACGGGATGGTTTGTTGAAATTATACAAAGACACCTGGTTAATTTGCCAGGATTGCGGACGGAAATATCCCATCCTGGATGACATTCCTGTAATGTTGATCGATGAAGGGGACAAATGGATCAAGACTGCTGAGGATGCGCTGCCTGTTCCGCCACCGGATAAATGAGCAATCCGTGAATCCGAGATGCTGACTTGATCTGTTGTCCGAGCAGGAAAAACCGGTGAGCGAAAATTCCAAACTAGAACGAATTGATCCATTGGAAATTCTTTTGGCAGAGTTAACCTGCGGTGTCGATGAGCGGGCGGAAAATGCCATCCCTCTGATCATTTCCCTGGGCGAGAAAGCCATACCTTCGCTGCTTAAATTAATGCAGTCAAAGGATGAAGAATCCCGCTGGTGGGCGATCAGGGTTTTGGCTTCATCCCAACATGCTGACGAAGTGAATTGGTTCGAACACTTGAAGGATCCGGCACCAGAAGTGCGCGCAGCGATTGCCCTCGCGTTATGCAGTCACCCGACTGAAAAGGCCGTGCCGTACCTCATCGAGGTCCTGGATGATGCTGATG
>MGNL01000148.1:0-7636 GCA_001796785.1 Chloroflexi bacterium RBG_16_51_16 | reverse complement strand
TGCCAAGGGCTTGACGTCTATTGGATCCGGATCGGTGCCAGCGCTGATTGCAAGATTAGAGAACGATGCTGGCGGATCGCGGAACGGTTTCGTCCATGCGTTGAGGGCTCTCGCAGAAATCGGAGATCATCGTGCGATCCATTTATTATTGAAGATTAGTGAATCTGGCTCCGCCGTTGACCAGTTTTGGGCCAGGGCCGGATTAGACCGGCTGGGCTTGAACATGATCTATGTCAAACCTGATTAAAATTCCAGAAATTGGATGACCCCAAGTTATCATGCTCAATAAAATCAAGAATGTTTTATCAAGAATACGACTTCCGTCTAATTTGAAGCTGCCCAAAATCAGCAGACCGTCTGCTTTTCAACTCATTTTTTGGACGGTAAGCATCGCTGTGGCTGTGGTCGTATTCATTTTTGCACGCAGCCTGACAGCCTGTTGGCGAATCACTGACCTGCCGGGAAGCCCACCGGCGGGATGCAAGAGTGGGTCCGTAAATCCTTTGGGTACTCCCATGATCAACGAACAGGGCACCCCCATCGCAGCTGTTGACCTACCACCCACACCGGTACCCATCGAATTGCTGCCGCCAGCCTGGGATGGCGCAAGCCGGATCAATATCCTTTTCATCGGCTTGGATTATAGGGATTGGATCGCGAACGAAGGTCCACCTCGCTCGGACACCATGATCCTATTCACCGTCGATCCACTGACCAAATCTGCGGGGATGCTGTCGATCCCACGGGACATGTGGGTGAACATACCCGGAGTGGGATACAGCCGGATCAACACGGCGTACTCGAGCGGCGAAGCCAACCAATTCCCAGGTGGAGGACCCGGGTTAGCGATGAAGACCGTGGAAAATTTTATCGGTGTTCCGGTGCAATACTATGCCCAGGTTGACTTCGGAACGTTCACAGATTTTATCGATTACATCGGGGGGATCGATGTGAATGTAGAGCAGGACCTGGTATTAGACCTGGTTGGCCCGGGATACGATCCGCTAGGTGTTTTGCAGCGGAACGATCCGGTCGTCCTGATCGGCCGGAATGCCAATGCCAGCTGGGTCCAGATCGAGTTTCCAACCAGCCCGGATGGTGCCGGCTGGATCAAAGCGAATTCCGTGCGAGCTGATGGTCTCGATGGCTTGCCGATCGTTGCGGGACATGAAAAGGCTACGCCAACAGCTGTCCAGGTTGCCAGAATAGATACTACGATCGGCGTCGATACAGAAGATATCCGACCGAGCCCCAAGAATCCGAACATGGTGATGGTAAAGTGTTGCGGTCTTGTTCACATGGATGGCAACCGGGCTTTGGCGTTTGCCAGGACACGCAAAACTGAAGGTGGAGATGTGGATCGCGCCCACCGGCAGCAATCCGTGATCGAAGCCATTCAGCGGAAAGTGTTTAATGTAGAAATTTTCCCATCTCTCATTCAGAACGCGCCGGCATTGTTCGAAAGATTCCAAACGGGAATTCACACCAATATGCCGCTCGAAGATGCCATCCGACTGGCTGTCCTCGGCAAGGACATCAGCCTGGCCAGCGTAAAGAAAGGTGTGATCGATTACAGCATGGTCACGTTTGATAATGTCACCCTGGATGGGCAGGCTGCATCGATCTTCAGACCGATACCCGATAAGATACGGGTCCTCCGGGATGATGTATTCACAACCAGCGGAGCGGTTGGCCCGATAGCCGGGGGTGATCCAGTTGCACTCATGCAAGCCGAAGAGGCGCGTGTGCGGGTCCTTGCCCCGGACTATGCCCGGGCCAGCCAGTATTTCGCTTCCCTTGGGATGAACGTGACCGAGACGGGTTCAGGAGGCGGTGGCAACCAGACTGCAATTATTGTATTCGGTCCAAAAGTATATACACTCAGATATCTAACCTCGGCATTCGGTTTTTCCTACGGCAATATCAGGTTCAGCCCGGACCCGACTCAGAGCGTGGACCTTGAAATACAAGTGGGGTATGACCTGCCGATTCCCTGATCATGGAAAATTCCAAAAAGGGTTGTGAAGGTAATCGCTCACAACCCTTTTTATTTAGTTACGAATAATTACAATTCGTTGAAGGTGGGTATCAACCCGTATAAGTACTTCTCACCCAATCTCCGATCAACCAGTATTTAAAATCCTGACCCTGGCTGGTTTGCACTCCCGCGATGACCCCATACACGAGGGCAACGAGAGGAAGTGCACTGAAGAGGATAGCGAAGGGGATGCAAATTAATCCGATCAGGATGGCACTCAATACACCGGTGATCGTCCAGGCGATGCCAACCAGTACACCACCACCCACCCACCAGACAAGTTGGAAAATCAGAGCCTGCAGAGATTGATAGGCGACATAGCGTGACCGGTCTTTATACGACAAATACAGGATCAGAGGCACGACCGGCCCAAGAATACCGGTTACGAGATTAAGCAAGACGCTCAGGTGGGAGATCATTGCCCATTGTCGTTCGTCCTGAGGCGACAAGGGTGGGGGAGCAGACTGGCCTGTGTTCATCGTAAACACCTCACCTTCCTATAGGTACGAGGTTAAATCAGGCTGATGAATGTTGAAGATAGTTACCCACAGGCAAAAAAACTCGCGGTCCAAAGACCGCGAGTTTTTTTCGCCGTCAAGCTTATTATGCCCAGCCCTGACCTTTGACTAGGTTGGTTATGAGCGGTATCTCTACTAGCTTACCCTGGTAGGCTTGGATGCCGCAATAGATCTGGTAGAACCAGACCAGGATACCAATACAAAAAGTAGAGGTGATGACCGTCACAATTCCAAGAACAAGTGCTTGCATATTATGGGCTTTTATGAACGGCCGATCTTTTTTATCAGACATCAGCATGATAATGATAGGGACCAGCGGTGAAAAAATGTAAGCCAACAGAGCCCACAGGCGGTCATCACTCGTTGCATCAGACATCGGTGCTTGTGCCATTTCAAATTCTCCTCATGAGTTGAATTGTTAAGATTTGGATTTCAGGTATTTTACAACCAAACCCGCTAAAAATCAACGAACTCTTCAATCCATTAGTACCGGAAATAACAGCCGGTTGGTACCGGGCGCTCAATCCAGGCTATAGAAATTCCGGTGAATCGTTCAAAAGGTCCCACCATCTTTCAAGGCGACCATTAACCGTACTAATTTGTACAATCAGAAGTAGAATGTGTTTATGGCAATCCGGGTTGTGTTCATGGGTTCTCCTGAATTTGCACTGCCAAGTTTGCGGGCGTTGGCTGCACAGGGGGAGAAAAAACGATCCAGGTATGAAATCGTTGGAGTCGTGACCCAACCCGATCGTCCAGCAGGGCGCGGCAGAAAACTGACGTCACCCGCGGTCAAGCAGCTTGCGATCAAGCTTGGCTTGCCCGTTTTTCAGCCGGAAAAATTTAATCAACCAGATGTGATGGAGAAGCTTGCTCAATGGTCGCCTGATCTGATCGTTGTGGCTGCGTTCGGACAAATCCTCAAACCAAAAATACTCGAATTGCCAAAGTACGGCTGCATCAACGTGCATGCCTCACTCCTCCCACGCTGGCGAGGTGCTTCACCCATAAGTGCTGCCATCCTGGAAGGCGACCCGGAAACCGGTATCACCATTATGAAGATGGATGATGGCCTGGATACCGGTCCCATCCTGAGCCAGTGCGCCATTCAATTTAATATCCTCGATAACACAGGATTCCTAACAGAAACATTGTCGAAGATCGGCGCCGACATGCTTGTAAAAACACTCCCTGGTTACTTGTCCGGAAAAATAACACCCCAATCTCAACCGGAGGATGGAGCAAGTTATGCGCCTATGATGAAGAAAAAAGACGGACTGCTAAATTTAAACGAACCCGCTGTGAATTTAGTCCGACGCGTGCATGCCTGCAATCCATGGCCGGGTGCAGCTTTGGTATTTGATAGTGAGCAATTAAAAATCCACAGGGCTCACGTTGAAAATATTGCATATGTGGCTCCTGAGCCTGGTTCGCGAATTATCGTCGGAGGACAACCAGCAGTCATGACAACCGATGCAGCATTTGTACTCGATGATGTTCAACTGCCCGGAAGGAAAGTGATTAGCGGCAGAGATTTTCTATCCGGGAAACCAAACTGGGTCAGCCCGTCCAAATGAACACTTACAGAACGATCAAAAAATCACTCTCCTGATATTAATTGAAAATGAATCTTTCACGTGGGTGGTAGAATTGCGTCCGATATGGATATTTCCGTTGTAATTCCTGTATTTCGCGGCAGGGATACACTCGAACCCCTCGTGGATCGTTTGACCAATGTATTGCCTTCCATGGCAACGAATTTTGAAATGATCCTCGTAAATGACGGAAGCCCGGACGATAGCTGGCAGGAGATTGAACGCCTGGCTCACCGGGATCGGCACGTACGCGGGATCGACCTCATGAGGAATTATGGACAGCACAATGCGACCCTGTGCGGGATCCGAGCGGCGCGGTATGAAGTCATCTTTACCATGGATGATGACCTGCAGAATCCACCGGAAGAAATTCCCAAACTCTTGGACAAGTTGAACGAAGGTTATGACGTTGTTTACGGGCTCGCCAGGAAACGGGAACAGGCTTGGTGGAAAAATTTATTCTCAACGCTGATCAAGAGGGCGATCAGCTATGTCATGGGAGTACAGACGGTCAGGGATATCTGTGCTTTCAAGGTATTTCGTGCGGAGTTGAGAAAGGCATTTGAAGGTTTCCATGGCCCGGATGTGCTAGTGGATGTGCTGCTTTCATGGGGCACCTCGCGATTTGGCTCGGTGAGCGTCGATGAATCACCCCGTACAACCGGCAAATCTAACTATGATCTGCTCAAGCTGATCAAAGTATCCCTGCTCGTACTTACCAGCTATACCACCCTGCCTTTGCGGTCGCCAGTCTATTGGGCTTTTTATTCACCTTCCTGGGGTTAGGGATATTGATCTACGTTCTCCTGACATACTTCACAGCAGGATCGGTTCCCGGATTTCCCTTTCAAGCATCGATCATTGCGGTATTCAGTGGTGCGCAGCTCTTCGCGTTGGGGATCATGGGGGAATACCTGGCCCGCATGTTCGAAAGGACCGGAGGGCGGCAGGCATATACCATCGGACGTACAACGGATGATGGTAAATGAAAGTCGGTATCATCCAGTCGAATTTCCTGCCCTGGAGAGGCTATTTTGATTTCATTCGCTCGGTGGATCTATTCATATTTCATGATGATCTGCAATATACGAAAGGCGACTGGCGCAACCGCAATAAGATAAAAACCCCCCGCGGACCGGAATGGATCACCATACCGGTAAGTTATAAACACAAAGGTCAGCTTATCCAGGAGACAAAAATTGATGACGCCTCTCCCTGGCTGCGCCGAATGCTTAACCGGATCAAAGAATCCTACCGGATCGCGCCGCATTTTGAGCCTTATATTACTGAACTAACCAGTCTATTGGAATCTCCCGCCGCGAATATATCCGAATTGAACATCCGCCTGATCCGTTGGGTATGCCAGCATCTTCAAATCCAAACCCAAATGAGACTGTCGAATGAATATCGACCGCAAGGTTCAAAAACCGAACGACTGATCGATATTCTGAAGAAAGTGAATGCAACAACGTACCTTTCCGGTCCGGCTGCCAAGGTTTACCTCAACCAAGAGATATTTAATGAGTCCGGGATCCATCTGGAATATAAGCGCTATGATTATCGCGAGTACGATCAGCTTTACCCACCATTTGACGGGGCGGTGAGCGTTGTCGATCTATTATTCATGACCGGAAAAGATGCCCGGAACTACCTGGGGTGAAGACGGAGATGGAATGAGCCTTGAGGATGTTCAAAGAAAGCTCAACAAATACTTTGCAAACAAGCTGGAAACGTATGGGACCACTGCGAAAGGAGTGGATTACAACGGAGAAGAAGCGCAGCAGATCCGTTTTGCTGAGCTCGTCAGGATCATCCGGCCGAAAACTTCATTCACGATCATCGATTACGGCTGCGGCTACGGCGCCATGTTCGATTACCTCCTCCAAGCCAGTTTTGAATTCGAATATTACGGGGTTGATCTGATCGCGCCGATGGTTGAAGCAGGGATAGAAAAACACAAGGGTCATGGGAACGCACATTTCACAACGGAAGAAAAAGAAGTGCCAGTCGCAGATTACCTTGTCGCGGCGGGGATCTTTAACATCAAGCTCGATGCTGAAGAATCTGACTGGCAGAAATTCGTCTGCTCGAGCCTATTGCGGATGAACGAGTTTTGCTCCAAAGGATTCTCGTTCAATATGCTAACAAAGTATTCCGATCCAGAACGGATGAAAGAAAGACCGGACCTTTATTACGGTGATCCGCTTTTTTTCTTTGACTTTTGCAAACGAAATTTCTCACGGAATGTCGCACTGCTTCACGATTACGGTTTGTATGATTTCACCATCCTAGTTCGTAAAGATCCATGATTGTCATGCGGGCGGCACGCGCTTCGGCGATCCTCTACAGCTTACTAACCAGTGGATCGGTCAAAAGGCCTTGGTTAATGCCAGCCAATATTTGCCCAATCGTGCCGATCACATTTTTCAAGGCAAAAATCCCGATCGAGTTAGTGGATATCAATCCACATACATTGAATATGGACCTGGACACCGCAGAGAAGCGAACGATGACCGGCCATTATGGTGGGATCCTGTATGCGCATACTTACGGCGAAACTTCCACCCCCGAGTCCTTCTTCAGATCAATCAAATCAAGAAGCCCAGAGCTTATTTTGATCGATGACCGCTGCCTGACTACACCGGATTTGGATCCATCACCTGTGAACAGCGCGGATGTGGTCTTATACAGCACCGGCTACGCAAAGGTAGTCGAGCTCTCCTTCGGCGGTTATGCCTACATTAATGAGAGCATCCTTTATCAACACGCAGTTCTTCCTTTTTCGCCGAATAGCCACGATGAAATGGAAAAATCTTACCAAGCCACTATCAGGGACCATCAAAAATATAATTACGCAGACAGTGATTGGCTGGATACCTCCCTCAACTTGCCCTCATGGTATGATTACCGGCGGCAGATCGAGGATAACAGAACCCAATCCCTGGAACATCGGATGGAGCTCAACAAAATTTATACTGCCGAGCTCCCCAACGAGATACAACTACCCGAAAAATTTCAGAACTGGCGATTTAACCTACGGGTAAAAAACCAGGAGGCGGTGTTGAATGCAATATTTGCTGCCGGCTTATTCGCAAGCGCACATTATGCTTCCCTTGCCGGAATTATGACATCCGATGAAGCACCCCAGGCGGGGAAACTAGCTTCCCAAGTGGTGAACCTTTTTAATGACCATCATTTTACTGCGGTCCAAGCCGTCTCCATCTGTCGAATCATCACGGAGAATCTTGCTTGAACAATCTCCGGGTTGACTTCAACCGCCCTGTTGTAGTGGGCAATGAATTGAAATACATTCAGCAGGCAATAGAAAATGGTCATCTTTCCGGAGATGGCGAGTTTAGTAAGAAATGCCACACACTCCTGGAACACGAGCTGGGAGTTAAGAAGGTGCTGTTGACCACCTCCTGCACCCACGCTCTCGAGATGGCGGCCATCTTGTTGAATGTTAAACCCGGCGATGAGGTCAT
>MGNL01000147.1 GCA_001796785.1 Chloroflexi bacterium RBG_16_51_16 | reverse complement strand
GATCCACCCCGAGGATACCTGCGCGCACCTGATCGATGTAGTAAACCAAGCCATCATCAATTATGCGACTTTTATCTTCAGGTTTGGACATATCATAGCTCTGGCCGTTTCCCAGGGTGACTGTCCCAGACGTCCACACTAACGGCGGTTCATTCGAATCAAACGCCAGCTCATTGCTCACATTGAATGAGAAGACGTGATCCAAGCGAGCATCCCGCTCAATTAATTCGCTGACAAAATCGCGATAAAAGCGCCGGCTGGCTTCAACGCCTGAAGCGGATAAATGCACCGCATTACTGGAATCAAACGCCTCACAGCATTCTCTGGCGATGATTTGGTTATAGGGATCCGAATCAGCAATCCAATCGGTGACGAAAATGACGAACATATCGCTTGCAGCAGCCAGCCCGATGAAATCTGCAACATTATCGAGATAGGGGTCTGATAGACCGACCTTGGTCCCGCTTATGGAGGACGTGGTCGTTGTTTCAATAAACAAGCGCACGGTGTTGTATCCAGCAGAGTGCATATCCACGAGGGCTTGGCCGGCTGTCTCCCGATTGTAAAAACTGGGAGCAAAGGTCGCGTGGGAAACCGATTGCTCGCCCGCCCGATTCTGCTGCAAGCCCATGACAATGTAGTTCATCCCGCGGGGTACGAATTTCAGTCCAGTGGAGGTGTCGTAAAACTCGCCGATCCCATTCACCACCCTGACTCTGATCCGATGCTCGAGAGCGGATTTCTTAGGTGCTTGAGTTGCTGATATGGTTTGGTTCGATGGTGATTCTCCCGCAGAGCTCATCATTCCAGGATTTGGAAGATTGCACGAAGCAATGAACAGAACGAAAACGATTTCCGTAACCAATTTTAAGGATGGGGTAGTCATCATCGCCTCCATGCAATGGCAAATGGAGAATTAATAACAAAAGTTATTCGAGGGTCGTACACTTCTTGAAACAGTAACCTTGTTACATAGGTAAACGTTTATAAAATCAACCCCTGGTCAGGATCTCATCCGTGACCTCGTCCAGCCGCAGGCTGATCACCTGGCTGGCTGAATCCCGTCCCATGGTCACACCATAAATGACATCCGCAGCCTGAACGGTGTTGCGGTTATGAGTGATGATCACGAACTGAGTTTCCTTGCTGAGTTCGGCCAGGAGATCTCTGAAGCGGCCTACATTGGCTTCATCCAACATGGCATCCACCTCATCCAAAACACACACCGGTGTAGGTGATACTTTCAACAAGGCGAATACCAGGGCAATGGCTGTGAGGCTGCGTTCGCCTCCGGACAACAACGCCAGACCTTGTTCGCGGCGCCCAGGCAGCCGGGCTTCTATCTCTATTCCGGTTTCGATGACGTTGCCAGGATCGGTGAGGGAAAGCCGGGCTGACCCACCTCCAAAAAGTCGGACAAAACTTTGTCTAAACTCCTTATCGACCATTTCGAAGGTTTTTATAAAATCACGACGGGTAAGATCGTCCAATTCGGAGATCACCTGTTTAAGATCCGCTTCAGCTTTATTCAGATCATCCACCTGGGTTTTCAGGAACGAGTAACGCTCGCTCTCCGTTTCGAATTCATTCCGGGCTTCCGGATTAACCGGACCAAGGCGGCGCAGGCGAGCCTTCTGGGTGATCAGTTGTTGTTCCAAGTCCAGGGGTAGTTCCTTCACAACCGGTAGCTGTTCCACCAAACCCTCGAATGGCAACGGCTGGGGACCGCTGACATCCTCGGCATAATCGAATTCAACCAGGCCGAAATCGTCAACGATCTTTTCACGAAGTGTATTCAGGTTTTCCTGCCGGCGGATCATTTCAAGTTGGAGTTGGTTAAGCAACCGTTCCGCGTTAGCCATGGCCCGCTGCGCTGTCGATTCTCCCGACTGCAGGCGAACTTCCAGTGATTCAGCCGAACCGAGTTCCGTCTCCGCTGGGTTGATTTGCAGCTGAAGCTGTTCGATCGCTTGATTTTGCGACGTCTCGCGCTCTCGCAGGTTTTCCTGCTTGGTTTCAAGCGCACGCTTTTCTGATACCACATTATTGAGCTTGAGGGTCAAGTCTGATTTGAGCGATTCCAAGCGGGTTCTTTCATCGCTCCTTTCCTCCCTGCGAGAATTTGCATTTTGCATACCGCCTTCGATCATAGCGGCTCGAGTCGTCCAATAAGTAACCTGCGCCTGGAGCTCATCGGTATTCAATCTGGACAGGTTCGTGGATAATTCATGCGATTGGTTTTGCAGTTCCGCGGATTGTGTTTCGACAGCAGAAAGAAGCCGGGTAAATTCGCTTTCATCTGCTTTTGCACGTTTTTGTTCCTCTTCCAATGCCTGGGATTGTTCTTTATGCCATTGAAGCTGCCGATTAGCTGATTCCAGATCCAATGCCGCCTGCTGCTCCAACTTGTTGAGCGACTCCATTCCATCCCGGCTGCGAGCCAATCTTACAGAAATTTCTTGAATATCTTTTTGGATAGATTCGATCTGATCTGAAAGACCATCCAGTTCCTTACCCATAGCCGCAAGTCGACTTTGAGCATTCTCCATCGACGAGTTCAGTTCGCGTTTTAATCGCGGACGGCTGAGGATGGAGGCTGCCTGGGAACTTCCAGCAATTACCAAACCATCTCCTCTAAATACCTCACCTTGAATAGTCACCACGCGCGCATGAACAGGAAGTTCCCGGACCAATCGACGGGCTGCAGGCCGGTCTTTAACGATCAATGTAGATCCGAGCAATATTTCTACCACCGCAGCGAGGTGTTGCGGAACCTTGATGAGTTCCGACGCTACCCCCAGGCAAGCTTCGTCCCGAGGTTTGGCTATGGGACGGCCGGCCGTGCGGATCAAAGGCATGAGGGCGGCCCGACCTGCCTTCTCGGTTTCCAGCAAACGCAGTGCCTCTTCCAACTCATCCGCGTCCAAAACGATCGCATCCAGGGTATCCCCCAAGGCCGCGGTTATCGCTGTCTCAAGCTCGGCAGGCACGTCAAGCGCGGCACTGATTGCACCATGCGTATTTTTAATCCGGGCGTTGCGTGAAGCATCCAACAAGAAACGCGCACCGTCGGCGTAACCGGATAACGTGCTTTCAGCCTGCTCGAGAACCTCGAGCTGGGCTTTTAAGCGTGAATATCCGGTTTCCTGACGAGCAAGGTCTTCAGAAATTGATCTGCGCGTTTCCTCAAGTCTTTCGAGTTCAACTCTCTTGTCTTGCAACCTTTTTTCAAATGCCTGGAGTTCGTCCTCTGCCGAGCGTCTATTCGTATTCGCTTTTTTCAGAATTTCATCAGAGTTCGCCACCGCCAATTGTGCAGAAACAACCGTCTGGTGGGCTTGCTCGAGTTTCTGGTTAAACAAAGTGGATCTGGATTTCAGCTCATCTAATCGAGCCTGGTGTTCAGCTCTGTGCCGGTTAAGGGATTCAAGCAGATTGCGCCGTTCAGTCAGCTGGTTATTGAGGTCTGTCTGTTCAGCCTGGCTGGATTCCAATGCTGTCTTTGCCTGCACCAGGTGAGATTGGGCTTCATCATACTCGGCTTGCTGCTTCTCCCTCTCGCCATCCACTTCAGCCAGACGAACCATTAATAGCTTTTCTTCATCCTGAGCCCGTTCGAGATCGGTCTGAATTTCAAGTTGACTCGTAGTCAATGACCGGCGTCGTTCCTCAGCAACAGCAAGTTCCCGACTAACCTCTTCCCTTTCAGCATGGAGTTCAGCCGATCGACGGTGCCAGGTATTCAATTCTGCACGCAAGCCGGAAAGCCTTTCCCGGAACTGCATGTATTCAGCCTGAGCCTTTTGAAACGACTGTGAGGATTCCTCAACGCGTTTCTCCTGGTCGCGAACCTTATCACGGGCATCCGTCAGGTTGGTTTGACCAAAGTGCCAATGGTAACCATACCACTCGCGCAGGATGATTCGTAAATCAGCCTGGGCACGACCATAATCGATTGCCCGTTTAGCTTGACGCTCAAGGCTGCGCAGCCGTGGTTCAAGTTCGGAAATGATATCGAGGACGCGTTCCAGATTTCGCCGGGTATGATCAAGCCGCTTGAGTGCATCCTCCCGTCTTGATCTGTATAAACTGACCCCGGCGGCCTCCTCGAAGAGCAGGCGGCGTTCATCAGCCTTGAGCGCCAGCGAGGCGTCTACAAGCCCCTGGCCCAGGATCGTATAGCTGCGCTCGCTCAGTCCCGACTGGGCAAGCAGTTCATTGATATCTTTCAACCGGACGTGCTGTCCGTTGAGAAGGTAATCATTACGCCCGTCACGAAATGCATGCCGTGCGAGGGAGACTTCGGAAAAATCGACAGGCAGCCAGGTCTCCGAATTGTCGAACGTCACAGAGGCATGGGCCATTCCGGCACGCGGCCTGTGCTCGGAACCGGAGAAGATCATATCTTCTGTTTTCTTACCGCGAAGGAGGGTATAGGATTGTTCACCAAGGACCCAACGCATGGCATCGGCAATATTCGATTTACCCGATCCATTAGGGCCTACAATGGCCGTAATGCCATGCGCAAATTCAAATAATGTTCGCGAGGCGAAGGTTTTGTAACCCTGAAGTTCGAGGGATTTCAGTCTCAGAGGCATGATTGTTCTTGATTGATCCTGATGGATTTGTTCTTTCTTAAAAATATTTCAAACCAGTATCCAATCGACGAAACTTTCCGAGTTGAGCAACAAATATTTATTTTTCCCTGTACCAGAGGTTGATATTTTGTCCGTCAACTGGTCAGCCGGTAGAACCTGTAAGTATTTTTCCCATCTACGACATGCCATTCTATCTTATTCCCAACTTCTCAATGGCGTCCTGGGCAGCAGATTGTTCAGCGGTATGTTTACTTGTGCCTGTGCCGCGACCATATACCTCGCCTTTGATCTCCACCTCCACTTCAAATTCCTTGGCGTGATCGGGGCCGCTGGAAGCAGTGGTGTGATACCGCGGGGCACCCATTTTTTGTGATTGTGCCCATTCCTGCAATTGGCTTTTAGGGTCGCTGACCTCATTGAGTACGGATTGGCGGGCCTCTTCCAACAAAGGCTGGACAAATTCCTGCACTTTATCAAGCCCAGCATCCAGGTAGATGGCACCGATCAACGCTTCGAAAGCACTGCCCAGAAGATTGTCGCGTTGATACCCCCCGGAAGAGGATTCGCCGCGTCCGAGCCGTAGAGCGCGACCGAGGTCCAGGCGGCGGGCAAATTCTGCAAGCTGTTCATTGCGGACAACCGCCGAGCGCAGCTTGGTTAACTCACCCTCCGGCAGCTCGGGGAATCGATGGTAAACCCAAGCACCTACAATAAAATCCAGGACTGCATCGCCGAGGAATTCCAAGCGTTCATTATCCGAATTTGTTTCCTTGTGCTCATTGAGATACGAACGATGGGTAAGGGCGCGATGGAGCAGTGCCAAGTTTGAAAAGGTCAGACCCAACCTAGTCGACAGGTTGGTGGCGGATTCGATCTCCCGCGTTTCAAGAGGAAATTTCAAGGGAGCCTCCCTGGAACTCAGGGAGCGTCACATCCGCACTGCCGCCATCCGTTCACGAAGCAAAACGGGCGCGTGAGGAATTGGCGTTCCGCGAGTTCCGATGAAAAGGATTCAACCGATTGTAACCCGTTTTAAAACCGGTAAGGCATTCTCCCAAATTCCTTGGGATACAATTGAATAAATATCCCATGGAGCTTGAGAGTGAACGAAACCAATAGAGGTATTGAGTTCCTGCATACAACCCAAATGGGTTTGGGAGCGTGGCAATGGGGTGACAGGCTTCAATGGGGGTACGGACACGGTTATGGTGAAGCAGATGTGCATGCAGTATTCCAGGCTGCTGTCGAACAGAATATCCATTTCGTCGATACTGCGGAAGCCTACGGCAATGGTCTTTCAGAAAGATTGCTGGGGAATTACCTGAAAGGGTCCAAACCAACCATCCGGGTTGCGACCAAATTTTTCCCGTGGCCATGGCGGTTATCCAGGGATTCGATCCCTGCTGCGTTAAAGGCGAGTCTGCGTAGATTGAAATTGGAGCAGGTGGATCTCTATCAAATTCACTGGCCGAGCCCGCTCCTCAGCCTGCACATGCTAACGGAAGGCCTGGCAAAATGCGTGGAAATGGGATCAGCCCGGTCCGTCGGAGTTTCGAATTTTGGAACGACAAAAATGCTGCAAGCCCATGCTTCGCTTGCACAAAGGGATATCCCCCTCGCTTCCAACCAGGTCCATTACAGCCTGCTCAACCGCAACGTGGAAAAAAATGGGATGCTGGCTCGCTGCGATGAGCTCGGGATCAGGCTGATTGCATACTCCCCATTGGAAATGGGTTTGCTGACAGGCAAATACAGCCCGGAGAATCCACCTCCCGGACCGCGCAGACTGCAATATGGCCTCCGACTTCCAAAGATCGCGCCACTTATAAAATTAATGTATGAGATTGGCCAGGAACATGGAGGAAAAACCAGCGCCCAGGTTGCATTGAACTGGGTTATCTGCAAGGGCGCGTTGCCCATCCCTGGAGCCAAAAAACCCGCGCAAATCCTCGAAAACGCCGGTGGTCGCGGATGGAAATTAAGCGATGAAGAAGTTCATCGGTTGAATGAGATGAGCGACCAAATCAATCCAACGGAAGATTGATGAAGGATATCGTTGGTTAGTTTTTCGATGTGCACCCAATCCGAACTATAGATGTAATTAATTGATATCGTGCAATTGGAAACCACCCTTCGGCCTGGTTCGCGGTCAGGTGATACGCCAATCTACTCAGATTTCAGCAATTGGTTGAAGTGTGGGTCTTGGCTTTATTCCCCCTGCTTGATAAATTGCAGATAGCCATAACTTAATGCAAAGGCCAGGAAAAGGATCACTGTTGGCCAGGCAGCCACACGAATGGTCCGTCCCAAGGTTCCCAAAAGGGTGATCACAAAGAAAATGGTGTTCGTGATAAAGAGAGTGATCGCCATTGCGTCGCGGGCTTTGAGGTTGTCCACCATCGTGCTCCCGAACCAGGCGACCATCCCAATTGTTACGAGTGAGGTGCCGAATAATTGGGCAAGCAGGATCTGGGTCTTATCGCTTGACAATCCGTAAAGCCGAAGTAGAGTATCAGGTCCCAGCAAGAACCCGAGCGCGAGGGCAAAGGCGAGCACGGCGTTGACCAGGAAGACGTTGCGCAAGTTGAATTTCATACGAAGTTCCTTTCCCGATGTTTAATGTGAATTGAAAGTTAAAATACACTATACAACAACCCGATGGGATAAGGAAGTCTTCAGGATTGAAAAGCTCATCCCCCATTGGTTTGGAAATTATTTAGAACAGGATTAATTCATTCTCAACGTTGCTTAGTCGACACGACCCTGGCTCAATCCATTTTGCTGACGCGGAAAAGATCGTCAGCCAGCGAAAATCGCTTCAGCGGTCAAATCCTTGTTCTCTGCGATAAGTTTCATCGTATTTTCTGTTGCCAGGAGTATCTTTTTCCGGTGAGTCATCAGGAACAGGTCGAATCCTTCCCCTTTTGCGGAGCAAAATAATTCACGCGTCTCAAGTGGGATCTCGAAGGAAGCCTCGCACCAACCCGTCAGATAGCCGGCGTTGATATGACAGATGGGTTTATCCGTCTGAGCCGCTTCGCGCACATACCCCTCAGCTTCGAATGAATGCTGGTTTGAGAAGACCAACAGAAAGTTTTCGTTAGGAACGGGGTTGCTAGGATACAGGAGGTTGACGAACGCCCAGCCTGAAAAGGAAAAGTACGTTGGTCCAAACCCGAACTTTTCCATCGGGGTCTTGAGATCAAACCGGGCAAAAAAATTTCGGGCTTCCGTCCGCCCGACCGCCTTGCCGAAGGAATACAGCAGCTGATCTGATCCATGCTCCCCATAGATTTCCGAAAGCACATTGCGCAGAACCATGGAAAGCGAGTCAGTACGGGCCAGGATGAACCGGTCCTTATCGACATCCACCCGACCGCGGGCAGGGATCGTCGCGAGAGTGTCAAAGTATTTTTTGACGGTATCCTTTGACTTCTCGAAGACATCCAGCATTTCAGGCGGGACTTCGGCAGCTCTCATCATGCGCTCCTTAAAGAATCAACCAATTCGATTATATCCTGTCATGTCGCCTTCCAAGGAGCGCCGGAAACATTCCATGCTATAATACGCAAAATTAAATGTCCATCGCATGGTTCATAAATATCGTCGATCCTGATAATTCGAACGACGCGCTCGTCGTTGGGCGAAGCCTTGTGGATTGACAACCTGGAGCCATCCCTTGAATCGCCCAACGCACAACAGCGGAGGGCGATTTATTTTGTCTGTCCATTGGCAGGTTTTAGGATGGCAGTTCCAGGGTCGACGGATCAAGGGTTTGAGAACCAAGGTTCTCCAATCCGGGATATTGATTTGTTCGCACCGACGTGCGATGCGAAAATGATCTGGTCGGAGAAGCGGTATGTATAAAACACATTCCTGTGGTGAATTGCGAAAAGAACAAAAGGGGCAAACGGTAACGCTCGCCGGATGGGTACACCGACGACGGGATCACGGCGGAGTGGCATTCATTGATCTGCGCGATCGCTTTGGTCTGATCCAGGTTGTGTTCAATCCTGATCTGTCCAGTGAAATCCTAAAGACGGTAGCCGAAGTGCGATCGGAATGGGTCCTGCAAGTGAAAGGTGTCGTACAGGAGCGGCCTGAGGGCATGGAAAATCCAAAAATGCCCACAGGTGAAATAGAAGTCATCGCCCATGAGATCATCGTATTAAATCCTGCCCGCGCCCTGCCCTTTGTTCTGACGGATGATGATACGCTGCCGGATGAGAATACCCGCCTGAAATACCGCTACCTGGATTTACGACGCGAGAAAATGCGGAAAAATTTGGAGCTGCGTCATCGTACGGTCAAATTTATTCGGGATTTTCTTAATAACAAAGGATTCCTGGAAGTCGAGACACCCATCCTGTTTAAAACCACACCGGAAGGCGCGCGGGACTACCTTGTGCCTTCCCGCATTCACACAGGGCAATTCTATGCACTGCCTCAATCACCCCAACAGCTTAAGCAGCTGCTGATGGTCGCCGGGATGGAACGCTATTTCCAGATCGCGCGCTGCTTTCGGGATGAAGACCAGCGAGGCGACCGCCAACCTGAATTCACCCAGCTGGATCTTGAAATGTCCTTCGTCCAACGGGATGATGTGATGGCGTTGATCGAAGAAATGTTCACCGGAATGGTGGCGTCCGTCACTCCCGAGAAGCGCCTCTTAGAATCACCCTGGCCAAGATTGACCTATTCCGAAGCCATGGAACGATTTGGTAAAGATAATCCAGACCTGCGCTTCGGACTCGAACTTAAAGATATCTCAGATCTCGCCAGAGATTCAGGTTTTAAGGTATTTGATGAAGCCGTATCGGCAGGGGGTCATGTACGCGGAATAAATGCCAAGGGCTGCGGAAGTTACACGCGAAAACAAATCGACGAACTTACTTCGCTTGTCCAGGAATATGGTGCGAAAGGACTCGCCTATATCGCCCTGACAGACGCCGGAGAAGTGAAATCGTCCTTCTCGAAGTTTATTCCAGCCGACCGATTAAATGCGATATGCTCGAGGCTGGACGGTCAAAAGAATGACTTGCTCCTTTTCGTCGCCGATCAATCTTCCGTTGTTTACGAATCCCTGAGCCGTCTGCGTGTCAAGTTGGGAAACGACCTCAGCCTGGTCGATCCAAACGTATTAGCCTTCTGCTGGATAATCGATTTCCCACTCGTGGTCTGGAACGCAGAAGGAAAACGCTGGGATCCAAGCCATCATTTGTTCACCTCTCCACTTCCGGAGGATATACCCCTGGTCGACAGCGATCCGGGTGCAGCACGGGGCGCACAATACGACCTTGTTCTCAACAACTATGAAGTGGGTGGCGGCTCGATCCGAATCCATGACCGTAAACTGCAGGAAAAAATATTCAGCCTTATTGGAATTGCGCCTGAGGTCGCCCAGGAACGTTTCGGACACATGCTGGAAGCTTTCGAATTCGGCACACCCCCACACGGTGGCATTGCGCCGGGAATCGATAGGATAGTAATGCTGCTGGCCGGCGAGCCTAATATTCGTGAAGTGATCGCCTTCCCTAAAAACCAGGCGGCAAGAGATGTGATGGCGGGAGCGCCTTCCCTTGTTGAACCTCAACAGTTAAAAGAACTTCACCTTGAAATCAAAGGATAAATCGGAATGGAAACAGTGCGCGTAAGTGATATTGCAAACCATATTGGCAGAGAAGCTGTCATCCAGGGTTGGGTTTACAACCGCACCGACAAAGGCAAGCTTTGCTTCCTGCTGGTGAGGGACGGATCTGGATTCATTCAATGCGTTGCATTCAAAGACGACCTATCTCCGGAATTATTTGACCAGATCATGCGCATCCCACAGGAATCATCCGTCATCATTTCCGGCACGGTACGGGAGGACAAACGGGCTCCTGGGATCCCGGGTGGCTATGAAATTGGGATCAAGGATCTGCAAATCGTGCAGGCGGCACAAGCGGATTACCCCATGGCGCTTAAGGACCATGGAGTTGATTTCGCCCTCGATCACCGACATCTTTGGATCCGCATGCAAAGCCAATGGGCAATCCTGAGGGTGCGGGCTACGGTCATGGCCGCCACTCGTGAATGGCTGGACGGAAACGGATTCATTGCCATGGATACCCCAATCCTCACACCGGCCGCAGCCGAAGGGACCACCACTTTGTTTGAAACCGACTATTTCGACGAGGGCAAGGCTTACCTGGCACAAACCGGTCAGCTTTACAACGAAGCAAATATCTTTTCATTTGGACGGGTGTATTGCTTTGGTCCTACGTTTCGCGCCGAAAAATCAAAGACTCGCCGTCACTTGACTGAGTTTTGGATGCTCGAACCGGAAATGGCATTCTGCGATCTTGACTGTCTCATGGATATCGAAGAAAAAATGATCGTGCATATTCTTTCACGGGTGCTGCGCGATCGCCTTCCTGAGTTGAAGTCGCTGGGCCGGGATATCTCAAAACTCGAAAACATCAAAGCACCTTTCCCAAGGATCTCCTACGACCAGGCCGCTGCAAAACTGGCCGACCTGTATTCAAAGGAGACCGATTCCGAGAAAAAAGAACTGCTCAAATTTGATTGGGGGATTGATTTTGGTGCACCCCATGAGACCGCGTTGACCGGTCTTTATGCTCAACCGGTTTTTGTTTACGGTTATCCAACGGCTGTCAAGGCATTTTATATGGAGCCGTGGCCGGATCGTCCGGAGGTGTGCAAATCTGTCGACCTGCTGGCTCCGGAAGGATATGGTGAAATCTGCGGCGGTTCAGAACGAATCTCCGATCACGATCTGCTGCTCAAGCGGATCCACGAACAAAACCTGCCGGAAGATGCATTTACATGGTATCTACAGCTTCGCCGATATGGGTCGGTTCCGCATTCCGGATTCGGCATGGGCGTTGAAAGGGTAGTCTCCTGGATTTGCGGGATCGAACATATTCGTGAAGCCATACCTTTCCCGCGAACCATTAAACGCGTTTATCCGTAAATTCTCCCATCCATGGCTTGTACAATCCAGTAAAACCTACGGGTAGGAGCATAACTGGCGAGTAAAATTCAAAATTGTAATGTTAACAATTACAAAGTTTAATTTTTCACTACCATCGCACCATCGAATATGGTATAAGAAATTGAGCCCTGCTGTGTACGTGATGTTGCTCTACGTTTTGAGCCAACAGTCTCCGTAAGGGCTCCCATTTCAATAGAAATTACGCGATAGGCTCGAGCCAAGGCGGAGTTTCTGGATAGGAGCCCACCTGCGAAAGCAGGTTCAAAACCTCGTAACACACGGCATAAGCGGGGTTCAAGCCATTATCATAAAGAAACTACGGGCGGAATTCGCTCGTAGTTTCCCGTTTAAAATTATAAGGGATCGAGGCAAATTTACAAATCCATTTGATGAACCGCAATTGCGGATCTCAAACCCGATTCGAAAGCGCCCTGGATCCACGCATGGTACAGGGATGCATGCTCACCGGCGAAATGAATCCGGCCTTCCGGTTTAACAATCTCGGAATGGAGCAGGGTCTGCTGACCCGGATCAAATAAAGCGAACGCGCCACCCGCGAATGGATCATCATGCCACATATGGGACGCCCCGGTTTCGAATTCCTCAAGAATGCGCGGATGAATGGCGGAAACATTCTCCAGAGCCTGGACGATGCGCTCCTGGGGGGATAATGATCCCCAGCGCTGCGCGTCCTCCGACCAGGTGTAACTGGCCAGCAGTATCCCCCTCCCGGTCTCCTTACCATAGTCTGTGTAGTACAAATTCCGTATGGGCAGATCCGTGACCGTGCCGCCTCCGAAGATGCCTTCTTCTATTTCCCAAAAGCGGGTGCGGGTTTGAAAAAATATCTTTGCCGACGCGTCGTAATGAAGCTGACGGATGGCACGCTGCTTGGGCCGTGAAAATGGTTTAAGAATCTCGATGTGGCGCAATACAGGGAATGGCAGGGTAAGGATCGCAAAATCTCCCGAGACCTGAAACCGTCCGGCATGGGAGACGTAATGCACCGTTACCTTCCGTGGATCCTGGTCCAAGGCAACCATCCTGGCGCCGTATCGAATACGGGATCCGAGCGCAGGCAGGAATGCCTGCGGCAAATGGTCTGCTCCACCGGATATCTGAACCATGTTGGTATAGTAATTTCCGCCGTCCTCGCGGAAAAGTTCGAGGAACGAAGAATTCATCATCGATTCCTGGTTATTGAGCAATCCAAACATTTCGATCATGCCTTCAGACCAGCCCTTGAGCTCCAGGAATTCACGCACGGAGTACTGGTCGTATTCGCGGTAAATTTGTTCCCAGGCCGTCTCCCCGTCTTTCTCGATTTGCTTGACCAGAGGTCGAATCGTCTCTTCCCAGAAATCACCGGCAAGACGTCCTTCTTCACCGGCATGGGTTTCGAAGCCAAGTGACTCCGGATTCGACACCACCTCTGCCATGCGCCGTCGGACCCCTCCAACGTGGACGTAGGTTTTGGGATTTCCCATGACAAAGTCTGAGGTGGGCAAACCAAACTTATCGATGTAAGCCATGGTGAGGGTATGGGCGCGAGGAATTCGCATCGCACCAGCTTCGGCGTATAAACCTTGGGCAAAAGGTTCACGCATTGTATAAATACGACCACCCACACGTTGTTGAGCTTCCAGCACAATTGGATCGTGACCGGCTTGAAGGAGCTCATAAGCAGCTGAAAGTCCGGCTAAACCTGCACCGACGATGATTACTTTCTTGGGTGGCCTTGCGCCAAATTTCCTGACCATACCCTCTTTGACAATATCAATGTAATCCTGGATCCGAAAATCAGAATTCATGACTTATTCTCCTGAAGTAAAGTCTCAACCGTTTTTTATCCTGGTAGTGAAAGTTGTTGCAAGAGGTTGAATCTGGATATATCTTATCCAATAATTAGACTAACTACAACCTGCCATTTGTTCGAAAACCCAACTTGACGGCGAATGGATGCACGTGTAAAATGAGCGGCGTTATGGCTTTTGGACATAACTACTTAAAAACTGAATAATGGAGATCTAGCGGCTGGGTCCTGGCTGGAAGCAGGCAGGACTACGAGGTGGAGGTTCTCCCGTGCGAACGGGACGCTAACCGACCCCAGCTCATGCTCATTTTCAAATCACGGAAATGGGGATGGGAGTGGGTGTTATCGGAAAAATCGGATCGATCAGCGGATGCCTCTGGAGCCAGATCACTGGCTCCCTTCTCCTTCCAAAGAAAGCGACCGGACCAACGGTGTTATGAAACACGGTTGGCCTCCGCTCAAACCCATCCGGCAACGGGTGAAACAAAGCGGACGCAGTGATGCAGGCACGAAGCGCGTCTTGTCTGCTTTGACATTGGAAGGGCTGCTTTTTTAATTGCTGAGCATTATTTTAAGAGCACGCCCTGGCGTGCTCTTTTGTTTTACGGGAGAATGGTTACTCGTGTTGCGGCTTGTACCAGGCATCGGTTTAAATTTCCGGTCGTGCGCAGAAAGACCGTACGGGTCGCCGCTCGATGAAGTTTTCGAACAACCCATGGAAGGAGCACAATGATTGCTCGTTTGTGGCATGGAAAGGTCCTGACAACCAAGGCTGTTCAATACCGAAAGTATGTGAATGAACGAGCCATACCCGATTATCGTTCCATCCGAGGCAATCTCAGTGTGCATATTCTCGAGAGAGCGGATGGAGGTGTGACCCATTTTATGACCCTTACCCTGTGGGAAAATCTGGAAGCGATCCGGGATTTTGCAGGAGAGGACGTTGAAAAGGCAAAGTATTATCCCGAAGATCAGGATTTTTTGCTGGAGTTCGAGCCCCGAGTTGTTCACTACGATGTGGTAGGGATGGCATCCTGAATGATAGGATCCGAAATTATCCGATCTACCGGTTTGGAAGAACGGTCAGGGGAACAAATGCAATTGAGCAAGAATCGGGTAGCCTTTGGACCGGGGGAACCCTACAATGTTCAGCGGATACCCAAGGAGACTCAAATGTATAACAATACCTACACCTATCATCAAGCCAGCGAAGATTACAGAAGGATAGAGCAGGCTATCCTGTTTTTGGAAAAGAATAAAAACCTTCAACCGGAACTCAAGGATATCGCAGGGGAAATCGGAATTAGCGAATACCATTTCCAGCGCCTGTTCACGCGTTGGGCTGGAATAAGCCCAAAGCGATTCCTGCAATATCTCACCAAGCAATCGGCCAAGGAATGGTTGGAGAAATCGGAGAACCTGCTGGAAACTGCTTACCAGGTGGGATTATCGAGCCTGGGACGACTGCACGATCTGTTTATAACCACGGAGGCCATCACTCCCGGTGAATACAAATCACACGGCGCCGGTTTGACTATCCGTTATGGGATTCACGAGACGCCCTTTGGTAAAGCCCTGGTTGGAATCACCGACCGAGGCATTTGTCATCTTGGATTTGTCGAGTCAGGGGAAGGCGCTGCGATTGACACGCTGGTACTGGAATGGAAACAAGCCCGTTTGATGGAAGATCATCAAGCAACAGCAATTTTCGTCAAACCCATTTTCGATCTCAAACGCCGGAGCGGGAGTAATCTGAAACTGCATCTGAGGGGGACCAATTTCCAGCTCAAAGTATGGGAAGCGCTCATGAATATCCAACCGGGTCGGGTGACAACGTACGAGCGACTGGCACAAGGCATCGGTGACTCGTCGGCTAGCCGCGCAGTTGGCAATGCCGTTGGTCATAATCCAGTAGCCGTGCTCATCCCATGCCACCGAGTCATCCGCAAGGTTGGCGAGTTTGGAAATTATCGGTATGGCTCAGCCAGGAAAAAAGCACTGCTGGGTTGGGAAGCCAGCCAGCTGAATACCAGTGAAAGAGTATTAGTGTAATTTGGCGCAGGAGAAAAATGAAAGCAAAAATTTGGACTGCTTTGATCGCTGTGTACATCGCCTGGGGCTCAACCTATCTGGCGATCCGGTTCGCGGTTGAAACCATCCCCCCATTCCTTATGGCCGGGACGAGGTTTCTCATTGCCGCCATTCTCCTGTACGCCTGGCGGAGGTCAGCGGGTGATCAAAATCCAACACCCCGGCAGTGGCGCTCAGCAATCATCGTTGGATTGCTGCTGCTTGTTGGAGGCAATGGCATCGTCAGTTGGGCGGAACAATATGTCGTATCAAGCATTGCTGCATTGATCGTCGCCTCCGTACCAATCTGGATGGTCATCATCGATGCTCTCCGGCCTGGCAGTCTCAAACCGGATTGGCGCGTCATCCTTGGGGTTCTTATCGGATTTGGTGGAATTGCTCTTCTGGCCGGATCTACCCATGCAGCCATCAACCCGGACCGAATGGCTGTGTATGGTGTTCCTGCGCTGTTAGGTGCATCGATATTCTGGGCATTCGGCTCGGTTTTCAGCCATCACACCGACATGCCAACTTCCACTCTCACCAGTATTGCTATCCAAATGTTTGCGGGAGGCGTAGGTTTATACCTGCTCGCTATTTTGACCGGTGAATGGACAATATTGAAAATTTCAGAGATCACCACACGCTCGCTGGTATCCCTTGGATACCTTATCGTCTTCGGTGCTCTGATCGGATTCGTTTGTTATGCATGGCTGCTTAGGAATGCGCCGCTGCCGCTGGTCTCCACCTATGCCTACGTCAATCCAGTGATCGCGTTGATAGTCGGATCCTGGTTGGGCGCTGAATTGCTGAGCCTTCGCACCGTGATTGCGGCCGTGATCATCGTCGGCTCGGTGATTTTGATCAACACATCCAGTCAAACCAGGGTGAAGGATAAGGAGGAAACGGCTGCACTGCCTGCTGACTGACTGTGATCTGGATCCAGACCAACAATTTCAACCCATTCTTATAATAAGTTTGTAGAAAAGGAGCGCTATGGATGCAAAGGATTTGCTAAAACGAGTAAAGGATGATGAAATAAAGTTCATCTCCCTACAATTTTCAGACGTTACCGGCGCCGTGAAGAGCGTGGATATGCCGGTGAGAGGGCTGGATGCAGCCCTTGAGGATGGAGTCTGGTTCGACGGTTCATCCGTGGAAGGATTTGCGCGAATTCAAGAAAGCGACATGCACCTGAGACTCGATCCAGACACGTATGCCGTGCTTCCGTGGAGCTCGCAGGAACGGCGGAGGGCTAGGGTCTTCTGCGATATCTACATGCCTGACGGAAAATCGTTTGAAGGAGACCCACGAGGCTTGCTAAAGAGGCTTTTGGCAAAAATATCCGAGCGCGGCTGGATCTACAACGTCGGTCCCGAACCTGAATTCTTCCTGTTCAAGCCTGCCAACGGTGACATACACCCTGTTCCGCACGACATCGGCGGTTATTTCGATTTCTCGGCTTATGATGAGGCGGCGCGCGTGCGCACATCCTTGATGGATGCCCTGGACATCATGGGACTTGAGGTCGAGGTCGGCCATCACGAGGTGGCTCTTGGTCAACACGAAATCGATTTCCGGTTCGCAGATGCCTTGCGGGCGGCTGACAATGTGATGACCTTGAAATACACCGTCAAGGCGATCGCAGCGCAACAAGGATTAACCGCCTCTTTCATGCCGAAACCTGTGTTTGGCATGAATGGATCTGGCATGCATTGCCATCAATCCTTATTCGATAAGAAAGGTGAAAACCTGTTCTTCGACGGCAAGGATGAATATCACCTGTCCAAGGTTGCCTATTCTTTCATCGCCGGTCAATTGGCGCATGCCCGGGCACTGGCAGCCCTCGTCGCCCCGACGGTCAATTCCTATAAACGACTCGTTCCAGGCTATGAAGCGCCGGTCTATATCGGTTGGGCGCAGATCAACCGATCTGCCCTTATCCGCATTCCACGATACACCGAAGGCCGTCATAAATCCATGCGCGCCGAGCTGCGCTTCCCCGATCCTTCTTCGAATCCCTACCTGGCCTTTGCAGGGATGCTGGCTGCAGCGTTGGATGGCATCGATAAGGGTTTGACGCCCCCCAAACCGTTGAACAACATCAACCTGTATCATCTGGAAAAGGAAGAGCGGGTACGCATGGGTGTAGGCGAGCTGCCAGGCTCACTGGCTGAGGCACTGGATGAATTGGAGAGGGATGAGATGTTGAAATCCGCCCTTGGTAATTCGATTTTTGAAGCCTTTTCCCGCGCTAAATGGGAGGAGTGGGATGATTACCGAATCCACGTAACCGATTACGAGATTCAGCGCTATCTTGAAACGGCGTGAATTTATCGAATCGGACGAAAACCATTCCTTGGTAACATGCCTGGTTGATCAGGATAAAAAAGCGCCTCCGCAGCAATCTGCGGAGGCGCTCTTTCATAATTTCGGTTCGAATGTTCAAGTGATATGCAAGATCGATTTCTGAACGGTATTTCCGACCTTCTGAATGCGGCGCCAACTGCTGTTATCGTTGAGCGTGATCCAGCGTCGTTCTTCGGTGCGGTAGAACCAGTCCTTATCTTGCTGGTAGTAAACCTGTAATTTCGTTGATTCCCAGATGTTGAGTATCTCGTTTCCGTGCGCGTGGGTGTCGTCATAATCCGTTGTGGCTCGCTGCCCCATTTCACTATACAACTCATTCAGCTCTAATAGCAGCGCGTTGATCTGCGACGGCATCCGGCTGACACGCAATCCTATCCGCTCAGCCTCTTCATACAATATGGGATAGCTGTGAGAGGGATATTTCGCGTTCAATGCATTTGCGATTTGATCAGCAACGGCCTCATCCAATATGTGATAGGCCAGCAGCTCCTTGCAAAGCATGATGGAAAGTGATTCCGCCCGATCCACTGCGCCTATCACGAGCGGATGGACATGCTGGAACAATTGCTGATAAGGGTTCTCACGGGAATCCGAATCCGTACGCTGAGCCTGCCATAAGCGCACCACCCGGGTCAGTTCATCCAGGCTGACGCTGACCCGTTCGTTGTCCCTATCTATGGGTGAAAGGGAATGGGTCAGGGATGTATCCACAGCGGTCAAATAAGCCATTGGGCCCATGAGGATCTCATTAGCGCCCAGGGCGATCATGGTTGCCGCGGAGGCACATTCCAGCGGAACAAGTGCAATTACGCGGTCACAATACTGGCGGAGAACATTGACCAGCCGCAGCGAGGCCTGACCATTGCCCCCGCTCGATTTAATGAAGATATAAATTTCCGGCGTTTTGCCCAAAGTCTCCAGGAGTTCATAAAGCGCAACCACATCATCATGACAAATGCTCCCGCGTGGATTATTGAAATAGGAAATGATCGTTCCACCCAGCAGGGTATTTAATTTCTTGATGATCGCCTGGGTTTTATCAAACAGAACTGGGGGTTGTTTGATCGGTTTTTTCCGGGTTAATGTCCTGTTTCGATCAGTCATTTTTGCTATGGCTCACTTTATTCGAAGATCAAGTACGCTCGGCGGCTGAGAAAATTAACTCTTTTGAAGCATGAAGCCTGTTCGGTTATGCAATCCCTAAATTTAAACTGGTGTGGGTTTGACTTTCTCCATCATCCTGCAGAAGGTGCATAAATCGGGCGCTGAGGTCAGCTGTCCGCAGTTTGTACATGGATGAAGATGAGCTGCTTCAAGATTGGGTTCAACAAATAGTTCGCCACTACGTCTGGCTTCTAGAAACCGCAGATAGAAGGTTAATTTTGCACCCGGACGGGCGGTCTCAATTTGATTCAGAATTTCCTTGTAATAAATCGAGGTTGATCCCACAGCGTGAGGGCATTCCTCATATATATAGTTGATTCCTCGAAGAAGCGCATATGCCGTCATCTCGCGCTCGTAGAACCGGCAAAGAGGTTTGACCTTTCTCGACAGACCATCCGATGCAGGCAGGACCGGTCCCTGGCGAAGAAGATAATCTGCCGACCAGGTCAGGGTGTTGCCAAAAAGTACGGCAGCTTCGTCATCCAGATTGTGGCCTGTGGCTAGCACGTCGTACCCTAGATCGCGGGCGATGCGATTCATTTCATGGCGTTTTGTCAATCCGCAAACCGCACAGGGTTTGCCCAGACCTCGCTGCGTCTGCATGGACAGAGCTGGAATGGACAACCCATACTCGCGCTCGATTTCCACGATATGCAATTTTAGGTTATTTTGGTTTGCGAATTCTTCCGTCAAACGCTGCGATTCGTTCGAATAATTGATACCCCCATCGATGCCCAAGCCGATATACAAGCCGTCCGCATGAAAACCCAGGCGGACCAATATATCCCAGAGAGAGAGCGAGTCCTTCCCACCCGAAACGGCAACAAGGATCCGCTCATCGGGAGAAAACATTTGATATTTTTTTATAAAGCGATCCGTCTGTTCGGGAATCCATTCCAGATAATGGTCTTTGCACAACGCCAATTTGTGCTGGCGCATGTTTACGGATGCTTTTTCGCCACATTTTCTACATTTCATGGATATTTACTCAAACAATAAATCAAGAGGTGTGAACCGGTGGACAGAATTCAATTTGGCGTTTCAACCTACCGTTTTAACTTTGCAATCATTCAGGCCCAAACAACGGGTAGTCATTTTCTGCCGACCAATCAACCCCCGGAAATTACAGCAATCAATCTTATAACGTCGCCCTGCTTGAGAATTTCATCATCGAGGATCAGCTCACCATCGCGCGTAGCGATAACCGATTCGGGTATGATCTGGCTTTTCTTGAGTGCATCCAGCAAAGTCATCCCCTGGCGGACTTCATATTCTTTTTCCCGCAGGATTAGTTTTACCGTGTTGTCCATTGCGTGGGAGAATCATTCTACCATAATCATCTTGACAGCCCCCCGCGCATGCCTTAGCATGGGTTTATGAAGTCTATCCTGCACGTAGCCGTGATTGAGGAAAAACCAAGTCTTTCCCCACTGATTGCACGCACCAGACAGGCATGAATCACAAGGAAAAGGTGAGTTCATCATGCGCATTGGGATGATGGCGGATAGTTATAAACCACACATCAGCGGCATCACCAATTACATTGACTTAAATAAAACCAACCTGGAACAGAATGGTCATGAAGTTTACGTGTTTACCTTTGGCAAGACCAAGGTGTATACGGAGGAGAGTGACCCGCGGGTGATCCGCTCACCCGGCATACCACTTCTCGATTCGAATTACTACCTCTCCCTCCGATATACACGCACAGCTAAAAAAGCCCTGCAAACTATGGATGTTGTCCATGTCCACCACCCGTTTCTGAGCGGGAGGTTGGCTTTGTATTACTGCCGTCAAGCAGACATACCGATCGTATTTACCAACCACACCCGTTATGATCTTTATGCGCAGGTCTATTTGCCGCTTATGCCCGAGGAGTTAAGCCAGAGTCTACTGCAGGCTTACATGCCTTCCTTTTGTGAAGCGGTCGATCTCGTTATATCTCCATCAGCAGGCATGAAACAGGTTTTAAGAGAACTCGGAGTGGTGAGCCCAATCGAAGTCATTCCAAACGGAGTTGACCTGCGTCATTTTCATTCTCCCAGGCCAATCGCACGCCCAAAATTGGGATACGCTTCCGAGGATATCCTACTTGCTTACTCCGGACGCCTGGCGGTTGAAAAAAATCTTCCATTTTTGCTGCGGTGTTTCGCGGGGATCGCATCGGTGTTACCCAATGTTCATTTATTGTTGATCGGAGGCGGGCAGCCCCAGATTGAAGCAGAGCTTAAATCCCTGGTTGCTGAACTGGGAATAAGCCAGCGCGTTCGCTTTACCGGCATGATCGAATACGAGCAGCTTCCGGCATATCTAGCCATGTGTAATGTCTTCACGACCGCCTCCGTAAGCGAAGTTCATCCTCTGTCAATCGTTGAAGCCATGGCGGTTGGTTTGCCCGTGGTCGGCATCGATTCTGTTGGTGTGTCTGACATCGTCGTTGACGGTTTGACTGGATTTGTATCGCCCAATAACCAGCCTGCGTTCACTGCCCGACTCACCCGCCTGTGCATCGACACCGAACTACGAACCAGAATGAGCAAGGCAGCCAAACACGCGTCTCAAGAATTTTCCATTGAGCGCACAAGCAAGATCACCCTCCAATATTACGAAAGATTATTGAAAGAACCTGGGTCGAAGCGGAAAAATCGCGCCTCAAACCTGCGGACCATCCTGGAAAGATTCCGAACATGAAGAGCCATAACCTGCGGATAGGTCGTTGGGGTGAACAAGCCGCGGCGGATCATCTTATCGTGTGCGGTTATGCGATTCTTGCAAGGAATGCACACACACCATTCGGCGAGATCGATATCATTGCGTTACAAGATGAAATTACTACATTTTTTGAAGTAAAGACCCGCACCTCCAGTAAACTGGGTTATCCGGAGGAATCGGTTACTCCAAAGAAACAGGCTCATATGACCGCTGCAGCCGAGTATTATGCAAGCGAGCACGGCATTGATCACTGGCAGATTGATATTCTGGCTGTGGTGGGCAGTCCCGGAAGAAAACCTGTCATCACCCATTTCGAGAATGTGAACCTCTAAGCAGAGATCAAATATGTTACAACGAGGGTGGGATATCAAAGTAGGAATTGATACTGTTACCGAATTAGGTAAATGGACAAACAAAGGCTGATCTTGCTGGTTGGACCAACCGGGGTTGGGAAAACCGAGACCGCTATCGAACTGGCTCTACGACTCGATGGAGAGATCGTTTCTGCCGACTCCCGCCTTTTCTACCGGGGCATGGATATCGGCACGGCCAAACCTTCAATTGATGACCGCCGGGGAGTACCCCATCATCTCATCGATATCGCCGATCCAGGTGAGACGATCAGCCTGGCTGAGTTTCAATCCAGGGCATATGCTGCCATTCAAGAAATTTATAAAAAGAGGAAAGTACCGATCCTGGTAGGTGGGACCGGGCAATATATCAGTGCGGTCAAAGAATCTTGGAAACCTCCACAGGTGAAGCCGGATGAGCGACTCAGGATTGAACTAGGAAAGATCATTGAGAACAAGGGCAGCCAGGAGATGTACCAAATCCTGAAATCAATGGACCCGGAAGCCGCTGGGAAGATCGAACCGGGAAATGTACGCAGAATTATCCGTGCCCTGGAAGTGATCTTATTTAGCGGGCGCAAGTTTTCGGAACAGCGCGCGCGTGGTGAAAGTCCGTATCGCCTGATTGGCATCGGACTAACTAGACCGCGCCCTGAACTTTACGACCGGATCGATAAGCGGATCGAGCAAATGTTCCAAAACGGATTATTGGAAGAAGTAAAGCGTCAGATCGCGGCGGGTTATTCCCCGAGCCTGCCATCCATGTCTGCCATCGGTTACAAGGAGGCTTCCCGGGTCGTTAACAGCGAATGGTCAAGAGATCAAGCCATAATGGAAATGAAACGGCGAACCCGGATCTTTGTTCGCAGGCAGGCAAACTGGTTCAAGGAATCCGATCCAAATTTTCATTGGTTTTACGCTGGTGATCCACAGCTCGTCGAGAACATCGAAAGATGGTTAAAGTCGACCTATGACCGTGACCTGACAAATCAGCTCGAGCAATAAAACTTACAGCAGATTTTCGCAAACAGAGGTGGGAGGATTACCTACCGATGGTAGGCAGGACCAGGTGGATATCGATCTTTCCAATCCCTTCTAATTGACTTTTAATTTTTTCACGGCTATACTGTTTTTAACGAAATGGAGCTCTTTCATGGCGGTTTAGAAATCATCAAACCGGGGCGGGGGAATACCGACATCCAGAAATGAATTTGATGATATTGAAAGAATTCCATTATGGAACTCAACCCAAGGAGGAGCAATGAACGATAAACCCTGGCTTTCCCATTACGATAAGGGAGTACCTCGTACGATTGAATATCCCGAAGTACCGCTCTTCCACTTCCTGGAAGAAGCGGCACGCATTTATCCAGACCGTGCCTGCACAATTTTCAAAGGCGCGGTCATTTCATACAAGGAAATGAACGAGGTTACAGACCGTCTGGCGGCAGCTTTGCAAGCCATGGGAGTTAAGAAAGGAGATCGGATAGGGATCTTTATACCCAACACTCCCCAGTTCGTAATGGCTTATTTTGCGATCCTCAAAGCCGGTGGGGTTGTTGTGGCTGTCAACCCCTTGTACACCCCACCGGAAATCGCTTACCAAGTCAATGATGCCGGCATCGAAATCATGTTCGTAATGACTAATTTTTACAAGACGATCAAGAAAGCGCAACCTGAAACAAAAATTAAGAAATTGATCGTCTCCAATCTGAAGGAGACTTTACCTCCCTTCCTGCGAGTGTTGTTCACGCTGGCCAGGGAAAAGAAGAGTGGATTCAGGATCGAAGGCGGCCTTGCCAAGGATGACGTGTGGATGAAGGATCTTCTTAAAGAAAACAAAGATACCAAACGTCCAGCCTTGATTATCAACCCAGATGATACTGCCTTGTTCCAGTATTCAGGTGGAACGACGGGCATCTCCAAAGGCGCGGTAGCCATGCACCGCAACCTGGTGGGAAATACATTGCAAATGAAGGGTTGGTTTTCCAGCATGAAGGACGGTGAGGGCATCCTGCTCATGGCCATCCCGCTCTTCCACGTTTATGGCATGGTCGCCGGAATGTTGTATGCAATCGCATCAGGTTCGAGCATGGTCATGGTACCAAATCCTCGCGATATACCGGATGTACTCGAAAATATCAAGAAATACCAACCGACAACGTTTCCAGGCGTCCCCACTCTCTACAATGCCATAAATAACCACCCGCATGTCAAGGAGGGAAAAGTCAGCCTGGGATCCATCCAGGCGTGCATATCGGGGTCAGCACCATTGATGAGAGAGACGAAAGAACGCTTTGAGCAATTAAGTGGTGGTAAGTTATTTGAAGGTTACGGCTTGTCCGAAGCGCCAACCGCTACCCACTGCAATCCGCTAGCCGGAGTCAATAAGACTGGATCGATCGGCCTGCCACTGCCGGACGTTGACTGCAAGATCATCAGCCTGGATGACGGTGAGACAGAAATGAAGATGGGCGAGATTGGTGAGCTGATCATTCACGGTCCGCAGGTGATGAAGGGATATCACAACATGCCGACCGAGACCACCAACACCCTGCGAAAATTGAAGGATGGAAAGACCTGGTTGTATACCGGCGATATTGCGCGCATGGACGAAGACGGTTACTTTTATATCGTCGACAGGAAGAAAGAGCTGATCAAACCCGGCGGCTACCAGGTCTGGCCGCGCGAGGTCGAGGAAGTTCTGACCGCGCATCCCAAAATACTCGAGGCAGGTGTGGCTGGCATTCCGGATCCGTATCGCGGCGAGACGGTTAAGGCCTGGATCGTCCTAAAACCAGGTGAGAGCCTGACCGAGGAAGAGATCAAGGCTTTTTGCAAGGAACGCCTGGCTTCTTATAAGATACCAACGCATATCGAATTTCGCAGCGAACTTCCAAAGACAACCGTTGGCAAGATTTTACGCAGAGAGCTTGTAAGGCAGCATAAAGAGACTGCAGCAGTGTAAGCACAAGAATTTAAATTGAATGGCGGCCATCAGGCCGCCATTCAATTAATGTAAGGTTGAGTTTTACTTAATATTGGCGTACGCGAGCGCAGGCTGCGGTGTTCCGCTTTTCTTTGGGTGAGGCGGGGGAAACACCTCTTCGAACTCTTCACGAGTCAAGGTTTCGACCTCGAGCAGTTTGGCAGCCACCGCATCCAGATATTTGTGATATTTGTGGAGTATTTTCTTGGCCAGGGTATAGGCATCGTCTACGATCTTGCGCACTTCAGCATCGATTTTTTCGGCGATGGCTTCAGAGTAGTCTCGCTGTTCGGAAATTTCCCGACCTAGGAAGATCAGCTCTTCTTTTTGACCGTAGATCATCAATCCCATTTCGGAAGACATGCCATAACGCGTAACCATCAGGCGTGCCATTTGAGTCACACGTTCGATATCGTTTGCGGCACCGGAGGTAATATCATCGAAGACGAGCTCCTCGGCGACCCTGCCGCCCAGCAAACCTGCCAGGGAGGCGATCAATTTTTTACGTGAAGTCAACAGCCGGTCGTCCTCGGGGCGATACCAGGTCAAACCGCCAGCCTGGCCGCGTCCTACAATGGTGATCTTCTGGACGGGATCAGCTTCGGGGATGGCATTCATAACTATGGCATGCCCGGCTTCGTGATAAGCAATGATGCGTTTTTCTTCATCGGAAATCAGCCTGGATTTTCTTTCCGGGCCCATGACGACCCGTTCGATCGCCTCTTCCAATTCCGGCTGACCGATGGCTTTCTTATTGCGGCGGGCTGCCAGGATGGCGCCTTCGTTGACCATATTTTCGAGGTCAGCACCGACGAATCCCGGCGTGCCGCGGGCGAGCGAACCCAGATCCACAGCTGGGTCAAGCGGCTTGCCCTTGACGTGTACCTTCAGGATGGCTTCCCGGCCTTTCATGTCCGGCCGGTCGAGGGTGACCCGGCGGTCGAACCGACCAGGGCGAAGCAGGGCGGGATCCAGGATATCCGGACGGTTTGTGGCGGCAATGATGATGACATTGGTGTCCGTATCGAAGCCGTCCATCTCGACCAGCATCTGGTTGAGGGTTTGCTCTCGCTCGTCATGGGACCCACCGAGACCAGCGCCTCTCTGGCGTCCGACAGCGTCGATCTCATCAACGAAAACAATGCAGGGAGAGTGCCTTTTGGCCTGATCGAAAAGGTCCCGGACTCGGCTGGCACCTACACCTACGAACATCTCAACAAATTCAGAACCGGAGATCGAGAAGAACGGCACTCCGGCTTCGCCTGAAACAGCCTTAGCGAGAAGGGTCTTGCCGGTGCCAGGCGGGCCGACTAAAAGTACACCTTTGGGAATTCGGGCGCCGAGTTGGATGAATTTTTGTGGTTCACGCAGGAATTCAACCACTTCGTACAATTCCTGCTTGGCTTCCTCTACACCGGCAACATCCATAAACGTCACGGTTGGATGCTCGCCGGTGAACATGCGGGCACGGGATTTGCCGAAAGCCATAGCCGCATTATTGGATCCCTGTGCCTGGCGGAAGATGAACCAAAGCACGCCGGCCATGAATATCACCGGGAGAATATACAAGGCACTGCTCAGAACACCACCCCAGATGGACGGAGCTTTGACCTCGATCTTAACGTTATCGGGTGATAGCTGTTCCGGGGTTACACCCAGGCTGATCAGTTGATCGACGAGGGTGGCATCGGCTTCCTTGCGGGATTCGATCCCATCCTTGGAAGTCGCTTCAGATCCGCTGCGTGAAATCACGCGGATACGGTCATCGCTTTCAATAATGATTCGGGCAATGTCACCCTGCTGGACGGAACTAGCCACCTCATTTATGGTAAGCGGTTGTTCTGCGGCGCCTTGGTCGCGGAACCCCATATAGAACATTGCGCCGATTGCCACGATCAACAGGAAATAGATAAAGAACGATTGGTTACGGGAACTCACTGAATCCTCCAAAAGACGGGCGAATTATACCAACATCAGTGCTTAGATGCCTCCAGCTCAGCATTTATTATATGAATCTCTAATAAACCCATGAAAATCGTCCACATCTCGGTTTAACTGAACCACTGCGGATGGTCGTAACTGCCAATCTGAAATAAGTGGAAATTGGTCACAGATTGGGTATGTTTCTGTAACAGAGAGTCCAAGAAAATCCTTTTATTTGATAAACTTCCATGTTTTCATAACGGAAAAGGATTGAATAATATTTCATTAGTAACCTAATGTAGGATCGATATAGCAAATGTCCATCCTGAGTTCAATCTCAAGGCGGGTACTCAATGAGGGATAAAATTGATCGCCGGAAAGAGAATAGTGGATGAACAGAGTAATAACCGTACGAAATTTGAAGCATGAGTTAGCCGCACCTGCCCGGGTGGTTTTTTGTGAGAGTTTTTCGTGCAGGCTGCGGGGTCTGATGTTCCATGCTCGGCTGCATGCGGATGACGGATTGCTCCTGGTTGGAACGCAGGACAGCCGGCTCGAAGCAGCCATCCATATGCTCTTTGTACCGTTCGACTTATCCGTCTTTTGGATCAATAGCCACCTGATCGTCGTGGATAAGATCATCGCACGGGGCTGGCGGCCGGCTTATACACCCAAAAGTGCTGCCATGTATATACTCGAAGTGCATCCCAATCGCCTGGGTGATTACGAGATTGGTGATAAGGTAGAATTCGTAATCGTCGAATAGAGATTGTTTAACATGTCAGCGCGATCACTATCTATCCTGCTTGTCTTATGCATGCTGATCAG
>MGNL01000146.1:12529-14636 GCA_001796785.1 Chloroflexi bacterium RBG_16_51_16 | reverse complement strand
CATTCCTGGTCCATCGGCAGGCCATTAACAGCCTGGGGGTTGCCGCTTACATCAAGCCCCCGGTCGTAGGTTATATTGATATCGGAAAAGACGTTGATAAATCCAACATTTGCTGCTGACTGTTTGATACCGGCGCAGTCCTGGTAGTAGGGAGTCCCCAAGTCGTTATCACCTGTGGCTGATCCATAACGAACTGCCTGACGGGCAGCTGTCACTGTAGACGCAAATATAAAAAGTAGCCGGCCTGTTTCGAGCGTACCATACACGACCATGAGCAGCACCGGTAGAGCCAGGGCAAACTCAACCATCGTTTGAGCCCTGGATTTTTGGCTCGTCGATTTTTTATTTAAGAAGTTCATGGTTGATCACCTCCTGAATTCTCCGGCGATTGCTTGATCAATCCACATGAGTTAACCGGGAAGCATGTAACGGATAAAATGCGGTAAAAATATTATAAAGACAGCACTTAAAATGAAAAATGGACCATATGGCATAAAAATTTGCAAAGCCCTCCCCTTGATATTTCTAGTGAGGACCATGGCAAGAACCAGGAAGATCCCGTATACGCCGCCCAGCAGGATTCCGAGCAGGATGCCGAACCAGATCAATGGCCAGCCCAAAGCCAGGCCTAATATCCCCGCCAGGATCACATCGCCAGCACCAAGGACTTCCTCATCGTCAGGTGTGAAGCCTGAGGCTTGCATCCGCCTGGTTCTATATCTTGCGAAAAGTACTCCGAAATAATATAAAATGAGCATGAATAAAAATCCAGCGATGCCGCCGAAAACAGATCTGGCAATCCCGTGTACCAGCCAGCCTGCTATTAAAGCCAAGCCGGCGCCAACCAGACTTGTTGGATGCAAGATGAGGCGATTTTCCATATCGATAACGAAAACGACGGCGAAGTAAGTGATTAATGCCATTCCCAGGAGATAACCCAGATTATGCGGGGGGTTGAGCCAGATATATACACTCATCGCGGTCAGCGCTAAGAGGACAGACCACACTCTAATAAAACGCGGACGGCCACAATGACGACAACTGTATCCCAGCATAAAATCTCTCAACCCAATCTCATGCCTGCAATTTGGACATGTGGGTTGACTCAATCGACGAGTAACCGGTAGAGTGTCTGACAAATAATTTACCAGATAGCCAAGCGCCCATCCAACCAGGATGGGTAGGATTAACACTACCATCTGTTTTATTATATTCCATACATAACCCGGGAACTATGCGTGTAAGTCAACTGTAATGTGCTTGGCGAAAGGTTGAAACTGCCTTACAATCTTGATAGGTTTTTCTTTCAAAATATTGATCCAGATGATGTTATCAGACCAAGCCGGGGATAATTCTTTAAGGATGCGGGACGGGATAGCCAATGATGAATATTGAAAAAATAACCTCCGGACGCACAGGATATTTACATGGATGAATTCGTGATCGAAGGTGGCGTACCCTTGAAGGGTGAATTGATACCCGCGGGAAATAAAAATGCTGCCCTGCCGATCATGGCAGCATGCCTGTTGATCGAAGAACCTGTCGTTTTGCACAACATTCCCCAAATCCGTGATATCCAGGCGATGAGGCGGCTGATCGAAAGCCTTGGCGCGCAGGTCGAAGAGCTGGATCAAAAGACCTGGCGGATCAATGCGAAGCGGCTTGAGATTACTAAGGTGGATTCGGAGCTATCCCGCAAGATCAGGGCGTCTGTCCTTATCGCGGGTCCCCTGGTAGCGAGAACGGGTCATGTCCAGCTGCCTGCTCCAGGTGGCGATGTGATCGGTCGCCGCAAATTGGACACGCATATTTTAGCTTTAAGGGCGTTGGGCGTAAACGTGGCTTACGATCGAATGTTCGAGCTGCATGCCAGTGGCCTTCATGGGGCGGATATCCTGCTCGATGAGGCCAGTGTTACGGCCACCGAAAATGCGATCATGGCGAGTGTCACAGCTAAAGGTGATACAAGAATTCGGAATGCCGCTTCCGAGCCTCATGTTCAGGAATTATGCAATTTCTTGAATCAAATGGGTGCGCGCATCGAGGGCATAGGCACAAATTCGCTGCAAATATCCGGTGTATCGTCCTTGCATGGTGGGGAATTTAC
>MGNL01000146.1:11103-12438 GCA_001796785.1 Chloroflexi bacterium RBG_16_51_16 | reverse complement strand
CGTTGCCCAAGTCTTTCGCCGACTTGGTGTCGTTTGGGATCAGCAGGGAGTTGATATTGTCGTTCCCGCAAAACAGGATTTGAAAGTTGTTTCAGACCTGGACGGCGCTCTTCCAGAGATCAAGACGAATGTGTGGCCGGCTTTCCCAACCGACCTGGTAAGCATTGCGATAACGGTCGCCACGCAGGTTGAAGGCTCCGTCCTATTCCACGATTGGATGTTTTCAGGCCGTATGTACTTTACCGATAAACTGGTGGGGATGGGCGCAAGGATCATCCTTTGTGATCCATATCGATGCCTGGTCCAGGGTCCAACCCAGTTGTTTGGTGAAAAATTGGAAAGTCCAGATATTCGAGCAGGGATGTCCCTGCTGCTGGCCGCGCTGGCAGCAAAAGGCACTTCCAAGATCCGGAATATTGTACAGATTGAGCGGGGATATGAAAAAGTGGATGAGAAACTACGGGCTTTGGGGGCGCATATCGAGCGTGCAAGCGAGTAGGTAGAAAAACGCACTCTCGGGGGTAACATAAAATCAACAGCCAGCGGGTAGAAGTCACCGCTGGCTGAATTTCTTTGGAGTTAACCCTTTTTATTTGGTTAAGGTCCTATCAGAGCTATTGAATCTTTCCTTATGACCAGTCGTAATAAATCATCCGATTTGCTGGGTCCTAGATAAAAGGATCCTGAGGATTCACTGCTGCCCTGTTTGAGGGTGATCCAGGCATAAGCAGACCAGGAGCCACTTGGTATCTCAATGATCTCCTTCCAATAACCCGGTTTCCCGCTCCATGATAGATAACCGCACTGACCAAATAAATTGGGTGTCCATAGTCCAAGGGAAAGATTCAGACTTGTTCCGCCTGACACATTTTCAATCCGCACCCTTTTCTTGGGTCCCGCCTCTCCCATGTTCAAAGGCTTGTTGCAGTTATTCGGATCTCCAGCGGCAATTGTAGGTGAGGGAGGCGTTAAAGGCGCAAAAGTGGGGAAGGGTGTGAATGTCGCTGGTGGTGTTGGGCTCGCTGTGTTCGTTGGTGGAATGGGTGTATTCGTTGGGATGGCTTGCTGCGTGGCGGCAACTAATGTCCAGGCTGCAGCGATTGCAGTCGACTGAACGTCAGCAGGGCTCAAGGTAGGTTCCGCTGCAGGTCCGCAGCCAGCAGCCAGCATGACGAGTGCCAGCGATAGGAGCAGGCTCTTAAGGCTCATTTCTTTCCTTTCTTAAATCGAAAATATCTCTTCGGGATTCGATGCTCGGCACGTTCTATGGGATTAGTTCAATCCGATCCAGGGTAATCCGGACGGTCCACTGCTCCCCGGTGTATGCGCAACTGC
>MGNL01000146.1:10687-11073 GCA_001796785.1 Chloroflexi bacterium RBG_16_51_16 | reverse complement strand
TCTTCGGATCGTTTACGAAGGCGCCAAAGTAATAACAGCCAAATGGAAATTCAACAGTGGATTTCGAACCCCCACCGAGGTTATAGCCGCGATAACCGCATTCACCATAGGCATTCTCAAACAAATAAATGGAAAGCGTTACCGGTGCCTTGGTCTGATTATCGAGTCGCAGGTTTGTCTGCTTGCTTTCAGGATTGGTGGTTAATGTTTTATTGCACGGATCACCACTCGATCCTGGAACCCGTGTAGCTGTCGGCTGGAGAGCCGATAGGGCTGAAGTCGGTTGACCTAGCGCAGATGAAGTGGGGAATGCTGGCGGTGTGAACGTTGGAGGAGGGGTTGGGCTTGGAACATCGGTCGGAGGCAGGGGTGTGATACTAGGTATG
>MGNL01000146.1:812-10679 GCA_001796785.1 Chloroflexi bacterium RBG_16_51_16 | reverse complement strand
CCATGATCCAGGCAGCTGCCACAGCCGTGCCTTGAACGTCAGCGGGACTCATTGTTGGTGGCGGTTGCGCTCCACAAGAAGCGGAAATCACCGCCAGGATCAGCAGGGGGATCAAATTCTTCTTTTTCATTCTTTCAATAACCTTGTAGTTAAACTCAATTATGGTTCACGGACGACAATCTTATCCTTCAGGATGGTGAGTTGGATATCCGCTTCCCGGTCAAGACGGAAGGATCCAGTTATTTTTTTGCCGCCCACCCAGGCTACATAAAAATATTTTCCGGCAGGTGCGATCGAGGTTACTTTCTGATCCACTGGATATTCGAGGATGGACTTCAAACCTTCCGTCGTGGTTACCTGGAGCGAGATGTATACATCCGAGTCGGATTTATTAACCAGAAGGATCTTCCCGGAAGGGACGTAAGGCGGGAGTGTACCATAAAATTGTGGATGAGAAGTTTCAATGGGGGTTAATGAGTAAGGATTTCGTGTAGCGCTCGGTGTAGCCAAACTAGGCATCGGATAAAGCGTTCCAGCTGTCGTAGTTCCTTGGATCCTTGGAGTACCTGTTCCGAGAGTCGCCGTTAAAGTTAACAAAACAGGATTTTGGGTTTCAGTTGCAGTCTGCTTCGTCGCGGTAAATGTCGGAGAGACCGAAGGAGTAATTGGAGTACTTGAAGGTGAAAGTGTGGGGGATGAGAGTGACTCGGAGGTCTGTTGAGCCAGGATTTGGGCTGTAGCAGCCAGGTCTATTGGGGGTGCAGGCGTTGGGATAAGCGAGGGAATGCAGGCATTCAACACCAGACTGGCGCACATTACGATCCAGGATAACTTATTCATTGCATTCAAATCAGCAGGGCTTTAATTCTGGCTGATGACTTCCATGAATTGAGATACAACATCTCGCAGCATCCTCTCTGGCACGGCACCGACCTGCCGATGCATTACCTTGCCGCCAGATACGAACAGCAAGGTTGGAATTCCCTGGATGCCGAATTTTTGCATCCATTCCGGATTCTCATCGGTATTGATCTTGGCGACTAAAAGCTTGCCATCGTTTTCAGCTGCCAGTTTTTCAAGCGTCGGTGCGATCATCTTGCAGGGACTGCACCACGGAGCCCAAAAATCAACGATCACTGGGATCGAGGATTGAAGGACTGTTTTTTCGAAGGAAGCATCCGTTATATGGACGGGTTCTGAGATCATTGATTTATTATACCCTCACCTTTCCGAGCCGAATTGCCGAAGGTAATACAACTTATCTACATTTCAGATCGCTTTTTATGCCCATCCGGAGTGTCGATCTACAAATGTTATAATTTCTTTTCGTTGTATAACTCATTCCTATTTTGTAAAAATCGTTACTTGATCATAAAAAAGAAAATATCTTTACTCACTGATCAGGATGGCCCTGATTGGTTGGAACAATTTCACACCTTGGAGGCTTTATGCAAGACTTGATTGAACGCCTGCAGTCAGCTCGTGAATTAAATCGACAGCTCCTGGAGCGTCTTTGACCTGACCGATAAGGAAGTCGAACTCAACAAATTGGAACGGGATAGCGAACAACAAGGCTTTTGGAATAATCCACAGTCAGCCCAAAAGGTCATGAAAACCATATCCAGTCTGCGCGCGGAGATCAATTCAGCGCGGCAATTGGATCAGCAATTAACCGATCTGGAAGAACTGACCCGACTAGGCGATGAATCCATGCACTCCGAGCTTAATTCGGAGATCACACGTCTTGAAGCGGAACTCAGTAGCCGTTCCTTTCGGGCCATGCTGTCCGGTAATTACGACCATGATGCAGCGATCATGGCCATCCACGCGGGTGCAGGTGGAACGGATTCTCAGGATTGGGCTGCCATGCTTCAGAGAATGTATCTGCGCTGGTGCGAAAGTCGCGGGTTCAGTACGGAAGTCCTGGACCTTACACCGGGTGAGGAGGCAGGGATAAAAAGCAGCACAATTTCCGTGAACGGAGATTACGCGTATGGTTATCTGCGATCCGAAAAAGGTGTTCATCGCCTAGTCAGACTCTCTCCGTTCGACGCCAATCATCGCAGGCACACTTCCTTTGCACTTGTTGAAGTACTGCCTCAAGTTGCGATGGATGAAGCGGAGGTCGAGATCAACCCCTCGGATTTGAAGCTGGATGTATTTCGTTCATCGGGCGCAGGTGGTCAAAATGTCCAAAAAAATGCTACCGCGGTCCGTTTAACCCATCTGCCAACAGGGATTGTGGTGACCTGTCAGAACGAGCGCTCACAGCTCCAAAATCGTGAAAATGCCATGAAAGTCCTGCGTGCCCGCCTGGTGGAATTGAAACAAGCTGAAAAAGAACAGGAAGTGGCGGTTTTAAAAGGAGAATACACCAAAGCGGAGTGGGGGAGTCAGATCCGGTCGTATGTGCTTCACCCGTACCAGATGGTTAAAGACCACAGGACGGAATATGAGACCGGTAATACCCAGGCAGTCCTGGATGGAGAATTGGATGCATTTATGGAGGCGTACCTTCACTCAGTGCGTCACTGAGTGTTTCAGTTAATCAAATTGAATCAGATTTCACAATAATATATTTAATCGACAAGAAGATTATTATTGTGAATATTTGTTCCTGGTGGGATAACTCGGAAAAAATAAACAGCCGGCGAATTTATAGACCCGGCTGCTTTATTAATCAATAAATGTTTATTCGATTTCAAGTTGCACTATAGCGTCCAGGAACTTAACCATCCGTCGTAATCCGCTTTTTTAAGGTGCGGTCCAAGATGTCCTCATGTTCGTGGGAAATGGATTTCTGGGTTTTTGGCCGCTGGACTTTTTCACGATCTTTAGATCGCTCGACAGCCTCTTGCCAGGCAGCCTGCATGGCGGTTATTTGTGGCTCTTGTTCTACCGCAGGGGTCTCTTCAGTTTCTTTGTTCTGTTTCCGATTTTTCCGATTTTGTGGAGGCTTGGCCACCGGTTGTGGAGGTTTCTCTTCGATGATTTCAGGTTGAAGGGCTTTCCTGCTTAAACGAATCTGATGCTTCCGCCGGTCAACTTCCAATATTTTTACTTCAACCTCGTCTCCCTCTTTTACGACTTCGGATGGAGATTTGACATAACCGCGTGCCAGTTCGCTCACATGGATCAAGCCTGGTTTTTCAGCGCCAAAATCTACAAAAACCCCGTAGGATTCAAGCCTGACGACTTTTCCCTTGACGATCATCTCCGGTTGTAGCTCCCTCCATTCATACATTAGGGGTTCGATCATAGTCAATTCGATGCGGTCTTTTTTGACCCGCCTGACCCAGACCACGATCGTTTGGCCTTCACTAACCACATCCTCCACTTTATTAATTGGAGTTGCAGAGAGTTGGGAGATATGGAGGACACCCGGCAGGGTTTGATTTATATCCACCAGCGCTCCCGCCAGGGTTGTTTTAATTACCTGGCCGGTTAATTTTGTCTTCGGATCAAGCGCGGTGATCTCCGCTGGTTCTGCCGCTACCATATTGCTCTCCTGTAAGAATGGGAATAACGTCGGGAACAGATTATACCCAGCCGATAGAGTTGCGTCAACATGACATTCGTTATGTGATGTTCCATCCGTAACCGACCTTGTCTTTATTAATTGAGGTGTGTATAATTTTCTATTAACAGCTAGGATGGGAACGAGTAGACCCTGTTTGACTCAGCGATCCCGGGAAGGTGAAAGCCGGGAGAAATGCAGGGGTCGAACATCCTCCCGGAGCTGCGATCCGAAATCCATGATACCGGCCTGGTATTCCAGGATCAGGTGATTAAGGAGATTAAGAAAGCCGGCAGCATCAGCCGTTAGCTAGATGCGGATATCAAAGTATCCGGTTAAGTGCCTGCATCGCAGGAATCAGAGTGGTACCACGTGAGTCAGACTCTCGTCTCTGTTCGGAGGCGAGTGATTTTTTTTATTTGCACATATACATCCTTGCGGTAAAACCCTTGATGAGGTGGAAATGTTTAAACCGGTAACTCATGAACTTGATATCAAAACCCTTGAGGAAGGCGTGCTTAGATTTTGGAAGCAGAGAGATATATTCAAAAAGACAATAGATCATCGGAAGGGCCGTCCGGAATATGTATTTTTCGAAGGGCCACCAACTGCGAATGGCAAACCAGGTGTTCATCATGTCCTGGCTCGGGTTTTCAAGGACATGTTCCCGCGTTACAAGATCATGCGCGGTTATCACGTATCGCGGCGTGGTGGCTGGGACACCCACGGCCTTCCCGTGGAAATCGAAGTTGAGAAGCAGCTTGGATTTACAAACAAGAAACAAATAGAAGAGTACGGTATTGCAAAATTCAATGAATTATGCAAGAAGTCGGTATTTACCTATATCCAGGACTGGGAAAGGTTGACCGACCGGATCGCATTTTGGGTTGACCTGGAGGATGCTTATGTAACCTATACCAACGAGTATATTGAATCGGTCTGGTGGATCCTGAAGCAATTCTGGAGCAAAGATTTGCTTTATAAAGGGTATAAAGTCGTGCCCTATTGTCCGCGCTGCGGCACACCTTTATCTGATCATGAAGTCCACTATCCGGAGGCGATGCATGAGACCGATGATCCATCGGTCTATGTGCGCATGCCCCTCCAGGATAAAAAAGAAACCTCACTTCTAGTCTGGACGACCACGCCCTGGACACTTCCTGGAAATGTTGCTGTGGCGGTACATCCTGAGGTTGATTATGTAACAGTTGAATATGAGCGGGAAGAAGGTGGAAAAGAGAAATTGATCCTCGCCAGGGACTTGGCTGATAAGGTCCTGGGAGAAGGTCGATATAAAGTCCTGGAAACCTATAAAGGAAAAAAGTTGAAGGGCATGAAGTATCAACCTCTATTCACTTTCATGCCGCCCTCAAAACCAGCGCATTACATCACCCTTGCCAATTATGTGACGACAGAGGACGGTACAGGTCTGGTACATATCGCACCCGCGTTCGGCGCCGAAGACATGGAAGTAGCCAGGGAATATGATTTGCCGGTCTTGATGACCGTCCTGCCCGATGGGACATTTGTCCCGGAAGTAAAACCGTGGCGGGGACAGTTTGTAAAACACGCTGATCCTTTGATCATTGAGGATTTGCTTACCCGAGGCTTGCTCTTCAAATCCGAAATTTACACCCATGTATATCCCTTCTGCTGGCGATGTAAAACACCTCTCTTATACTACGCCCGCGAATCGTGGTACATCAGAACGAGTGCCCAAAAGTCACGACTCGTGGAATTGAATAACACGATCAACTGGGTTCCCGGGCATGTCAAAGAGGGTCGTTTCGGTAACTGGCTGGAAAACAATATCGACTGGGCGCTAAGCCGTGAACGTTATTGGGGCACACCACTTCCGGTGTGGGAGTGTGAATCCTGCAAGCACCGCGACTGTGTCGGTTCGATAGCGGAGCTATCCGAAAACACAGGGCGGGTTCTGGAAGGGATTGAGCTCCATCGGCCTTACGTCGATGAGGTTCACTGGACATGTCGGGAATGCGGCGGACAGATGACTCGCGTTCCGGATCTTATCGATGTATGGTTCGATTCGGGTGCCATGCCGGTGGCGCAGTGGCACCATCCTTTCGAGAATCAGGAGAGATTCAAATCCCAATTCCCTGCGGATTACATCTGTGAGGCTGTGGATCAAACCCGAGGGTGGTTTTATACACTGCATGCGATCAGCACGCTGCTCTTCGATCAAGTTTCCTTCAAGAATGTCCTCTGCCTGGGATTGATTCTGGATGGTGAAGGACGAAAGATGTCAAAATCATTGAAGAACATCGCTGATCCGTGGGAGGTGATCAATGTGCACGGAGCGGATGCTCTGCGATGGTATCTGTATACGGCTTCGCCGCCCGGAAATGAACGCAGATTCTCAAGCCAGTTAGTTGGTGAGGTGGTCAGGAATTTCACGCTGACCCTGTGGAATGTTTATTCATTTTTTGTCACGTACGCGAATCTTGACAAACCTCAACTATCCAGCATTCCCGCGATTGGCAGCGAATTGGATCGCTGGCTTTATTCCGAACTCAATGTGCTGGTTCGGGATGTGACTCAGGCATACGAGAATTACGACGTCCCGGGTGCGACCAAACCGATCCATGATTTTGTGGAGATCCTTTCAACTTGGTACGTGCGTAGATCCCGACGCAGGTTCTGGAAGAATGAATCGGACACTGACAAGCAAGCTGCCTATTCAACGCTCTATGCTGCGTTGGTGACCCTGTCGAAGCTATTAGCCCCGGCCATGCCATTCCTGGCTGAGGAGCTCTATCAAAACCTTGTCGTTTCTCTGGATAAAAATGCTCCTGAATCTGTTCATTTGGCAGAATGGCCATTCACCCTGCCTGAGTTCATTGATGAAACACTGAACCATGACATGAAAGTTGTCATGCACCTCGTTTCGTTGGGACATTCAGCGCGACAAAAGGCCAATAAAAAAGTCCGGCAACCATTACAAGAAGCAGCCTTTTCCCTCGGGAATACTGCAGAACGCGCCGCGGTTGAAAATTATTCCACCATTATCGCTGAAGAATTAAATGTCAAGCAGGTGAGACTGTTGGACTCAGGCTCGGAAGCGGTATCCCATACCGTCAAACCGCTGCCAATGCAACTCGGTCAAAAATATGGAAATAAATTTCCATCGATTAAGAAAGCAATTCTCAGCCTGGATTCCGAAGTCGTAGCACAGACCCTGCTCTCAGGTAAGCCTCTTGTTTTCGATGCCGATAACCAACATTATTCGATACTCCCCGAGGAGGTCGAAGTAAAAGCGATCGCCAGAGAGGGATTCGCAGTCGCAGAAGAAGGAGCGTATGTGGCAGCTCTTGTCACGGCTTTAACCCCGGAACTCGTCTCCGAGGGATTGGCGCGTGAATTCGTCCGCCGGGTGCAGGATTTGCGGAAATCCGCAAACCTGGATGTGGTGGATCGCATCGAACTATTTATCGAAAGTAGCGGTGGATTGAAACAGGCGATTGAGGCGCACGCGGGATATATAACCACAGAAACTTTGGCAAAGAAATATTCGTTTTCAAAACCACCTGCGAACGCTCAGCTTCTCGCAGATCAATTTGAAGGCGAACAGGTCACCATTGGATTATTGAAGGTTTGACAAAGAGTCGGTAGGCTCCAGTTAACTGCATCTTGCTCCAGGATCAAAATCTGGTTGGTTTTTATAACCAGCTTGTCCGCCTCCTTTAGCGGATGTGAAGTTTCCGGGTCAAAATGGTCGGGGTGTTAATGGTCACAAATACCCTTTCCAAGGATTAATTGGGGGATTTTAATACTCAAGGGCAATTTCCAAAAAAAAGCTAATAAAGCCCGTGCGCCTCGAAAGCTCTGAGGAGAACATCATGAAAGATTTGGAGCGATACTTCACTGTTATTGTGCTCGTCATTATCCTGGCGCTTATATTCGTCCCTGCTGTCCTCGCTCAGGAGAATTCACCATTTGGACCAACTCAGCTTCTGGAGCCATTTGCACCCATCCTCGCGGCTTCAACAGCTATCGAACGATTTCTACAGTTAGTCAGGAATATTATCAGTCCCGATCCGGAAATCGGCCCCTTGGCTCGAGGCTCCAAAGGTCTTCGATACTATACAACGATTGGCGGGACCCTCCTCGGGATCGGATTGGTTGCCTTGAGCGATTTACGTCTACTGCAAGCAGTCGGAGTGGCGTTTAATGGATTAGCGGATACCTTCCTCACTGGCGTTGTTGTTGGGATGGGCACGGAGGTCGTTCACGAGCTGATCAAAGTTATCGGAGAGGGTAAGGATGCTCTGCGAGCCAATGCCAGGAGAGATCAAGCGGTGGGTTAGTAGATATTCACCCAAATCACGCATTAACAATACAAGGCAGGCTAATCGCCTGCCTTGTATTGTTCTATCTAAGCATCGGAGTTTATTTGTTTTTGCCTTTACCTTTTCCGTTGCCGCCTTTGTGGTTGTTATTGTTCTTATTATTACCTTGACCCGGATTGGTTTGCTGATCCTCTGTAGTGAGCAGCAAGGATTCTCCTGAACCCGTTACACCTGGAGTTGATGCACCTTCAACGAGTGTTTCAGGCGCTTCCGACGCAACCGGATCTTCCTGACCAGACATGACGCCACCGAGATTGTGGCCTTTATCCGGATCTACCTGGGATTCTTTTACATATTTCTTGAATTGACCCCAGTTCGTCACATCCTCAGGTGCTCCCAGTGGGGTGAAATCCTTTTCTTGCTTGGCGAGCAGGATATCCTGCCACGCGAATTCACCTTCAAGATCGTTAGCCATCCACAGCGACTGGGCGATCAGACCAAATCCGATGCTGTGGCTGTCGCATTCACCTTCACCGGTTGGTAAGGCACCCTCTGTTCCAGTTTCATCGCTAGTGGTCCCTTCGCAAACACCCTGTTCATGGACCATCATGATCTCTTCGGGTGCGATTCCGAAGAAAGAAGCCAGCGCAAGGGCGACAGGATGCGTAACTTCCTCTTCACCCGCCCCGGCATCCGGTATGATCTGAGTACCGGATATGGTTTTTGGATCAGTTGGCAAGGGGTCGACAGGTGTTGCCACACCAAATTCATCAATGGTAACTAATCCGAGAGTTACCGCATCCGTTGCCAAAATGCGGACCGTCTGGATGCCACCAAGGCCATCATCCACGGTGACTAAAACCGTGTCTGGATCTGTCGTGTCGTCAACCTGGACATCAGTAACATTTCCACTGATGTCACCCTCCAATGCTGATGGGGCTGCGAGAACCACACCTACCTGTGCAAAGATTAACGCTAAAGTAAGGCTGATGCTTATCGTAAGCCTGTTTTTCATTAATGTTCCTCCAAATCAATTTTGCTTATGCCGTACAGAAATACACTAACCTTTATTCTCCATCACTAAGTTAATAGGTTTATTAATATCCTGTCCGATGAGATAACAAAGTTGTTAGAAAACACCCTTATAGTACCGACGAACTACCGATGCACAATATTAAACGAATACACCCGATCATGTCCGGTTATTAATGTTTTAATTCCGTTTCAATGAAATTTATCGGTACGTTTTATTTGTTGTTGATACTCTTCTGGTGTATCCAAATCTTCGACCACGCTAGGTGTTTCAACAATCAGATAAGTAATCTGTGAGGCATACTTCATTAAAAACTCCCTGGTTGATGAAGCGGATTTCAAGTCTAAGATTGCGGGCCACAACGTACGGGACACCAACCAGGGATGACCGCGCCGCATTTTATAGCTTGGCACGATTAATGGCACTTGTTCTTGCTCAAATCTTTGAAGAATTCCTCGAACAACACTTTCCTGGACCTGGGGTTGGTCTCCCAAACATATCAGTGCTGCGTTCACATCCGTATCCAGTGATCGCAACCCGGCCTGTATCGAACTTAACATCTCCCCCCTTGAATAATCAGGGTTGTGGAGGGAGGTCACACCTTGCTCTGAAGCAACCTGCTCAACTGCGTTCTTTTCCGCGCCTGTGATCACTATAATATTTCCGAGTTCAGCTTTTTGGTATACCTGGATGACATGCCCGAGAACGGTTGTGTTCCCCCACGGCAGCAGCATTTTAGGCTGACGCATGCGTTTCGATTCACCGGCTGCAAGAATAATGGCAGAAATCATGATCATTGGTTAGAGATTATCATTTGATAAAAGCTTTTCATAATCTTCAGGTTCATCAACATCCACCAGCAGGTTTTTATCATGCCAGGGGAGGTAAGTGACCGGATATTTGCTGAATAGTTTCCTGCCACCGCCATCGCCTGTCAGCGATTTCAAATCAGGAAATGTATCCCGATCAAAGAGCACCGGGTTGGCACGGCGCTCGTTGACTACCAAGGG
>MGNL01000146.1:0-794 GCA_001796785.1 Chloroflexi bacterium RBG_16_51_16 | reverse complement strand
GAAGGAAGTTCTAATAACGCAGCAACAACTGAAGCTGGTATTTGGGGTTGATCTGCTAAAAGAAAAACCGCACCCCCGACGAGATCGATCCATGGCAGGTTTGGCCCGGGTCTGGTCCGTGTTGTAGGAATTTCATCAAGCGCTAGCAACCCAGCTCGGATCGAGCTGCTTTGGCCATGCGACCATTCTTCGTTCACCACCATTTTTACAGGTAGATCATCGATCGTTCCCATTACGAGATTAGCTTGCGCTCCAACGACTACGATGACTGGATCGAGATGAGCGGATAAAGCGGTCGAGACAACCGCTTGTGTGAATGGTACACCTCTCCAGAGCAGCAGCTGCTTTGGTCTTCCAAATCGTTTTGATTCTCCAGCAGCCAGGATGATTCCCGCTATTCTCTCGCGCACAGAATGAATTTGGGGTAACAGGTTGGCCTCATCAGGCTTCATATTTGGAAGCTCGTGAATATTGGGTTTAAGAGAGGCGATGACAACGGATGAGAATACACCCAGGAGTGGCTCAACCATGCTCTGAGCAAGAGCATCCAAGCCGGGGGTATCAACTTGATTAAGGATGATTGCTCGCCGGGAATTTAGCGGTATATTTTTTAGGCCACCATCGGGATGGGTCAAAACCTTGATCAAACCTTCCATTGTTATTCGATCTTCTAGGCGAAAGCCTGCAAGTCGGGAGAAAATCTCAGGTCGATGTGCAACGGTTTCATTCAATGGCTTATCCAAACCAGTTAATCCCGTGATGTAAATCACAAGTTCTGAAATATCCGGAATCGC
>MGNL01000145.1:1100-8854 GCA_001796785.1 Chloroflexi bacterium RBG_16_51_16 | reverse complement strand
CTTATCGGCTTTACCTGTAACTGGTGCTCCTATCGAGCAGCAGACCTCGCTGGTACCTCCCGCCTGAAATACCCGCCCAATATCCGCCTGATTCGCCTGATGTGTTCCGGCCGGCTGGATCCCACGTTCGTCTTTAAAGCGCTTGCGAATGGGGCGGATGGTGTGATGATCACCGGTTGCCATCCCGGAGAATGTCATTACCTTGAACAAAACTACAAAGCCCTGCGACGATTTCAATTAATGAGGCGTACGTTACAAGGTTTTGGCATCGAACCGAACCGGATCAAATTGGTATGGGCGAGCGCAGCTGAGGGTGCCAAATTTGCGCATGAAGTTGCTTCATTTGTGGAGGAGATCCGGGCCCTCGGTGCGCTTCAATGGGGCCAACCCCAGGGAGGCTCTCCCTCGATCTTGACGAAAGTGCAGGAGGTACCCGTATGACCACAAAAACCAAACCCAAATTTGCTATGTATTGGGCGGCTTCCTGTGGCGGTTGCGAGATCGCGGTCCTGAACACCCATGAAAAGATACTGGATGTGGACGCGAATTTCGAGGTTGTCTTCTGGCCAGTCGCGATGGATGCGAAATACAAGGATGTGGAGGCGATGGAGGACGGTTCGATACTGCTCACCCTGTTCAATGGCGGTATTCGCAACGAAGAGAATGAGCGCATCGCCCATCTTCTCAGGGAAAAATCAAAAATCCTGGTTGCTTTTGGCTCGTGTGCCAACGAGGGCTGCATCCCGGGTCTCGCTAATTTAAATCCATCTGAGGATATCGTCCGAACCGCCTTCAATACAATAACGACGGATAACCCACATAAAATCTACCCCCGGACAGAATTTGATGTTCCCGAAGGGGAAATTCATATCCCCAAAATCCTGCCAACACTGAAAACCCTGGACCAGGTCGTGGATGTGGATTACTACATGCCCGGCTGCCCACCTGAATCGCATCAAATTTCGGCAGTTATTGACCTTGTCATTCAAGTAATTCAAGGAAAAGCGGAACTGCCACCCAAAGGCAGCGTGATCGGAGCCGGGAATTCTACCGTTTGTGATGAGTGCGAACGAACACGCAATGTGAAGACTATCACGGCATTCAAACGCATCTGGAGCCTGGACACCGATCCTACGCTTTGTCTACTTGAACAGGGGATTCCCTGCAATGGCCCAGCCACCCGTAGCGGATGCAACGCACGCTGTCCGGTTGCAGGTGCCCAATGCATTGGTTGTTACGGTCCCGCTGAGGGAGTAACAGATTACGGAGCGAGGCTGATTTCAGCTTTCGCATCCGTACTCGAGGCGAAAGAGCCCGCGGAAATCGATCGGATTCTAGATGGACTTGTCGATCCGACTGGGCAGTTCTACAGGTTCAACCTGGCGGGTTCTATATTAAAAGCCGGTGTTCCAGCCTGGAAGAAGGAGTAGGACAAGAGGCACTCATGTCCCACAGGAGCAAACCATGTCTCAAAGAATAACCATCGATCCCATCACCCGGCTTGAAGGCCACGGCAAAATCGAAATCTTCCTTAATGAAGAAGGCGATGTAGCCAACACGTATTTCCAGATCCCAGAGTTGCGGGGTTTCGAAAGTTTTTGCGTCGGACGACCGGTAGAGGAGATGCCGCTCCTCACGAACCGTATCTGCGGGGTGTGCCCGGAAGCGCATCACATGGCTGCGGCCAAAGCCGCGGACGCAGTCTATCATGTCGATCCGCCCCGCACCGCCAAGCTGCTGCGTGAATTGCTCTACAGCGCTTTCTATGTCACAGACCACGCAACACATTTTTATGCGCTCGGGGGACCTGATTTCGTGATGGGCCCGGATGCGCCGGTCGCGGAAAGGAACATCCTCGGAGTTATTCACAAGGTAGGTCTGGAGATCGCCGGCAAGGTTATCCAGGCACGGAAAGCTGGCCATACCGTGATTGAGATGATCGGCGGACGCAAAGTTCACCCCTGTACATCCATTCCTGGCGGGATGACCAAAGGTATCACCGAGGAGCAGCGCAAGGAGATTGAGGCAATGGGCCGCTGGGCGGTCGAATTCGGCCAGTTCAGCCTCAAACTGTTCAGTGACATCGTTCTGGGTAATAAGGCCTATTTAGACTTGATCCTCGGGGATATCTACACCCACCGGACGCATTACATCGGAATGGTGGACGAACAAAATAAGGTCAATTTTTACAGCGGCAATATTAGCGTGGTCGATCCGGAAGGTGTTCGACTAGGTAAATACGCACCCAACGAATACACGGAATGGATCGCGGAACATGTGGAGCCCTGGACATACCTGAAATTTCCATATCTGAAAAAAGTGGGGTGGAAAGGTTTCACGGATGGGAAGGAATCCGGAGTGTACTGCGCTACTCCACTTTCCCGTCTTAATGCATCCGACGGTATGGCCACACCACTAGCCCAGGCGGAATACGAACGCTTCTACTCAACCCTGGGCGGGAAGCCTGTCCATCAAAGATTGGCAACCCACTGGGCTCGTTTAATCGAGCTACTCTACGCAGCCGAGAGATGGGTAGAGCTGGCGACTGACCCAGAGGTTAGTTCACCTAATTTCCATACCATACCCACAGCTAAACCGACGGAAGGTGTCGGTATCGTAGAAGCCCCCCGCGGCACGCTCACTCACCACTACTGGACGGATGAACGCGGGGTACTCACCAAAGTGAACCTTATCGTCGGCACTACTAATAATTACGCACCAATAAGCATGTCTATTAATAAAGCAGCCAGCTCGCTTATTAAGAAAGGCTCGGTTGTTACTGAAGGGATGCTGAACATGGTCGAAATGGCTTTTCGAGCCTACGATCCATGCTTCGGATGTGCAACCCATTCTCTTCCTGGAAGAATGCCGCTCGAAGTTACCATCCATGCTGCGGATGGAAGTCCGATCAATGTGTTAAAACAATACTGTTAAACCTGATTGTCTCCACTGTGAGAAGGATTACAGGTGTTCACGTGACAAGTAAGATTCCAGAGAGTTCATCTACTATTGACAGCGAGGAGCTTGGAGAATGACGCTGGATGAGAGACCCACTGAAGAATATCCGACGACGCCGGTCTCTCGTCCTACGTCAACATTGTTGATCGGGTTGGGAAATCCGATCCTTGGAGATGATGGTGTTGGTTGGAGGATCGTAGAATCGGTAGTTACGAAGATATCGAGCGATACACGATATCATACCCATTATCGACCTGAAGATTCAAAATTGATCAAGCAGTTCCCGAATGTGGAAGTAGATTATCTTTCACTCGGTGGGCTTTCGCTGATGGAACGAATCCTGGGTTATGAACGCGTGATCCTGGTAGATTCCATGGAAACCGGTATGAAACCAATCGGTTCGGTATGTACTTATTCACTCGCGGATCTACCCAATCCTTCCGCAGGACATTCTGCTTCAGCTCATGACACAACGCTTATGACCGCGTTACAAACCGCCGAGGCGATCGGTGCCAGAATACCCGATCGGGTCGATGTCGTTGCTGTTGAAGCAATTCAGACTTATCAATTTACAGAGGAACTAACCGAGGCTGTATCCGAAGCTGTTCCTGAAGCGGTGAACGCAGTCTTCGAACTCCTCAACAATTGAAATTTTTATGATGAGGGAACAAACCCCTCCCCTGGCACAACTGCGTGATTGTTTACTCATCAGGGTGCCAGAGGAGGGGTTGAGGGTTAAGGGGAGTATAATTTTTCTTTTTCTAACACCTGCTTGAATTAAATTGAACAAAATGGTTAGCTACCAGTCAGATAATATTCCCTTTGATCCGTTCGTGAAGAGAAATTTATAAGGCACTCATTTGGTTCAGAAACGTAGTCTTGCCATCCTATTCGCAACGCTGGTCGTTGTCATGTTGGGATTCGGAATCATCATCCCGATCATGCCATTTTATGTCGAGCGGTTCGGGGGCGGTGGGCTGGAGATGGGCTTGCTGATGACAAGTTTTTCCCTGATGCAATTCATCTTCTCGCCGATCTGGGGGAGTCTGTCGGACAGATTCGGGCGAAAACCAATCCTCCTTGTAGGAGCTTTCGGGAATGCGATCAGTATGGGCTGGATGACTTTTGCCGGTAATTACGGACTGTTACTAGCTGCACGTATGCTGATGGGAATCCTCTCTTCTGCCACCTTACCCACCGCGATGGCGTACATCAGCGACAGCACAGACGAGAAAAACCGCGCCGGCGGGATGGGCCTGGTCGGCGCCGCCTTCGGAATTGGCATGGTACTCGGACCGGGCGTCGGAGGGTTGATGTCGGGAATCACCCTCGAAGCCCCATTCCTAATGGCATCCGCGGCATCTCTGTGCGCCATGATTCTGATTGGATTGTTGCTGCCGGAATCTCTTCCGGTTGAGAGCCGGACCGGCAGGGATGTCCGCATTCATGGATTGGACCTGAGCGCCATGTGGAGAGGGCTTTTCAGTCCGATAGGATTCCTGCTCATCCTTGCTTTCCTGCATAATTTCGCATTGACCAATTTTGAAGGCATCTTTGGTTTTTATGCCCAGGTGCGTTATGACTACGATCCACCAACCATTGGTTTGATCCTGGCTGTTGTTGGTTTGGTCGGTGCAATTGTCCAGGGTTTATTGACTGGTCCAGCCACCCGCCGATGGGGAGATTCAACCGTTATCAAGGCATCGTTGTTTGCGAGCATCTTCGGATTCATTTTTATGGTGGTCGCACCTGACCTGGTGTGGGTCATCGTAACCAGCGGTTTTTTTGTATTATGCAATTCGATGTTAAGACCCGGTGTTGCATCCCTGACCTCCAAGCGTACAGTCATGGGACAGGGAGCCACAATGGGTATCAGTAATTCCTATATGGCACTCGGCCGGATCATCGGGCCTTTATGGGCAGGAAAATCCCTAGACCTGGATATCCACTATCCCTTTCTCACTGGTGCAGTCATCATGCTGATCGCGTTCACTGCGAGCATGTTCTACCTGACTTATGACGATCACATTGTTGTGAATCAACCAGCGCAACAAGATTTCCCTGTCGAATGAACGAATAGGGGCAAACGACTATCCACCAAAGGGTCTGAAAGCGCTGAACGTGCTATATCCACCCATCATTTCACAGGTAATCAGGTTTTGCGTCGATCGACATTCGAACAAATAAAGTATTGCTGGATTACCATTATTTCATATGAGGAGTAAGCACCACTCCCATACCGAGTGGAATGATCGGAATCATGAGGTAGGTTACACCAATGTCAGAGAGGTATTCCACGATCGACATTTTCATCGGTCCCCATGAAAACATCAGTCGATCCAGGGCAAGATTCAGGATAAACCACGTCAAACCCAAGATGATTCCTTCGCGCGCAGGTTCGGAAGTGACTTTGCGAAAATAGACAACCGATAATAATGTCACACAGGCTGCCAACACGACAGGCATAATCGACTCAAACAAAGGCCGGTTCGATTCGCGGAGGGGAAAGATCGCGATGGCAACTACGAACACGATGATCCAAATCAGGAAGCCAAAGAAGAGAGAGTTTTTTAAAGATTTCATTCAAACCTCTTGTGACATCATTAAGTAAAGATCGATTTATTTTTCCACCGGGAGCTGTATCTCAGTCACCGTGTTTGGATCGTCCTGGTCGCCGTTTTTTGCCTCTTTGAGATAGAACTCCCTGGCTGGCCCAATGATGTGATAGCCATTTTCACCGATCCATTTCATCAGGGTTTCATAGGCATGACCGATAGACGAGAAACCGCCGTGATGAACCAAGCAAGCCAGGCGCGGAATGGCCGGCAGGGTGTATATCTTCACGCGTTGTGCGGCCGGTAATTCTCCTTCCAGCGGTTCACACACTTCAATATCCCAATCGCGCTCTTTGTATTCATCATCGTGGTACAGACTGAAGCAGGCTCCGACGGCTCGGACATTTTTTTGACCGAGATACGCCTCCAACTCACCCCATAACATCCCTTGATCAGCCGGCCTCGGGACAACACCGCGTACGGAAGCGACCTTTATAGGTTCAGCGCTTTTAATCACTACATCATAACCTGGCACAGCATCCTCCTGTTCGATTAATCTAAGCCGTGCCTCCACCCGACGCAATCGCTCCGATTCTTCCGCAACCTTCTGCCTGATATCACCCTGGCGCAGGATCAGCATACCCTTCATTTTTTCGAGGGTAACGCCATCTTTCAGCAAGTCTCGGATTTCCTCGAGCGAGAAACCTAGATCTTTGAGGGCAAGAATACGGTTGAGACGAGAAACCTGTTCATACGCGTAGTAGCGATAGCCGGTGAAATCATCCACGTGAGAAGGCTTGAGCAGGTTCAGCTCATCGTAATAACGCAGCGTTTTAACTGGCACACGGCTGAGTTTGGAGAAGTCTCCAATTCGGATCATTCTGAAGGCACCGTTTTGTTTATACAGCCTCCAGCAGGAGGAGAGTCAAGGGATCAATGAGTTCGTTGAAGGATTTTTCAATTAATATTAAACCGACCAGGACGTTCGCTCATGGAATCGCCTGTTCATAAGCTTTTATTATCCTATCCCACAACCCATCCAGATCTTTATCAACAGTCCTGTGCTCAGGGTGTATATCAAACCATGCCAGGGATCGACGTAAACCTTCAGCCCAATTAACCTGACAATGGAAATCGGGCACTGCCGCCTTAATGCGTTCATTGTTGAAGATAACGCTGTTCGACTTATCCCCTATCAGACTACCCTGGGCTTCCGGCCAATAAGCAGCGATCAGGTCGGAGGGGATGTGAATGATATTCGGTTCAATTTCGAGTGCAGAAAATGCCTCTGCGATGATCGCATTCCAAGTCAGGACTTCATCCGAGGTGATGTTGTACGCCTGGCCGATTGATACTAAATTGCCAAAAAGACCGACAAGACCGACTGCGAAATCAGCATTCCAGGTAAGGACCCACAACGATGTACCATCACCGGGAATGATGACTTTTTTTCCTCGCTTGATCCTCTCAATATTCGTCCAGGGCTGCAGCCAGCTCCCCACGATGAAAGGTATTTGCGAAGGCCCATACGTAAGTGACGGTCTGATTATCGTAACCGGGAAGCCTGCCTCCCTAAAAGCCAGGTTCAACCTTTCTTCACAAGCGATCTTATCCCGTGAATACTGCCAATATGGGTTTGAAAGCGGTGTTTCTTCAGAAATGAAATGACTTTTAGGAGGTTTTTGATAAGCGCTGGCAGAACTGATAAAAATAAATTGTCGAGTCCTATCTTTGAACAGCCTGAGATCGCGTTCGATATCATCCTCTTTGAATGCAATGAAATCGACCACTACATCAAAGGTATGTCCGGCGAATACGTCCTCGATCGCTTTAATATCTCCGCGGATATCCGCCTGCAAATGTCGCGTTCCAGGTGGGATCGAGTACTTGGTTGAAATGGAGCGATTGATCATATAAAGATCGTATCCGCGTGCAACCGCTAATTCAGAGCACGCAGAGCTCAGCAGCCCAGTGCCCCCAATGAACAGAATTTTCACAACCCTAGGTCATCCCTCTCCCAATTCGGGCAAAGGTTCGATGGGTGTATGGTGATAGAAGTAATTCTCCAACCAGAATACGATCAGCGCCAGCCAGACCAGTGAAAAACCTATCAAGCGGGATTGATCGAAGGGTTCCTTGTAGATCAATACACCAGCCAGGAATTGCAGGGTTGGAGCTATATACTGTAATATTCCCACTACGCTTAGGGGGATGAGGCGGGCCGACGAGGCGAACATCAAT
>MGNL01000145.1:853-962 GCA_001796785.1 Chloroflexi bacterium RBG_16_51_16 | reverse complement strand
AGGGTTAATCCAAACAATGAGCCCAGCGGAGCTACTTTTTTTACAAGCCCATAGATCCCAAATGTGAACGCCAACAACAAGGCGATCCAGGGCAGCCGGCCATAGGTTA
>MGNL01000145.1:726-821 GCA_001796785.1 Chloroflexi bacterium RBG_16_51_16 | reverse complement strand
GCAATGGGTAACCATTGCAGGGTCCGAAGTCTTTCATGAAGAAACAAAACTCCCAACAAGACACTGAGCAGGGGGTTAATGAAATAACCCAGGCT
>MGNL01000145.1:0-481 GCA_001796785.1 Chloroflexi bacterium RBG_16_51_16 | reverse complement strand
TCGAATATGCAGCGATCCCATAGAGGATGCCTTTATTCATGGATCCCATCCGCAAGATTATACTCCGGAGATAACAACCTCAATGTTCTCGGGCTGAATTAGACTCGAAATTTTATAAATTCCATTGATTAATAATTATTACCCTAAACTGATGAGGAAAAAATAAGTGAGTGGTTTATCAACCACTCACTATGAATGTTTCGTTCCGTTGAGATTGTAGACGATCTGGTTAAGCCCGCTTTATTGTTTTGTCCAGACTATTCCCTGGTTATCCTTTATCGTGCCGGAACTTGGATCATAGTAAAAAACAAAATTCGCATCGGACAAAAATCCGGCTGGATTTCTCTGGCAAAAAACACCCACAGTTCCGGATATTGAACTGCCTGTTCCGGTTAATACACCATTCGCCGTGGCAGAATACAAAGGTGTATTGTATGAATCCTTGCCGCAGGCTGAAGCACCATAATCAATAAAATCCATG
>MGNL01000144.1 GCA_001796785.1 Chloroflexi bacterium RBG_16_51_16 | reverse complement strand
GGGAGGATCCCACGGTTAATCGGTTGCAGGACCTCGCCGCGCAAATGCTGGGCAAGGAAGCAGGGTTGTTCGTTGCCTCGGGTACAATGGGCAATTTTGCCGCCATCCTTTCTCATTGCCAGCGTGGAGATGAAGCGATCGTTGGCAACCTCGCCCATACCTTTCTATACGAGGCAGGCGGCAGTTATATTTTAGGAGGCATTCATTCCCGTCAATTGCCCAACCAGCCGGACGGCTCTCTTGCCTTGGATGACATCCGGGATGCCATCCGCCCTGATGACGCCCACTTCCCGATCTCGAGATTGGTTTGCCTCGAGAACACCCACAACCGTTGCGGTGGAACTTTTCAAAGTATTCAATACACTCAGTCTGCTGCCGGCCTGGCCATGAACATGGGCTTAAAGTTCACCTTGATGGTGCCCGCCTGTTCAATGCCGCCGCAGCCTTGGGCGTTTCTGCCCGTGAGCTCGCAGCTCCGGTGGATTCGGTCACGTTCTGTTTGAGCAAGGGATTGAGCGCTCCGGTCGGATCGGTCTTATGTGGAACCCGCGAGTTCATCAAAAAAGCGCATCGCATCCGCAAGCTGGCAGGCGGTGCCATGCGCCAGGCAGGCGTGTTGGCCGCCGCGGGGATCGTGGCGCTCGAGAAGATGGTCGCGCGACTCGCAGACGACCATGCTCGGGCACGGGCCCTTGCGCAGGGATTGAGAAAAAATCCTAACTTGAGGCTGGCTGATGACGCGCCAGCCACGAACATGATCTATGTGACACTGGCTGACCAAATCACGGAGTCGGCCTGGGATGTCGCTGAGAAATTAAAATCCCGCGGCATCCTAGTAGGTAAAGTGGACGAACGGCGGTTCCGTTTGGTCACTCACTGTTGGATCGATGATCAGGCGGTGGAGAAAACCATCGCAGGTTTCAACGAAGTCCTCGCGGTTTGAACATCGCCGCGTATGCGGCTGGAATGGTGTTGGAAAATTTAAAAATCGATTTCTGATATAATCTCATCCGCCAGGTGGGCATTGAGTCAGGGGCGCGGCTCTCCTGTATCCGAGTTCAATATCATAGGCGGCGCTTTCCCCGTATGGAAAAAATAATAACACTTACGCAAATCGACGAAGCAGTCCAGGTTGTACGCTCGCGTATCACTCACACGCCCCACATCGGCATCATCCTGGGTTCTGGATTGAATACCCTCGCTGATTCAGTGCAGGACGCGGAGCGCATCGCCTACGGTGAAATTCCTCATTTCCCGGTCTCAACCGTCGTCGGTCACACGGGCGCTTTTGTCATCGGTAATATTGAATCTCAGTCGGTCATGATGATGCAAGGGCGGATCCATTTTTATGAGGGTTACAGCATGGCACAGATCACCCTGCCTGTCAGGGTTATGCAGCGCATGGGAGTGGATACGTTGATTGTTTCCAACGCTGCCGGCGGCATCCATCCGGATTTCAAACCGGGTGACGTCATGCTTATCACGGACCATATCAATCTCCTTGGAATGACAGGTTCCAATCCCCTCATGGGTCAGAATTTGGATGAATTGGGACCGCGCTTCCCGGATATGAGCCAGGCTTATGACCGGGAACTCTGTGATTTGGCTCGCCGTGTTGCCGGCCAGCATGGCATTCATCTGCATGAAGGTGTTTACTTCTGTCTGAGTGGGCCTTCGTTTGAAACGCCGGCTGATCTCCGGTTTTTAAGGGCGATCGGCGCCGATGCGGTTGGTATGTCAACCGTCCCCGAGGTCATCGTGGCCCGCCACGGTGGAATGCGTGTCCTGGGATTTTCGGGCATTAGCAACAAAGCCAGCCTGGATGGTTCTTCGGTCACCACCCACGAGGAAGTGATCGAGGGAAGCAGGATTGTGACCCCAAAGCTGGAAAAGATCATCCGCGGGGTTATGCGCGGCTTGTAAAGAATACCTTATGAACGACTATTATCGTTTTCTCGCTTCCTATGAAGCGTTGATTTACATTCTGCTGGCGGTCGGTGGTCTGTTCACCCTTCGCTGGTTGTGGGGTTCATGGCGGGAGTGGCGGCGGGCGGTCTACCAGCTCGAAAGAGAATTTGCGCTCCGGCGCCTCAGCCAATCCGCTGCCGTTACGATCATTATTTTTGTTCTGGCTTGTTCGGAATTCTTTATGGCATCCTTTATCATTCCGGGTCTTCCTGCGGAAACTTTCCTTTCCACGCCAACCTTGAATCTACTGGCTGTCCCCAGTGGAACCCTTTCCGCGGAATCGATGACTGCATTCGCAGCCTTGCCGGCTCCGGCAACTCAGTCAGCCACCGGTTGCGTACCCGGGCAGGTGATGTTGTCCTCGCCTGAGCCCGCGGCAGAGATCGTAGGCCAGGTGGATTTGATCGGCACGGTGGATATCCCCAGCTTTGGATTTTACAAATATGAGGTTGCGCCGCAGGGGAGCGACACCTGGGTCAGTTTGGGAGCGGGTCGTGAGGTCGTGCATGACGGGTTATTGGGGCGTTGGGATACCACCGCGGTGGTACCTGGAGATTATCAACTCCGCCTGGTCGTTACCGATAATCAAGGAATCGCCGCGCCTGCCTGTATAGTTCCTGTTCGGATAAAACCTGCGGAGTGATATGAAGGAAATCCTATTGCGGCCCACCGTGGCAACAGATCTGTCCCGATTGATGGGGATGAATCACTCGGTCGATAGCGAAGCCGTCTGGCAATTGGAATTGCGCCGAGAAGCAGGCCAGGTTATCGCCCGGTTTAGGGATGTCCGCCTGCCTCGTCCGACGAACGTCTTGTATCCCCATGATCCATATTCGCTGGCGGATGAGTGGCTCCGAAAATCCATGATGTACACTGCAACTTCCGGTGACTTACCGGTGGGTTATTTAGCTCTGGTCGAGCACAATCCTGCCTCGGTCGCCTGGATCACTGATCTTGTCGTGGAGCCCAGCATGCGGCGCACCGGAATCGCATCCTCGCTCATGTCTGCTGCCCTGGATTGGGCATCCGGTCGTTCTCTCCGAATCCTCATGTTTGAGATGCAGTCCAAGAATAATCCGGCGCTCCGCTTGGCGCTGAAGTTCGGTTTTGAGTTCTGCGGGTATAATGACCAATATTACCCGACCCGGGATGTTGCTCTGTTATTCTCAAGATCACTAAAAAAATAAAGACCCGTACCCATTCCGGGGAATCCATAAGGGTGCATTTTAAGAATATCAATTCTGCATGACTTGTGGACTGTCGGGTGATAAAAAAAGGGTTGTCTTTTTACTGGAAGGTGCATGATTAACGGTTGGTCGGAAGGGTTCCTGGCGGGGATCCAGACATTCAACCAGATCCTCACAGCCGGAATAGCAATTACAGCTTTTTCCTTGTTTCTTTACGCGCTCTCGTTCAATCTGCGTGATCGGGTGGCGCGTTCTTTCGCGGTGATCCTCCTTTGCGTGGTCGTCGTCTTCACAACCGAAGCTCTCCAGGATCGCACCATATCCCCTCAGGGCATCGATACCCTGCTCCGCTTGCAATGGTTTGGCATTGCGTTCCTGCCCGCGGCTTATCTGCATCTATCGGATGCATTGCTAGTCACTGCAGGTCGTCCTTCCCGGGGTCGGCGGCGATTTGCAGTTCGCACCATGTATTTTGTAGCGGTTTGTTTTCTGCTGCTGCTGGCTTTCGGTTATTTACTCGGACCGCTCGTGGTGGATGGAAAGCCCGCACCTCACCTGAAACGTACCATATGGACTGAGGTCTTCACCCTCTATTACGTTGCCGCCATGATTTGGGCGGGCATCAATTTTTCACGCGCCTACCGCCGTATGCTCACGCGCTCTGGCCGCCGCCGGATGTTGTACTTGATGGCCGGTGCCACAGCACCTGCTCTGGGTTCCTATCCATATCTGTTGTATGGTTCTGGCATCGCTGCCAGCCACCCCTATTGGTTTTGGATCACGGCAACTTCAATAAATCTACTGGTGGGCGGATTGGTTATTGTTATGGCTTATGCAGTGGCCTTCTTCGGAGTTTCATGGCCGGACCGGGTGGTCAAGAGCCGCCTTTTCAAATGGATCATGCGCGGTCCGGTGACCGCCTCCGCAACCCTGGCATTGATGACTGTTGTCCGCCGGGGTGGTGAACTCTTCGGTCAATCCTATAACGCATTCGTACCATTCATCGTTGTTGCCTCCATTCTTCTGCTTGAACATACCATCACGTTTGCCGCACCCTTGTGGGAACGTTGGTTGTTTTACGGTAGGGATCGGGGTGAATTGCAGGCTCTCCAGCGCATGGAGGAACGCCTGCTTACCCAGGGCGACCTGCAGCAATTCCTGGAGGGAGTCCTCGCCGCTGTACGAGATCATCTGCAGTCGGGCTCGGCATTTGTGGCTGCGCTGGATGGTGACGTGCTCTTGCCGATCGTCATCGCAGGGAACCGGTCGCTATTGGACCGGGAAAGCTTGCCTGAGGTATTAAATCAGGTCAACGGAGATCAGCGTCGTGAATTCCGCTGGGGCGATTATTGGATCCTGCCGCTGCATCAGCAACGGGGGACGGATTTGGATCGGGATGAAGTCCCGCCCCTGCTTGGGTTAATGGGTGTCGCCCGTCCTTCAAGTAATGTCATGGAAAAAGACCAGCGTGAAGCCCTCTGGCTTTTGGCAGACCGAGCGGCATTGGCTCTGGAAGACCGTCAGCTTCAGCAGCGGATCTTTCATTCCCTTGAAGACCTGCAACCGAAGGTGGACATGATCCAGCGCTTGCGTGCTGCCGGTCGTTATGACAGCCGCGCCAACCTCTTGAGCGACAACCTGCCGCCGGAAGCTGACCTGGCGAATTGGGTTAAGGATGCCCTGACCCATTATTGGGGTGGACCGAAATTGACCAACAATCCATTGATGAACCTGAACACGGTCAGGGACCTGGCCGAGCAGAGCGATGGCAATTCTGCCAACGCCTTGCGCGCCCTCCTGCGCAAGGCAGTCGATCAAGTCCGTCCCCAGGGTGACCGCAGGTTCACCTCGGAATGGATCCTGTACAATATTTTGGAAATGAAGTTTATCGAAGGTCGCAAGGTTCGGGATGTGGCTGCCCGCCTCGCCATGTCCGAGGCTGACCTTTATCGAAAACAGCGCGTCGCTGTGGAAGCCGTCGCGCGCGCGATTCTTGAAATGGAGTCGGAAGCGCAGCTCATTGTGAACGGTTAAAGCCGCGGAATGCTGATGGTGATTTGAAATATTTTTTGTGAGGGTGATTTCATCCATGGATGGGCAGGGAAGGAGGCCGCTATGGCAGGCCTGAAAAAGAAAATGGAAGATGCAATGCCGGTTACCGATGAAGGTTGGTGGTCATCCGTATTGGCGGAAGAGAATCGGAATGGTTCCCCTCCGGCCTCACGGTCCTTTAACAAAAAACTTGAGTCTGTCAAGGTTGGATCGGGTTCGGTTGTGGAATCCGAGAAAACCACGCCTTCGGAAAAACCTGTCGCTGATTGGCAGCAGATCCAGGAGTTGTTCCATAAAGACGAGATCATCAAACTGAAAGTCACCGGATTCAACCGTGGAGGGCTGCTGGTTGAGGGAGAGGGTTTGTATGGATTCGTGCCCTTCTCTCACCTCGTCGACTTGGCTGGTCACAACGACCATGCCAGCCGCGAGCACGATCTTGAATCCTATGTCGGTGCATCCCTTCAGCTCAAGGTGATCGAATGTGTTCCGGAGGATGGCCGCATCGTATTTTCGGAACGGGCTGCCCAGGCCGAACCCGGCCGGCGGACAGCTTTATTCAACCAGCTGGCACCCGGTCAGACGGTCAGCGGTACCGTCACCAATGTCACCGATTTTGGCGTGTTCGTTGATCTGGGTGGTGTTGAGGGGCTGATCCATATCTCTGAGCTGTCCTGGGGTAGGGTGAACCACCCGAACCAGATCGTGCAAGTCGGCCAGACGGTCGAGGTGCAGGTCCTCGACCTCACCCCGGAGCGCTGTCGGGTGGCTCTTAGCCTCAAACGATTGACACCAAATCCATGGGAGCGGGCTGAATCGGAATTTCCAGCTGGCTGTGTGCTGCCGGCGACAATTACGAGTGTAGTTTCTTTTGGCGCCTTTGCCCGGCTGGATGCCGGTGTTGAAGGCTTGGTGCATGCCTCGGAGATGGAACTACCAGCTGGAATTAATGTCAGAGATGTTCTTTCAGAAGGTCAGGTTATCAAAGTCCGGATTCTTCAGATCGATGCAGCCCACCAGCGGATGGGCTTGAGCATGAAATCGATTCCTCAGGATTGAAATTTGGTTTCCGACCATCGATGTCCAAACCGAGACCTACGATCGGCGATTCCGTTCAGCACCAGGATCTTCCTGCACGCAACTTGTTTAATAACTTAACCGGTTTCCCAAACTTGTTCAGAAGATATGCCAGGGATGCACTGGGTGTCTTGCTCCTTGCCTTCGCGGTAATGGCGCTGCTTGCGTATTGGAATATCACTCAAGGGGCGCTGCTCACACCCATCGCTGGTTTTTTTTCGGTTGCATTTGGATGGGGTTTTTATCTCCTCGTGTTTGCATTCGGTTATGGCGGGTTATTCTTGCTCCGCCGCAATACATCGGATTTTAGCTGGTCCAAATTCTTTGCCCTTGAGCTTGCGGCTTTGCTCAGCTTGGGAGTGCTCTCTTTGATCGGGGGCAATAACCTGACCCGCGTCGAGCAAGGGATGGATGGCGGCTATATCGGCTGGGGTCTGACCGCATTAGCCGGCTTACTGGCAGGTGAGATCTGGGGGGCAGTCCTGTTGGTAGTCATTTGGCTGTTGTCGCTTTTCATTGGATTAGGTATCTGGAGCTATTTTGAAAAGGGTCTCCTGCGTCTAGCCGGCACGACGGATGCTGCTTCTCCGTTGGCTATTCCAATTGCGGTCCTGAAAAAACCCCCTTCTTTACCGACGAGTCATCCTGATAAACCAGTTGGAGCACTGCAAAAGATCCAGGAACCTAAGGTTCCTGGAACCCGGGCTGATAAAACACCGTCCAGGAAAAAAAATGCTGCTTTACCTCCAGAATTTCGTACTGCTTTGCGTTCTCCACAGGAAAAGGTGGATCGGCATGCGCAGGCAGCCGCCCGTCCCGAAACTCTGCCTCCCCTCGATCTTTTGGTAGCCGAAACAGTGGTGAAAACCGATGAGCGCACCATCAATCAGACTGCAGGCTTGATCATGAAGACATTGTCTGAATTTGGCATCCCGGCAACGGTCATCGGCTATCGAACCGGTCCAGCGGTCACTCAATTTGCTGTGCAGCCTGGTTTTATAAAAAAACCGGGTGTGGAAGAGGAGGATGCGCAGCAAATGAAAGTGCGCGTGGCGCAGATCGCCTCCCTCGAGAAGGATCTCGCCCTTGCGCTTTCAGCGGAACGCCTGCGCATCGAAGCGCCCGTCCCGGGAAAACCGTACGTTGGCATTGAAGTGCCCAACACCCACAGCATCATCGTCCGTCTTAAACCGCTCCTTGAATCTGCTTCCTTCCATAAGGTTAATTCGGCTCTCGCAATTGCATTGGGAAGGGATGTCAGCGGTCAGCCGCTGATCGCCGACCTGGCGCGCATGCCGCATCTCTTGATCGCGGGCGCCACCGGGACAGGGAAATCGATTTGCATCACCTCCATGGCTGCCTGCCTCGCCATGAATAACTCCCCTGCTGATCTTCGCATGGTCATGATCGATTCTAAAATGGTTGAGCTGTTGCGCTTCAATGGTCTGCCGCACCTTTACGGAAAGGTGGAAACTCGTCTGGATCGCATCCTCGGTGTTCTGCGCTGGATCGTTCATGAAATGGAACATCGTTATCGCCTGCTCGAGGAGAGCCACTCCAGGGATATCGATGCCTATAATCGCAAGCTCGCACGCAAGGTGGATGCCGCCCCGCTTCCGCGGATCGTGGTTATGGTCGATGAGTTGGCGGATTTGATGATGTCGGCTCCCGACCAGACTGAGCACAACCTTGTTCGTCTCGCCCAGATGGCGCGTGCCACCGGCATTCACCTGGTGGTGGCCACTCAACGCCCGTCCACGGATGTCGTCACCGGTCTGATCAAGGCCAACTTCCCAGCTCGCCTCGCCTTTGCCGTCGCTTCCGGTGTGGATAGTCGCGTCATCCTGGATATGAATGGAGCGGAGACCCTCCTCGGTCGCGGCGATCTGCTCTTCCAGAATCCGGAGGTGGGCAACCCGGTCCGCGCCCAGGGTGTCATGGTTGCAGACATGGAGATTGAACGCATCGTTTCCCACTGGCAAAAGACCATCCCGATTTCTTTGGAGGAGACTCCTCCCTGGGAGAGGCTGCTTCAGGAATCCGAACCGGGTGATGATGACGATCTGATCCGCCAGGCTGTTGATTTGGTGCGAACCACACGTCACGCCTCAGCCTCCCTGATCCAGCGCCGCCTGCGGATCGGTTACCCCCGCGCCGCCCGGCTGCTCGATCAGCTGGAGGACATGGGTGTGGTCGGACCATCCCCGGGTGGCGGAAGGGAACGTGAGGTCCTTCCATCCGCTGAAGAGGAAGTGGAGGAATAGGATAGTGAAGAACACCTTCTCGGAATTGTTGCGCATCTATTTCAAGTGGATCCTTGACCCGATCGCCGGTTTTCTCAACCGCTTGGGGCTTACACCTAACACGGTAACCCTGCTGGGATTGCTCGGTAGCGTTCTTGCCGCCTGGTTCGTGGCAAGAGGTGAGTTAACCACGGGTGGAATCATTATGTTGATCTCCTGGCCAATTGATGCACTGGACGGAACTATGGCACGGTTGCGTGGTGAGGCCAGCGGCTGGGGCGCGTTTGTCGATTCGGTCAGCGACCGTTACGCCGAATTGATCATCCTGGGTGCTCTCCTGTATCACTTCACGATGAGCGACCAACACGTTCCAGCGTTTGTCACTTTTGCTGCTGCAGCCGGCTCGATCATGGTCTCTTACATCAAGGCTCGCGCCGAAGCCCAATCCTTTAGCGCAAGGGAGGGCTTGCTTACCCGCGCCGAGCGCTATCTGGTTCTAGGCCCGTCCCTGGTCTTCAATTATCCGGTCATCGGTGTATGGATCGTCGCGGTTCTCGCCAACTTTACGGCCTTGCAGCGCATCTGGGTGGTGCGTGCGCAAGCCCGATCTATCGAACCAGCTGTTCAGTAATAAAACACTCAATTTGGAATGATTAAACTAATTTTGCTGGCCGTTGAATGTATGGAATTCTCGATAATTGATAACTCAATCAATTTTCACCAGAGGCATTAACTAAATGATCGATGGTTTTGAGATTGGTCCGCTCTATATCCGTTTCTACGGCATTATTTTGATGCTCGGTGCGGTGGCAGGTGCCTGGCTGGCATCTTTTGAAGCCAGGCGTCGCGGCCAGGATCCAGAAATTGTATGGGATCTGCTGGTTTACCTCATTATCGGTGGAGTGATCGGCGCACGATTATGGCATATCTTTACCCCGCCTCCATCCTCAATTGAACAGGGGATCACCACAACCTTCTACCTTACTCATCCCCTGGATGCAGTGGCGGTCTGGAAAGGCGGTTTGGGCATTCCTGGTGCGGTGATCGGAGGCGCGCTGGCTTTGCTTTTTTACACCCGCCGGAATAGCTTGAGTTTTTTGGAATGGGCGGACATCGCTGCCCCCTGTGTTGCTCTGGGGCAAGCCATAGGACGCTTTGGAAATTTCTTCAACCAGGAGCTGTACGGCGCACCCACCAATCTGCCGTGGAAGTTATACATTGATCCTGTCCATCGCCTCACCGGATTCGAGCAGTTCGAATATTTTCACCCGCTCTTCTTGTATGAATCTGTTCTCAATATTTTCAACATGGTGTTCCTGCTTTGGTTGGCGCGCAGGTATAAGAACTGGCTGATGACTGGTGATGTCTTCCTTGTTTACCTGCTCACATATCCCGTCATTCGATTTTTCCTCGACTTCCTGAGATTGGACGCATCCGAAATTGCAGGCATCAATGCCAACCAGACCCTGATGGCTGTTGTGGCTGTCGTCTCAGCTGGCGTTATTTGGTGGCGCCACCGGAGAGCTAAGTAAAAATATTTTATCCAGGTCGCGCTATTCCAGGCACCTCACCATCTTCACAAATCGCATTCAAACCCTTCCACCGGTGACTGATTGATCTCTGATCCCAAGCTCTACTGATCTTTTTATCCGCTAATCCTCTTATCTTCTTTTTATGTAATAATCTATTTATCTCTTCATCTTGATTCCCATTTGTCATTATTTTGCCTGTCAATTCGTTTAGAATTCGGAAGTTATGATCGAAACTCGTGATCTAAGTAAGCAGTTCGGGGACTTCTGGGCTGTGGATGGCATCAGCCTGGATATCAAACCGGGTCAGATCCTGGCTTTGTTAGGTCAGAACGGTGCCGGGAAGACCACCACCGTGCGCATGTTGACCGCTCTGCTGAGCCCCACTCGGGGTTGGGCTCGCGTAGCAGGATACGATGTAATGAAGCATGGTCGGGCGGTGAGGTCGGCAGTAGGTGTGTTGACGGAGCAGCACGGATTGTACATGCGCATGACCGCCGATGAATATTTGAATTTCTTCGGGCAGATGTACCGGCTTTCCCCCGAATTCAGGAATACGCGCAGTTTGGATTTGATGGATTATTTCGGCTTGGCGGAGGTTGCACACCGAAGGATCGGTGAATACTCCAAAGGGATGCGCCAGAAGCTGGCTCTGGCGCGCGCCCTCCTGCATGACCCGGCGGTTTTGTTGCTTGATGAGCCTACCTCGGCAATGGACCCCGAATCGGCGCGTCTGGTGCGCAATGAGATCGCCCGCCTGAAATCCTCAAAGCGAACCATCGTGATCTGCACGCATAATCTTGCCGAGGCTGAGGAGCTGGCGGATATCATCGCCGTTGTTTATCGCGGCAGGCTTCTCATCATGGGAACCCTCGAGGAGTTGAAAAATAAGGTCCTGGGTGCGCCTGAATATGAAGTGAAACTCTCCGGTCCGTGGGATGCAGGTCAGCTCCGATTGCCCGAAGGAATGGAATTGCTCTCAAGAAAGCCGGAAGGCTTTCGCTTCAAGGTCAACCATCCGGAAACGGCGAACCCTCAGCTGATAAGTTCGTTGGTTTCCAGCGCTGCCTCGGTGGTTTCGATCCAGGAGGGACCTCGTTCCCTGGAACAGGTTTATTTAAAGGTCATGGCCGAATCGAGAGGCGAAATCCATGCCGCCTGATCTGCAGCTCGTCTGGCTGGTAACCCGCCGTGAATTGAAGGACCATTTTCGGGATTGGCGTGTGCTTTTGCCTCTGGCGATCCTCACGGTTTGCTTTCCTGTATTGATGAATGAATTTGCGCGGGCGGCGGTCAGCTTTCTTAACCGCTTTAACGCCAACCTGATCCTCGATCGGTTGGTCCCATTCTCCATCCTGATCATCGGCTTCTTCCCCATTACGGTCTCACTCGTTGTGGCGCTTGAATCCTTCGTGGGTGAAAAGGAGCGCGGTACCATCGAGCCGCTCCTGTGCACTCCTCTGGAAAACTGGCACCTTTATTTCGGCAAACTTCTGGTTGGGATTGTCACTCCCCTGGTTGCCAGTTATCTCTCCATTATTCTCTATCTTTTGATGGTTTCACAGCAGGCTCTTAACATTCCGTCCAGTCTTGCCCTGCTGCAGTTGTTTCTCCTCACCACCGCTCATGCTATTTTGATGGTTAGCGCCGCGATTGTGATCTCGGTCCAATCCACATCGATCAAGGCTGCCAATCTTCTCGCATCTTTTATCGTTATCCCAGTCGCGATCCTGATGCAGGGAGAGAGTGTCATCCTCTTTTGGGGAAATATCGAGGTGCTTTGGCTTGCCGTCGTTGGTGTCCTGATCTTGGCCGCCCTCCTGATTCGAGTCGGTATCTCACATTTTCAGCGCGAGTACCTGCTCGGTCGCGAGATCGATGTCATTAATCTGCGTTGGATCTGGCGCAGCTTTTGGGGTTACTTTCGAGCTGGAACCACCTCGTTGCTGGGTTGGTATCGCACGGCGGTGTTGAGGGCACTCGCACGCCTTGTTGTTCCTGTTTTATTTATGCTTGCCATTGCTCTTGTGGGCGTCTGGATGGGCTACGATTGGAGCATGGATAACGTACCTGGCATCCTGGAAAATGCAGGTCCGGATTATCAGGCTCGTCTGTCCGAACAGGCATTCCTGTCACCTGAAATCCTGGATTTCCCGGATCGCATCTCTGCCCCTGCACTCTTCATGCACAACTCAAGTGTTGTCCTGGGTATCCTTCTGGCGGGCTTGGTTTCGTTCAGTGTCCTCGGGATCCTGGTTTACTTGATCAATATCGGATTGCTTGGTGGGGTTTTCGGGTTGTTCCAGATCCTGGGTCTCCCGACCACGCCATTATTCCTCGCAGGCGTAGTTCCTCACGGAGTTTTTGAGATACCGGCTCTTATCCTGGCTTCCGCCGCCGTCCTGCGCATTGGTGTAATGCTGGTTACACCTCAAACTGGAAAATCCATCGGTGAGGTTGTTATCGAGCTCCTAGCCGATTGGTTAATTGTCTTCATCGGTATCGTATTGCCATTGCTCGCCATTGCGGCCGCAGTTGAGGTGTATGTCACCCCTGGCATCCTGCTCGCATTCCTTAGGGAGGGTTAACCGTTGTCGAAATTGATCATCCTGGGTGCCTCGAACGCCATCCCGACCCTCGAAAGCGAGAATACTCATATGGTGCTGGTCGGCACCAATCGCATGGTTCTCGTGGATTGTGGTTCCAACCCGATCCTGCGACTCGAAAAAGCCGGCCTGGACTTCAACAACTTGACGGATGTCATCGTTACCCATTTCCACCCTGATCACGTGTCGGGGTTGCCGCTGTTGTTGTTGGATATGTGGCTGATGGGACGAAAACGCTCCCTCAATATTTATGGCCTGCATCATACTCTGGACCGGGTCGAAGATTTGATGGGTTTCTATGGCTGGGCGGACTGGCCGCATTTTTTCCCCGTTTGTTTTAACCGTCTGCCTCTGGATGGAATGGAACCGTTCCTCGAGTGCCCTGATTTCAACATCACCGGTTCACCGGTGCATCATCTCATCCCAACCATCGGTTTGCGGGTTGATTTCAAGGATAGCGGCCAGGCGCTGGCTTACTCCAGCGACACCGAGCCGTGTGAGCAGGTCGTGCATTTGGCCGCTGGCGTGGATGTCCTCATCCATGAAGCGGCTGGCGCCTCCCTCGGTCATTCCTCAGCCGCGCAGGCGGGTGAAATTGCCGCACGCGCCGAAGCGGCCGCGCTTTACCTGATCCATTATCCAACCGGCAGGTTTGCGGACGATGACCTCGTTGCCCAGGCTAAGTCTCAATTCCAGGGCAGGATCGCCCTTGCCAGGGATTTTATGACCCTGGATTTCAGTGGGAATAATAAATAACTGTGCACGGTCTGTTCTTCGGACTTATTACTTAGGATATTTTCTGGATTCAATTTAAAGGATGATAATCCTCCCCCTGCATTCTGTTAGGGGAGTTCGTTTTTCACTCCCCTAACTTCGCATTTCGAATTTGCAAGCCGATCCTCTACCTTTAGATTTGTGATTTACTTTAATATTTTAATAATTGCGACGTATAGTTGCCCGGATTATCCATCATTCGTAGGAATAATTCAACGATCTGCGGATCGAAATCTTTTCCAGCTCCATCGCTGATATGGTCAATCGCCTGTTCCCGGCTCCAGGCGGGACGATAAGGCCGGTCTGAAGTAAGTGCATCAAAGACATCCACGATCGCGAACAACCGTGCCGCCAACGGTATCTGACCTTCTTTCAACCCGCGCGGGTAACCGTTTCCGTCCCATCTTTCATGGTGGCAGTAGGGGATGTCTAGAGCCCTCTGCAGGTAGCTGATCGGAGCCAGCATATCGTGGGCAAGCGTGGGGTGCTTCCGCATGATCTCCCATTCTGTATCCGCCAATTTTCCGGGCTTTAGCAGGATCTGGTCCGGGACACCCATTTTTCCGATATCATGCAATAGAGCTCCGCGCCGGATATGGATAATTTCATCCTCACCGATATCCATCGCCCGGGCCAGGCGGATGGTTAACTCGGCAACACGCTGGGTGTGCCCTTCCGTCTCCTTATCCCGCAGATCAAGTGCCCTTGACCAACCCTCGATCGTTGCGTCGTAGGCGTGGATTAAATTGATGTTGGATTTCTGTAAATTCTTGAACAGCGTGGTGCTGTCGATTGCGATCGCGATTTGGCCGGCCAGGATTTCCATGAAGTCCAGCCATTCTTCGTCAGTCTGAAGTTGGGTTCGATCGAATATTTCTAATACACCTTTGATTTCACCTTTGGCGATCAAAGGGATTCCTAGATACGTTTGAAATCCTTCTCGGGCGAATGTGGGTGAGCGTAAAACGTCGGTTGTGCGACTCCGCAGGTCTTGAACTTGTATGATCCTTCGTTCCAGTGCCGCCTTTCCTGCGTAACCCTCTCCAATACGCAGTGGAAGTGCTTGATAGGCAGTGGCATGAAAACCCTTCCCGATTTCAAAATTTAGATACATGCTCACGGAGTCGAAAAGGAATACAGCCGCGGCATCAACATTCAATTCGGTGATCACCTGGCTCAGGGCAATGTCAAGTACAAGGTGGACGTCCAGGCTGCCTGCGATAGCCTGGTCGATCCTTCTCAACGCGGTTAAATGCTGGAGTTGTTGATGGATTTTTTCCTCGGCTTTTTTTCTGTCGCTGATGTCGTGATACATCATTAGGAATCCCATGGGATTGCCCTTCCCATCTAGGATCATGGAAACGGATGCGATCGTTAGTAAATAATTTCCATCTCTGTGATAGGCTTTCACCTCACCACTCCAAAAGCCTTTTTCACGGATCTCTGAGTCAGCCTCTTCCTTGCTGCCTTTCACATACTCGCTTCTGACGACTTCATTAACCTGCCTCCCAATGGCTTCATCCGCTGAATATCCAAAAGCTCTTTCAGCAGGCTTGTTCCAGCTCTGGATCATGCCGTCCAGATCGGTGGACACGAGGATGTCGGTAACACCTTCAAGCATCAGTGCCTGGTGTCGGATCTTTTCTCCAGCCCGCTTGCGTTCTGATATATCTATGATGACCGCGGTGAACAGAACTTCGCTTCCATCTCCCACGGTTGATAAACCGATCTGTGCAGGAAATTCTGTGCCGTCTTTTCGTCGGGCGGTCAGCTCCGGTCGGTGTTCCAACCGTCTCGAAGCATCTTGTTCAACTGTAAAATTTTTTACATGCTTGTGATGGGATTCTACGAATTGTTCTGGTATGAGAAGATCAATGGGTTGGCCAAGCGCTTCCTCGGTCGTATAGCCGAATGTCTGGGAGGCGGCTTTATTAAATACGACAATCCGTTGTTCTCGATTGACTGCAACAATGGAAGCAGCTGCATTTTCGAGGATATTGGTGGATGTGCTATCTAAAATGACTTATGCCTCTATTTCTTCATTTCGTATGATCACCTTGCCGATTGCTTATCTTGTTTGGTGAGGGTGTTCGAAATGACATCCAAGGTTACGGGTTTTACGTCGTTACATCTGAATGGTTATTGATGGATCTGCAATCCAGAGTTGTAAGGTCTAATTTTTTCCCTTTACAGCCTTGGTGGAATTCGAATAAGGTAGTAAAACCTGTCAAAATTTGGTCTTAATTTGGTGGAATTACTATCCCGGCTCGTTAGTCTTCAGTGAAATTCCACGTTTAGGATTAGGATAGGCGTCAGCACTTGGTAGGACTTTATTTTTCGAACAGAATTAGCCCTTGGGAATTAGAAGGAAATATCCTTAATTATTTTATTCCTCGAACATTAAAAATAGGATAAGGATTGTCATATTAAGTAGGTTGCAAATAAAAAGAGGGCAGAGAGCATAATATTGGGATCGGTACTAACGAGGAATCAAAATTGATTCCTGGGCTGGGATTTGGGTTGAATCCGCTTTCAGATAATTAACGACTCTGTAAAGTGATCCAACTTATATGTAATCTGCGAGATATCCATTAGTGTGTATACTGCTCGTAGAAGAAAACATCCGAAAAAGGCAAACCCGGTGAAAGCCGGGGACGCAAAGCCAACGGGTCTAAAGTCACTCACGTGACCATGATTGCCAGGCCGCCGAAGATCCATATTTTGTGCTGTTCGCACGCGGCGGGCCTGGTTAAAAACCAGGCTCTTTGTTTTCTTCCGGACTTCGTCCGCGATCCTCATTTTTCGTTCGATAAAGGCAAACCCGGTGAAAGCCGGGGACGCAAAGCCAACGGGTCTAAAGTCACCTCCGTGACCAGGATTGCC
>MGNL01000143.1:15736-16712 GCA_001796785.1 Chloroflexi bacterium RBG_16_51_16 | reverse complement strand
GAGTGCAGCCGAAAGACATCCATGGCATGGATGAAGTAGGGACCAAATCCAAGGTAGAGCGGGTCTTCTAGGAGCGGACAAATGGAATCCAAGCCAGCTTCACCTGCGCAGCAGAAAATAACAAATTCCCAGGGAAATAAAGAGACATCTTTAACGCAGGTAATCTTGTTGCCATTCCTGGCAATTCTGACCGGTTTATTAATCGGTGCCATCGTCATCCTGGCAGCGGGTGGAAACGTGATAATTGCCTACGGGGCATTGTTCGCCGGCTCGATCGGGAGTCCAACAGCAATTATTGGAGCCTTTAGTACTTTATTCAGCAGCGGGGATTCTTCACAACTGGTGAAGGCACTATATCCGATTACGGAAAGTCTTGTCACAGCAACACCCTATATTTTTGCCGGCCTGGCAGTTGCGCTTGGTTTTCGGTGTGGGTTGTTTAACATAGGAGCAGAGGGACAATTCTTCATCGGCGCCCTTGGGGCAGCCTTCGTCGGTTACAGCATCAGAGGCGTGCCCGCCATCATTCATCTACCGTTGGCCATCCTAGCCGGAGCGGTTGCAGGTGCTTTATGGGGAGCCATACCTGGCTATTTAAAGGCTCGCTTCGGTGCTCACGAGGTTGTCAACACCATCATGATGAACTGGATTGCCTTCAGGTTGAGTGACTGGCTGCTGACCGGACCTATGAAGGCCTCCGGCTTTCGACCAGTTTCGCCAACCATCCAGCCAACAGCTGAATTACCGAGATTCTTTGCAGACCCGCTGCGCTTCAATTGGGGATTTGTCCTCGCATTGGTGATGGCAGGGATCGTATTCTGGCTGCTATTTAAAACCACACTGGGCTTCGAGATTCGCATGGTGGGCGCCAATCCGGATGCAGCTAAGTACGCCGGTGTGAACATTTTTAGAAATATCATCCTGGCCATGGTTCTCTCAGGAGGCCTGGCGGGAATGGCTGGAACTTCGCAGGTTT
>MGNL01000143.1:15473-15695 GCA_001796785.1 Chloroflexi bacterium RBG_16_51_16 | reverse complement strand
TACGGTTTTGACTCCATCGCCATCGCCTTGCTCGGAAAGAGCCATCCGCTCGGAGTTGTTCTATCCGCCCTATTATTCGGAATTCTAAGGAGCGGTGCGACCCGCATGCAATCGATGGCCGGAATACCGATCGACATTATTTCCATCATTCAAGGTTTGGTCATCGTCTTTGTCGCTGCGCCCGCAATCATCCGCTGGTTGTACAGGATCCCCATCACGACC
>MGNL01000143.1:14586-15391 GCA_001796785.1 Chloroflexi bacterium RBG_16_51_16 | reverse complement strand
TTCGAACCAGGTTGACTGCCGGCTTAATATTGTTCGGGGTTGCCTTCTTGATTCTTGTCCTGTTTGCGTTCAACTCCCAACCTGGAGAAGAAGCGACATTTAATTTAAATCTGGCACACACGCAAGCGATACCGATACCCAACCTGACAGTTCCGGTCCTGCCGGTTATTTACGTGCTAATCCTCGGGCTGGTTTTCTTTGGTGCCTTTCAACTCGCCAGAGGTATTAGTTCGACAGGCCTGCTGGCTGCAATCATTGCTTTTTGTTTTGTGGCAGCCTTCCTTGTATGGGCCGCCCGCGGCCAGGATTTCAGTCTTATAGGAATGCTGAGCAGTGCCTTCGTTCGCGCCACACCAATCGCCCTGGCCGCCTTGTGCGGAGTGATCAGTGAGCGTGCAGGCGTGGTTAATATTGGGATCGAGGGCATCATGCTGCTTGGCGCCCTCACCGCGGTGATGGTGGGCTCGGTTACTCATAACCTGTATATCGCCCTGATCGCTGCGATCCTCATCGGCGGCTTGACCGCTGCTTTGCATGCGTTCCTCGTCATCCGGTTCAAAGTCGATCAAATCGTCAGCGGTGTCGCCATAAACATATTTGCCACGGGGGCGACCAGTTTCATTTTTTCACGCTTTCTTGAGCTAAACGACAACCTGAACAACTCGGGAATATTCCCGGTCATCCCCATCCCCCTGCTGTCTAAGATACCGGTTATTGGGACTATATTTTTTGAAAATTCCTTCATCGTTTACCTGGGGATCGTACTGGTTATCTTTCTACACATCCTCCTCTTCCGTACTTCGTG
>MGNL01000143.1:13210-14564 GCA_001796785.1 Chloroflexi bacterium RBG_16_51_16 | reverse complement strand
CCGTGGGTGAACACCCCAAGGCTGCCGATACGCTGGGTGTAAATGTATATATGATGCGGTATATCAACGTCATCCTGGGGGGAATGATCGCAGGGGTTGGTGGTGCTTACTTCACCATCGGTTCCGTCGGCCGCTTTGATGAAGTCATGACAGCAGGCAAGGGTTTCATTGGTTTGGCGGCCATGATCTTCGGTAACTGGAATCCGATTGGTGCTTACATGTCATCCCTAATTTTCGGATTTGCCGATTCGCTTCAATTAAAACTGCAATTCCTACAGGTGCCAATACGTTCCGAATTCCTGCTGATGGCACCGTACATCGTCACCATGATCGTCCTCACTGGTGTCGTCGGTCGCGCCATACCTCCTGCCGCAGACGGCCAGCCTTACGAAAAATAACACCGAACGTTTCTCAAGTAAAAATTTCGGGAAGAATGAGTAAGATCAAGGGATATTATCCATTCTACCTTTCTATATAGAATGTGAAGTTTGGGGGATAAAGTCTTCGCTGAAATAATGTAAAATGAATTTATATATCCCCGAGGAGAAGAGTTTATGTACAAAATATCTGTTATCTGTTTAATGTCTCTTGTTTCGATCCTGCTTCTTTCAGCGTGCAACATGCCCTCAGATCAGTTATCGCAGGGAGAATCAGGTGCTGTGCTCACCTCCGAAGCTGCCACCTTGCAAGCCCAGCAGACTCAATCTTCCCCGTTGCCAGTGACGATTACTGTCACCAATACAGCTACCAATACGGTTGTCCCACCGAGCCCGGTTCCACCAACATCCGTTTCCAATTGCAACGATTTGCAATTCGTTGATGACGTGACCGTTCCGGACGGTGAGATCATGGATCCAGGAGAAAATTTCACCAAGACCTGGCGGTTGAAAAATGCGGGAACTTGTACCTGGACCCCATCGTATGCAGTTGTATTTTCGAGCGGTAACTCCATGGGAGGGCCAGCCTCACAAGCGCTGACAGGCAACGTAAATCCAAATCAAACCGTCGATATCTCTATTAACTTGACCGCACCCGGTTCGGAAGGCGAATATACCGGTTACTACAAACTGAGGGATGCAGGTGGAGTGCTGTTTGATCAATTCTACGTACAGATCAAAGTACAGGCTGCAGCCCCACTACCACCTGCGATCGCCCAAACCACATTGCAGGGTCTAACCGGGGAGGATGGGCACGTACGTTCGGACGGCACGGTCAACCAGAACCCAAATGTAGGTGATACCGAAACGAATGCAACCGCGGAAGCATTCGTCAGCTTTGATATGACGGGTATTCCAGGAGGCGCCAATATCACCAAGGTACAAGTAAATTTCAGCGATTTCGACACGCTTGGAAA
>MGNL01000143.1:7091-13120 GCA_001796785.1 Chloroflexi bacterium RBG_16_51_16 | reverse complement strand
GTCCGATGGTGTGGCGCGGGAGAACTCGGTTCAACCTTTGAAGATGACGGTATGAAGACGGCGGTCCAGGGTGCAGTTGGTGACTCCCGCCTCCAGCTTCGCCTGCAGTTCCGCACACCAACCAGCAATGGAAATGGTGTCGCAGACATGGTTCGATTTGGTACGATCAAACTAATCGTCACTTACCAGTAATCGCTCCTTTAATTCCATCCCTTGGATCATAACCAGGGGTATCTAGGAAACAACCTCCCCAGGCGAACATGCATTCACCTGGGGAGGTTGTTTCTTTAAGAAGAATTAACTCTGTATACATTTTTCGGCGGTATACAGTAAAATCTGCACCAACATTCTCAAGGAGAAGAGTTAAATGATCAAGTTGATCCGTAGAAAAAATTTTTTCATTATTTCCACATTGATCCTGGTTTCCTGCAATCTTCCCGATAATCAAACTCGAGGGGATGTGGGAGCAGAGTTGACTGCTGCCGCCAGCGCTGTCAATGCTCAATTGACCCAAAACGCACAATCCCAAGTGACCGCGACAATAACATCCTCGCCTATTTTGATCGCAACGAACACATCCATTCCATCAACAGCTGTGCTACCCACTTCTAATTGCAATGCGGGGCAATTCATCGACGACATTACTGTTCCCGACGGAACAATTATCTCGCCCGGAGATAATTTTACGAAGACCTGGCGATTAAAAAATATCGGCACTTGCACATGGACCTCCTCGTATGCTGTTGTCTTCACGAGCGGATCTTCAATGGGAGGCCCGGCAGCGCAGGCGCTCAGTGGAAATGTCAACCCGGGTCAAACCGTGGATATCTCTGTAAACCTGACCGCGCCGGGAAGCAATGGTACGTATACCGGCAACTATAAGCTGCGGGATTCAGGTGGGGTTTTATTTACGAATAACTTCTATGTACAAATTAAAGTTCAGGGCGGAGGGGGGGATGGCGGTGGTGGAGCCATTTTTGCTGTCACCAGCGTCACGTACGATACAGGTACATTTAATGAGGGTGGGTATACCAATTGTCCCATCGTGACCGCACACATCACTGCCAATGGGGAAGGCGATGTGGATTACCACTGGACCCGTTCGGATGGTGCAAGTGCACCGGTTGAATCAGTCCACTTCAACAGTGCCGGGACTAAAAACGTCACCACCAAATGGTATATAGGATCGGTTTGGGCTGGAGGGGATCCTGAATGGCAGGGCATCTATATCGACTCACCGAATCACCAGGATTTCGGACATGAAAACATAAACGCCTGCTCTACGCCCTGATTATCTACATGACTTAACGAACGACCTTGAAAGATGTGCGGTCAAGGAGGAAACCCCACCTGCACATCTTTCCATTAATGGATTCTTATATTTTCTCGATATAATATCGATGGCTTTACCTACGCGAAGCCCATCGATGAGTAATCCTGAATTGGAATGGTTGTTAGAATGTAAATCATTTTCTTCAAGTTCGTGTTATAAGCAATTCTTCGTTTCTTGAAAGGAAAAGAATGGAAGTATCCCGTCTGAAATGGTTAGCTTGTTTCATGTTGATGGCACTGCTCTTGGGCGCCTGCGGTACAGCGGACAGCGATGCTGTGGCGACAGCCGTGGCTGCCACGGTCGCTGCACAGAGCACACAACAGGCTGCCTTCACACCGACCCTACAACCACCTACGTTGACTCCTACATCAACCGCCGTCACCCTGACACCCAGCGCAACCAAAATACCTCCAACACTTCCTGCCAAAAGTACCAGCAATACCTGCCTGGTAGCAAACCTCATAAGCGAGTCCGGCCCGGTCGATGGTGAGATCATGAAACCTGGCACCCAGTTCACAAAGACCTGGCAAATTACCAATAACAGTGCCTGCAGCTGGGATACATCCTACCGGATCGTATTTTGGAGTGGTGACCTTATGGGAGGTGCGACTTATTACAATTTCCCTCAATACGCAGCACCTGGATCCACCGTGCCTGTCTCTCTGGTATTAACCGCGCCTTCGACGGATGGGACCTTTAAATCAGAATGGATGCTTCAGGCGCCTGACGGGACCTCTTTTGGTGTCGGTGAATATAATGTACCGTTCTATACAGAGATCAACGTCAGCTCTTCCGTGGAGCCTCAATATGGCATAACGAGTGTTGAATTTGAAACCATCCGTGATCCGCAGGGAGGCTGCCCCGCCAACGTCTGGTATACCGTGAATGTGGAAATCACAACCAATGGGCCGCTCGAGTTCTATTACAACTGGCGCCAGCAGGATGGGAATGATAGCAGCCCCAAGCTTTATGTGGCGAAAAAAGCAGGGACGATTACGCTAACCCGCGCCTGGTCGTTCCACCTGGCAGCTACACCTGGCCAGAAATGGATTGCCATCACCCTTGGTTATGAAATTGGGAATGAATACGTCGAAAAAAACTACCCCAAGCAATATTTCACCTATAGCTGCGGCTAAACCCGACACTTGCGTCAACGAAGAAGCCGGTGATGACCGGCTTCTTCGTTATCATTAATAACGTTGGAACAATTTTCTCCTGAAAGACGTCTTTGTATACTGGATGCCTTTATCCCTGACATGGAGAAATGAATGGTTGATAAACGAATCTTAAAACCTCGCCCGCAATATAATTGGATTTCTTTCATGCTTCTGCTTGCCGTCCAATTTGCATGCAATCTGCAGGGCAGCACTTCTAAACCGGATACGGCAGCGACCCTCAACGGCTTGTATACTGCCTCTGCTTTAACTGTGGCTGCACACCTGGACGGCTCCATGACACCCGGTCTGCCGCAGCCAACCGCACTGATCTCAGTTACTCCAGGATATGGCTCCTTAACCCCTGTCACTCAAATCAAGAAATGCGACGCGGCTGAGTTTGTCCGCGACGTGAGCTATCCCGATGGCAGTGTGGTATCACGAGGCGAAAATTTTACTAAAACCTGGCGGTTGAAAAACAGCGGGACCTGTGCCTGGACAACTTCGTACAGACTTGTCTTCGTTAGCGGTGAGGACATGAACGGCCCCGTTTCCATCCCGCTGGCGTTCAATGTTCCGCCAGGAAATACCATTGATCTGTCGGTAAACTTGGAAGCACCATCTAATGACGGTAAATATCGCGGTTATTGGAAATTACGCAATACTTCGAATGTCTTATTTGGGATTGGGACTCAGGCTGACACAGCCTTCTGGGTTGATATAAAAGTTGCCGGTCCAGCCCACGTAGCTTACGATTTCACAGCCAATTATTGCTCAGCGGATTGGGAAAACAACAATAACCCACTTCCGTGCCCGGGTGAGGAAGGTGACAGTAAAGGATATGTCATCCGCTTAAATCATCCCAAGCTGGAAAACGGTAATTCACAAGACCTGGCCGGCTTGCTTACCGTCCCGAGAGATGCCAACAATGGCTTGATCCGTGGAGAGTTCCCTGCATTTACGGTCAAATCAGGCGATCGGTTTCGAGCTCAGATCTACTGCCGTTATCAAGCGGACAAATGCAATGTGATATTTCGATTGGATTATTTGAACAACGGCCAGGTGCGCACCCTCGGGAGCTGGAATGAGGCATACGAGGGCAAGTTTTATCCTTTGGATGTTAATCTTGGCAGCCTGGCAGGCGAAACTTTAAAATTCATCCTGGTTGTAACCACAAACGGGACTCCCAAGGATGATGAAGCGATCTGGTTGAATCCCCGTATCTTACGCCAGGGGTCTGCACCTGCACCTACAAAAACCTCAACTCCGACGCTTACTTTCACTGCGACAGCAACTGCCACATTCACACCAACCCCACCGCCTCCGACATCCACCCCAACGGACACGCCCACACCCACTCCGTAGCTGGGTTATAATTCTTTGAGAGGAAAATGAATTCCAAGCAAAAAATAGTTGCATTGGAGGTCCAGTAAATGCAGGCAAGTAAGTTAATCGGATGGGGTGCCATCGTTTTGTCGGTCACATTGGTCAGCGCGTGCAACCTTGGCGCAGCATCCCCACCCACAATTGACCCCGCAGCCATACAAACGCAAGCCATGCAAACCGTGAACGCGCAATTTGTCGTGGGTCAATCGCAAACCGCTGCAGCAGCAGCTCCCACTTCACTCCCTAGTTTCACTGCGATTGCTAGCGTAACCCGCGGGATCGGTACACCCTTGGTCCTCGGGACTCCGTTGGTTGGTTTTACACCGCTAACGACCCCCTTCCCAACCATAGCCACGCTTGCAGGTCTTCCCGCTGTCTCTTTTCCGGTCGGCTGCAATGATGCTAAATTTGTCGGTGAGACAAAACCGTATGATCAAGATGAAGTAGTGAAGGATAAGCAATTTTCCAAAGCCTGGATGTTCGAGAACAACGGTACGTGTACCTGGGACGCAGGTTATGCTTTCGTCTTTCGAGAGGACTTGTCCACACCTGGTTTGAGGCCAATGATCGCCGTGCGGGATATTAAGATTGGCGTAAATGATGCGGATTGGACCAAGCCCGGACATAATCAGACCTTCGTGATAAAAATTACCCCGGAACTTCTCGGTGAATATAAAGGATTCTGGCAGATGAGAGCCTTTGACGGGAACTACTTCGGTTCGTTGGTCTATGTCTGGGTTAAGGTAGTGGCGGCACCTTAGACCTGAGCAATTTGTCCACATCGAAAGGGAACAACGTGAGAACAAGGACAAGCGTCCTCTTGCTAACGAGTCTCCTGTTATTGGCTGCCTGTTCACCAGCCGTATCCGCTGCTCCAACCCCCAACATCAGTGCAATAAAGACCTTAGTGGCTCAAACGGTCGTGGCAGAATTTACGCTGACGGCTGCAGTGATCCCTCCCACCGCGCAGCCTCCAACGGCTGCACCAACACTGTCGATCTCTGCAACTCCGACAACCTCAGGGTCGGTCACACCTATAGGCACGCTCCTGGGATGCACGGATGATGCCAACTATGATCTGGCTACCCTTGATGTAAACACGCCCGATAACTCTGAGATGACACTCTCCCAAACTTTCATTAAAACCTGGCGGATAAAGAATACCGGCACCTGCCCATGGAGGACCGGTTATTCCGTGGTGTACGGTTACGGTGATAGTAAGATGAGTGGTGTTGCGCAGCCGTTGATCTCCGAAGTTCAAGCGGGTCAGGAGGTCGAGGTGTCCGTGGAGTTCAAGGCGCCAGCCACACCCGGTACGTATCAAAGTTTTTGGCGCATGTCCAGCCCGAACGGTGGACCATTCGGAAAATTCTTTTCAGTCAAGATCATCGTCAAATAATTCACTAGAATTACCTGAGATTTCATCGAGCCTTTTTCTGGATATTATTTTTTTTTGATCCCAAAAGTTGACAGACAAACTTAAACAGGAGATTCTGTACAAGGCACACCAACTTGGCTTTACCCTTGTTGGAATAACTTCACCTGATCCACCTGCCCATTTCAACATTTTTGAGGACTGGCTCGCGCAAGGTCGGCATGGAACGATGGATTACCTCTCCAGGCCATCCGTTCGCTCGCTGCGGGGAAACCCGCGTAACCTCATGCCAGAATGCAAATCCATTATTGTCCTGGGGACACCCTATTCGCCCCCTTCATCGAATAAACATGAATTTGATTCTCGCGAACAATCCAATCAAGACAATAATGTGGTCCGAGGCAGGATCGCATCCTACGCGTGGGGTTTGGATTACCATGATGTGCTAATTAAAAGGATGGGCGACCTCATCGAATTCATCGAATCCAGACTCGGCGAGCCGGTTCCCTATCGATCGTACACCGACACCGCACCGATCCTTGAACGCGAGCTCGCTCAACGCGCGGGTATTGGATGGATCGGGAAAAATACCTGTCTGATCAACCCCAAGCACGGTTCCTATTTCCTCCTCGCGGAAATCTTGCTCGGTATTTCGTTGGAGCTCGATGCCGCGATTACCACGGATCAATGTGGAACTTGTACTCGATGCTTGGATGCCTGCCCAACCCAATGCATCCTCCCCGATCGGACACTGGACGCACGTCGATGTATTTCCTACCTG
>MGNL01000143.1:6775-6902 GCA_001796785.1 Chloroflexi bacterium RBG_16_51_16 | reverse complement strand
CCTGGATCATGAGGCTTTTAATCGACGATATCGTAAAAGTCCAGTAAAACGGCCGAAACGCCGCGGTTATTTACGCAATGTCGCCATCGCACTCGGCAATCGAGGTGATCCTTCCAACCTGCCTGCT
>MGNL01000143.1:0-6628 GCA_001796785.1 Chloroflexi bacterium RBG_16_51_16 | reverse complement strand
TGCAGAGATTAATTCCTTGTTACAAGACTTGTCCCTCGACCTCCTACATCCAGCCGTGCTCGGTCTGGATCTAGAGGTGGAGGAGGACGGAATTTCTTATTCAGAAAATGCGCTTAAGAAAGCAAAGGAGTTTTGCCAGATATCTAATCTCCCCACCCTGGCGGATGATTCAGGTCTTGAGGTTGTTGTTCTCAATAATGCACCTGGTTTGCATTCAAGGCGTTACGCTGCCGGTATAGCTGTTACGGATGCTGATCGCCGGGTTCAGTTGCTTAAAAACCTATCCGGGAAACCCCGTCCATGGATGGCTAGGTTTCGAGCAGCCATTGCGGTTGCAAAGCCGGGCGGACAGACCATCCTTGCCGAAGGGATTTGTCCTGGCAAGATCATCCCTGAAGAAAGAGGAACGGGCGGCTTTGGATATGATCCAATATTCCTCGTGGAGAATACTGGCAAAACAATGGCTGAACTGAGTCTCGTCGATAAAAACCAACTTAGTCACCGGGCCCGGGCTGTAACTAAACTTATTCCCGGATTGTTAGAGTTCCTTGATTCTTGAAAGGCTGCAGGAAATTTTCGATTTCCTTCAACACCCAGTCTGGTTGTTCAAGCATGAGCATATGACCTCCATCCTGATGGATGTGCAAACTCGAGCGGGCTATATTCGCAGCCAGGTACTCTGAAAATTTTACGGGTGTCATCCAATCCTCGCGACCACACAAGATCAAGGTGGGCTGTCTGACCTTGTTCAATTGATCCCGTATATTAAAATTATCACAGGCTAACAGATCGTCATGGAGTATGCCGGAACGGTTCTCCAGCAGTTGTTTGTAGCCTAGCTCCCGTAGTTTCGGATCTGCGTTGCTTCCATATAACCGGTCGATCAACATACCAACGGCACTCTCTAGTAATTTTGGGTCGCCAATTGAACTTAGGATCACCGGCTGGACTCTTAATTTTGCACCGCTGCCAATCAATACCAGCGCCTTGACTCTCTCTGGATGAAGGATGGCGGTCGCCAGGGCAATTGCACTGCCCATCGAATGACCAATCCATACAGCCGATGGAATATCAACGAACGACATGAATTCGACCAGGTCCTGGGCATAATCGTCTATCGAGCTCCTCCCCACGCCACCGGATTTGCCGTGACCGGGCAGGTCCGGCGCATAAATTCGGCAGCCGGCTAAGCGACGAAGATGGGGCGGCCAGTGCATGTGCGTACCCCCCGCACCGTGGATGAAAAAGACAGGCAGCTGGTTAAGAGCCTGGGTCTGATGACCAAAATAAAACAGGCTTCCTGTCGCAGGCATGTTATTGTTTTTGAAGTGTGTGGAGTCGTTCTGCGGCTTCCTCTGTCAGGGGTATATAAACTTGCACTCGCGTGCCCTGCCCCGGCGCTGAATCGATCTGCAGCAAACCGTTCACCAGTTCCGTTCTCTCCCGCAGGTTTGTCATACCAAGGCTCGAAGAGGCGCGGTTATCATAGCCCTGCATGACGTTTTTAACATCAAAACCCACCCCGTCATCAGCGATCTCCAGCATTGCCATTGCCGAGTCCATGGATTGGAGCCTGACACCGATCGCATTGGCATGTGCATGTTTGCGGGCGTTGTTGACCGCTTCCTCCACGATGTAAAAAATTACACCCTGTTTACCCATTTCAAGCTGGGTGGCGACGCGTTCATCCACCTGGATGGTCACCTTCTGATCATAGGTTTCATTCAGCTTGTCAGCCATGGCCTTCAGTGCGGCAGTCAAGCCCTGGGATTCAAGGATTAACGGACGCAAGGTGAAAAGCATATGACGGATCTCCTTGGTGGTGCGCTGGGCCAGCTGTTCAAGTTTAGCGAGTTCATCGCTGGCTGCACTGACGTCCCTGGTGATCATTCGCCGAGCCAGGTCGATCCTCATGGCAATCGCGGATACGGATTGGGTCGGCCCATCGTGCAGGTCCCGGGCAAGTTTCTTGCGTGCTTCCTCGTGGACCTCGATCATCCTTTCCTTTTCCTCGACCAGATCTTGATAAAGACGGGCATTCTGGATGGCGATCACCGCCTGATGGCTGATGATATCCAGGATTTCCCGCCGGTCGGCGGTAAAAAATTTCTGGGACGGATGGGCAAATAAAAGCGCGCCATAGACATTAAATCCACTGCGCAGAGGAAAATTATAGGAGGAGGGGCAATTGCGCAGAGCGATGATGCGACCAAGCTCTGGATCGCGGTTGATTGAATCGATCAGCAAAGGTTCACCTTCGTCAAACAACCGCTTGAGAACACCCTCACTGCCGTCAAAGTCCAGGTTTTTATCCGCATTTGTAAAACGGCGGGAAGCACCAACTTTGAGTCTCCCACCTTTGAACAACAGAACGGCCGCTACCAGCTGATCCATCGCAGCGTCACCGGGGTTGGGATTGAGTGCGCTGGCGCCCATCTCCAATGCTGAATCAAGCACCCGCTTATAACTCAATGTGGCAGCCAGGGTGGAGGTCAGTTCGTACAGCGCTCGCAGTCTCTCTGTTTGGACTCGATGTTTCCGATCCTCCGAATCGTACCAGAGCTGCCGGTTTCGCCGGATATGGAATATAAGGCTGTGTCCGAGCAAGCCAAACAGGAAGGCAAGCACATAGAAACCAAATCCCACGGCGATCGCCAGGGAAAGGTTGCCTTGTGATCCAGCCGTTGTGATGATGAGCAGCATGCTGATCAGTATGGCCGCGATCAAAGCACCCCATAATTCATAGAATATGGCACCGTTGATGATCGGCAGCACTACCGCCCAGAAAGCGGGGCCATTCAATCCTCCCTGAACCACAAAAAATGCTCCGGTAAGGATCATGTCGACAGCCATACTGATTGGGCGGTGGAATTTGAGACGCGTGTTCATTCCGGCGAATGCGGTCATGCCGAGGTTCCAGCCGACCAGGATGATCAAAAGCCACACGATTTCCCATTTAATTTGCTCGGCTAACCCAAGGGAAACAACCAAGCCGACGAGCACGATCCAGCGCATGGATATGGCAAACCAGTCCGCCATGTACGGACTATCGAATCGATGCATTTTTCCATGATAACGAAAAAAGGTTGCTCGAGCAAAGCAACTGCGTTACAAGTGGATTACACCTTGGATTTCCCCGACGAAAATCATCTGGACAATTAAACTGAATACCCCATCCGCGGGAGGAATTTTCCAAATTTCTGGATCATTTGAGTTTGTTGATCGGTATCATATTCCTTACGAAAACGCCCGATTTTACCTTTATAAAAATGAAGACCTGTTTGAGCTTCAACCTCTGCCGGACGGTAATCTGCTATGACTTTCTTTACGGATGCGCTGTCTGGGTTAAGCTGAAGGAACTTGACTAGTCGTGTGGATTCGCTTTCATAGTCAGTTAATAGGTCCTCATAACGGGCTGCCAAAATGTTTTTTTGCCTTATCCATGATTGCCATATATATACATAATCCAACATGAAATTAATTGTGGTTTCAAAATCCGTCAAATGCGAAAACGCATTAGGTCGGCCCTTGAGGACCGCCCGCCTTCCAAATTCGTAGGCTGAAAGCATCGCATCTCTTGGATCGCGATAGATGTAGGTAATTCGCAGCAAGCCCAACCGGTGGAACAAGCGCGATGTCATCGTCGGTGCGGAATGCGCCTTGATCACAAAATTGTTTTCCATGATCGCAGGTCGGAGCAACATCGCCAGCCTGCGTGTGGAAAGTACACCGATATTGCAATTGACTTCGGTCAGGATTCCCTCAAGATGGTATCGCTTGCGCACCTCCCGAGAATCCGAGCTGCCCGCTGATTTCAGCAGATCGTGGATCAGGTTAAAGTGCCAGCCGGATCCCGCCCGGGGCATGCCGACGGACAGGACGATCACGTCTGCCTCCCTTTGGTTTTCCCTGCATACAAAGCCCCTCCGGAAATGCCCGCGAGGACACCAAAATTGATCCAAATGTTCGGTGTAGCGAATGAATCCTGGGTGAAGTTATATAACAACAAAGCCACCCAAGTGAATAAACCCGCCGTTCCAAGAAAATGCCAGATCATCTCTTTCTTCATCAACGCTGCTAGAGCGTCACCAAGGATTGCTAATAGGTACGCGGCGAAAAGCAAAAATCCGATCAAACCGGTTTCAGCCAGCAAGCGGATATATAAATTTTTAGGATTGGGATAAAGTTGATTCTCCGGACTGAGCTGTCGTGCAATCTCAGGCACAGTTGTCAAAGCCCAATCGGGGAGATTGGAGTAAATATAAAAACCGCTTGATCCCAAACCCACTCCTGTCCAGGGATGAGCGTGGTAGGCCGCCAATGCCCCGATGTTATACGCAGCCCTGGCTCCGGCGGAATTTTCGATGACAAACTCCTCCACACTCTCCGCATCTGTGTTCCACAGACGGGAGAGATAATTTTTCTGACCCAGATATACCACGGAGGTAACCAGGATCGCTGCGGTGAGGAGAATAATTCCCAACCTCGCGAACAAGCCGGACCCGTTTTGAAATCCTGCGTAAAACCATTTCCAAGCGCTGCGAAGTTTCCCACTGCCGGCGATCAGGAAGGTCAGGAAAGCGGCTCCTACAGCCTGAATGAGACCGCCCCTTGAATAACTTGCGAGAATTAGAAGAATGGCGCTGATGAACAAGACCGGTTCAAACCAGCGCCAACGGGTTACTCTTATGCCCGTTATTAAGGAGGCGAACAACCAGGGAAGATAAACGGTTGTCATCTGACCAGCCAACCAGCCCGGTTCGTATGCCAGACCGGAAATTCGGTTGGTCCGAACAAGTTCGCGCATCGAAAAGATCAATTGCCAATGGGTCACGGTTTCTTTCTGCAAAAAAGGCGTATAAAATGTGATCGCCTGCAGTCCGCTCCAGGCTAGATCGAGGACCAACCCGACCAGCAGCCAACTGACCGTGAAGCCGAGATGAGTCTCTCCCTGATTCATTAAAACCGTTGAAAGGAAAAAAATAAGTCCGATGATCAACGTTAGCCAGGCCCGCAATTCGCGTTCAAGGATCGTTTGCCCGCGCAATTCAATGGGAGCTAAAAGGATGCCTAGAACGGATGTCGCAGCCGCGACCAGGACCAATCCGGTAAGGGGTACCACTGCACCGGAGAGAGGCCAGGAGATCTCCCGGCGGAGTATCTGGATGGTCAGTACGATTAACAAACACGCTAATGGGTATATTGCAAGAGGACGTACAAATGTACCTTCCCCGACGAATGGAAAATACCGAAAGCTGGTAACAGGCAAGCTGACCAGAGCTGCAGCCCAAAAGAATCGGGCGCCCTTTTCCAGAGATATGAGAGATCGCATGATCTATTTACCAGTCAATTTTGAGCGTTTTCCTGTTCACTTGCTGCGATTTTCGGTTATCTTTGCAGGCATGAACAGCAGCACTAGTGCACTTATCACACTGGTTGCCACGGCACCTGCCAGCATATAAATACTGAACGGGATGCTTCTATCAACAGGCAGATGCGCCGATTGAGTCAAGTCGAGTGTGATACTGGAGCTTATCCCCTTCTCCGAGGCAATCCTTTCCCTGGCATGCAAAGTGAATACCTCTGCCCAGGTCGAGGCGAGCTCGGCAGCCAATTCAGGCTGGGTGGCATCGGCGTAGAAATGCCAGCCTGCTTCGCCTGGCTGTCCGAGTTGGAGTAATTCTTCTCGGAGTTCAGGCACTGTCACTCCCTTAACCTGGTTGGCAACTGCATCCATGACCGAATCCGACCAGGCGATCTCCACAAGCTTGCGGGTTTCTCTTTCAAGATAATAGAATTGCTGGCGGTCGGTCTCCGCAGACCAGGCTTGTTCCATATTGAAATCCACATTGACCGTGGCAAGGGAACGAAAAGGTGGAGGGGCAATAAAATAAATCATCAAGCCGATAACCGCACCGATGACGCCGCTGCTCAACCAGAAACGCCAGGCTCGCAACAATCGGATAAGATCCTCGCCGGAAGCAGGGGAGAGAATGGTATTCATAGGTAATTTAGCCTACAGGTTTATTCTGCGCCATTTATACCAATTCCAGAAGGGCGCCAGTACTTTCCGAAGATAATATTTAAATATGATAATCGAAAAGAACGAGCCGCCTTCCCTGTAGTGAACACGGAGCATTTCCGGCCAGCAGCGGTCATCCGCAGTAAAACTCTTCCCCCCGGGATGGATCCGGAAATTACCAAGAACCTGTCCTTTCCAGTAACGAATGGTGGTGAGTTTGGCTAATCGCCTCCAAAGATCGTAATCCATCGCAAAGAAAAATGTGGGATCGAGCGGACCCACCGACCGCCACAGGTCGCCTTTGAAGAAGGCTGCCTGCTGGGGGATATGGACATAACCCTGCCGCAGCAAGCGATCATCTGTTTGAGCTGCAGGAAATTTACCGAGAATTTTCCCTTGCTCATTGATGTAATTCGCATCGCCGTACACCATTCCCACCGATGGGTGCTCCAGTAAGAATCCCACCGCACGGCTCACTGCCCTAGGTTCATAAGTGTCATCCGAGTTTAACCAGGCGAATATCTGACCCTCGACGCGTGAAAATCCCTTGTTGATCGCATCGGTTTGGCCAGCGTCCTTTTCACTGACCCACCAACCCAACTTCGG
>MGNL01000142.1:45610-49030 GCA_001796785.1 Chloroflexi bacterium RBG_16_51_16 | reverse complement strand
CTTGAGCCGGGTTAGTAACTTTACCAGCGGGCAGGTCTATGCAGAGATCATCGGCAAGGAGAGACGGGGTGATTTCCTCGGCGGAACGATCCAGGTGATCCCACATATTACTAACGAGATCAAACGCCGGATAGCCCTGGTCGCCAAAGAGACTGGTGCAGAGATCGTGATCGTTGAGATCGGTGGGACGGTTGGCGATATCGAATCCCAACCCTTCCTTGAGGCGCTCCGCCAGCTGCGCAACGAGGTTGGGAGGGAAAATGTATTTTTTATTCACGTCACCTGGCTGCCATACATCGGAGCAACCGGCGAGATCAAGACCAAACCAACCCAGCATTCGGTAGCTGCGCTGCGCTCGATCGGTATATCACCAAACATGATCATCGCCCGTTCAGATCAACCGGTCACGGATGACATTTGCGACAAAATTGCTTTATTCTGTGATGTGGAAAAAGAGGCTGTGGTACCCATGGCTACCACGGATGTGCTTTACGAAGTTCCCCTGTTACTCGAAAAGCACGGCGTGGGGGAATTTCTTGTGGATAACCTGCACTTGAAAGCCACCCGCAAACCGGATATGAAACCCTGGGCCAAGCTCGTGGACCGGATCCGCAAACCAAAACCCACCGTTAATATTGCCCTGGTCGGCAAATATGTCGAACTAAAAGACGCGTACATGTCCGTACGCGAAGCGCTTAATCACGCCGCTTATGCCAACGATGTAGAGATAGAAATTGGCTGGGTCCACGCTGCCGACCTGGAAAAGGATAAGGGTTGGGAGGTCATCCAGAATGCACAAGGCATCCTGGTACCCGGTGGATTCGGATCGCGCGGCATCGAGGGCAAAATTTTGGCAGCCAGATATGCTCGGGAACGGAAAGTGCCCTACCTTGGTTTATGCCTTGGGATGCAGGTGATGACGATCGAGTTTGCACGACATGTGCTCGATCTTGAAGATGCCAACTCATCGGAATTCGACCGGGGCACGTCCGCGCCGGTGATCGACTTGATGCTGGACCAGCGTGCAATCACAGACATGGGGGGAACGATGCGGCTGGGTCTATATCCTTGTGTATTGAAGAAAGGCACGATCGCCGGACAAGCTTATCTCCTGCCGGATGTCCAGGAAAGACACCGCCATAGATTCGAATTCAATAATGCCTATCGTGAGGATTTCGAGAAAGCCGGTATGATCTTCTCAGGAATCTCACCTGACGGGAAATTAGTCGAAATCGTGGAACTTGCGAACCATCCATTCATGGTGGGTTCGCAATTCCATCCCGAATTTTTATCCCGACCCATGAACCCACACCCATTGTTCATGGGGTTTGTAAAAGCAGTCAGGGAAATGGACGGGAAAAAATAATCCTTGCAATTTTCTCAATTGAAACCAGCGGGAGTTTGCGCGTACACACCCCGAATTTTTTCGGGCAACGCAGCCGCAAGGGCAAACATCAACCGGTCTGTCAAGGCAAGGGGTGTTTCATTCTTATTCGGATGCAAGGGAGCCAGGATTTGAACTTTCACGGTTGTTCTCTGAGGGATTTGCTGAAAAAATAAGTCGGTGCCGATTATGGTCATCGGAGAAATCGTGCAGTTGGTCTCCAATGCCAGGCGCGCCACGCCGGTCTTGGCCACGCCTAAACCCCTGCCCTTGGAACGCGTTCCTTCCGGAAACATACCCAAAACCTGCCCATGATCGAGAATCCGACGTGCGTGGAGCAGCGCCCAAGCGTCCTTCTCTCCTCTGTACACCGGGAAGGCGCCTAAATTACGCAAAGCAATATCCATCACCGGAAATTTAAAGAGCGAGGCCTTGCCCATATAAAAAATGGGCCGCGGTAAGGAAAACTGCATGAGGAACGGGTCATAATTACTGACGTGATTGGCAGCCACGATGACAGGACCGGCCACGGGGAAGTGTTCCAAGCCCTGTACCTCAAGCTGCATGAACAAACCGAATAATAACCGGGCTGACCCTACCAGGAATTTTCGGAAGGTTGTAGCATGAAAACTGAATGATTTTTTTTCACGCGGATCGAGTGTGGCTTCGATTGCAGTCAAGTTGCGATCCTCAAATAAAGAGAGATTATACTAATGCTGTATTTCACAATAAGATCCTTGTCCATTTCCGTAAGAGAATTTGGAAGTGACGAACCGGATCTGATACTAAAAATAACACCGGGAGATAACAATGGACACAACAATTGAGAGCATTTCAGCCCTGGAAATCCTCGATTCTCGGGGAAATCCGACCGTAGAGGTCGAAGTCATGCTTATCGACGGCTCATGGGGTCGTGCGGCAGTTCCTTCGGGGGCATCCACCGGTGAGCATGAAGCCCTGGAAATGCGCGACGGCGATAAGAAGAGGTATCTAGGTAAGGGTGTAACGAACGCGGTTGCCAACGTGAACGGAATCATCGCGGATGCCTTATTCGGATGGGATGCAGCCGAACAAAAAGCGCTCGACAGCGAATTGATCGGTATGGACGGCACACCGAACAAATCCAAGCTGGGTGCAAATGCCATCCTGGGCGTTAGCTTGGCGGCTGCCAAAGCAGCCGCAAACTCGTTTGATCTTCCCCTGTATCGATACCTGGGAGGTGTTTACGCTCACGTGCTGCCTGTGCCCATGTTGAATATCATGAACGGCGGCGTCCACACAAACTGGCAGTCAACGGATATGCAGGAATTCATGGTCATGCCGTTAGGAGCACCGACCTTCACGGAAGGACTGCGGTGGGGTGCAGAGATCTATCACACGCTGAAGTCCGTCCTTAAGGAGAAAGGTTATGCTACCCTCGTGGGCGATGAAGGCGGTTATGCACCAGCTTTAAAGGCAAACCAGGAAGCCATTGAATTAATCCTTGCGGCGATCGAGAAGGCAGGATTCACATACGGGCGTGGAAAGGATGTAGCCATCGCACTCGATCCGGCAGCCTCCGAACTTTACGAGGACGAGGCAAAAGTCTACAACCTGCGCAAGGAGGGCAAAAAGTTAAGCGGTGAACAACTTGTGGAATTTTGGGCGAAGTGGGTGAAGGACTATCCGATCGTCTCAATCGAGGATGGTCATGCCCAGAACGACTGGTCTGCGTGGAAGCTGATGCAAAAAGAGCTTGGAGATCGAATCCAAATCGTTGCCGATGATCTACTGGTCACGAATCCCGAAAGGGTCCGCCGGGCGATCAGGGAAAATGCCGCCAACGCCCTGCTAGTGAAGGTGAACCAGATCGGAACCCTAACCGAAACGATCGAAGCGGTGGAAACCTGTCATCGGGCGGGTTGGAGGGCGGTTACATCACACCGTTCCGGCGAAACCGAGGATGCGACCATCGCCGATCTGGCGGTCGCGTTGAACACAGGTCAGATCAAGACCGGTGCACCAGCCCGATCAGACCGGGTAGCCAAATACAATCA
>MGNL01000142.1:40671-45516 GCA_001796785.1 Chloroflexi bacterium RBG_16_51_16 | reverse complement strand
CTGTCTGGTAAACTATCCGCCGAGCTTGCCCGAGTAGAGACGTTGAGATCAGCGTCTCTACAGTTCTTTATTTCTGATCGATGAGGTTTGTATGTCAACACCCGCCTGGGTTCGAGATGCCGTTTTTTACCAGATATTCCCCGATCGCTTTGCTCGCGGTAACCGTCTGCCGGATCCCGGTTATGAAACCTGGGATTCTCCTCCGACCGTACACGGATTTAAAGGCGGCGATATTTTCGGAATCATTGACAGACTGGATTACCTGGCAAATCTCGGAATTACAGCCCTATATTTGAATCCGATTTTCAGCTCGGCATCCAACCACCGTTATCATACGTACGACTATTTCAAGGTTGATCCTTTACTGGGCGGGAACCAGGCGTTACGCGAGTTATTGGATGCTGCCCACGCCCGGAACATACGCGTTATCCTGGACGGAGTTTTCAACCACGCCAGCCGGGGTTTCTGGCAATTTCATCATGTACTTGAAACCGGCGCAGCATCTCCCTATAAAAATTGGTTCCATTTTGATACAGAGCACCTGCACGGAAATAAACGTTGGGGCGCTTATCCGACAGAACAGCAATTAAACGCGATCCAACACGAAGGCAGTCTGAAAGCGATCGGTTACCAGGGTTGGTGGAACCTGCCTGCCCTGCCGAAATTCAATACTCACACACCGGCAGTTCGGGAATTTTTATTTTCAGCCGCAGAACATTGGATCCGGTTCGGGGTGGATGGGTGGAGACTGGACGTACCCGGTGAGATCAATGACGATTCGTTCTGGAGGGAATTCCGCCAGCGGGTAAAAAAAATCAGTTCAGAGGCTTACATCGTCGGTGAGATCTGGCATGAAGCACAGCGGTGGCTGCAAGGCGACCAATTCGATGCGGTAATGAATTACCCGATCACTGCCGCAGTTATGGGTTTCTTCTCCGGCAGCCACCTTGACCTGGATGTTGTAAATACTGCGGGCGGATTTCAAGGACGGGTGCATCCCATGAATGCCGAGGGGTTCGCAAATGAAATCGACAGAGTATTCCATCTTTATCCCGAGGATATTACCTTCGCCCAACTGAATCTCCTGAGCAGTCACGACATGCCCAGGTTTATCACCTGCTGCGGGGATGATCCCGACTCATTGAAGCTGGCTTTGCTTTTTATTTTTTCGTTTCCAGGAGCTCCCTGCATTTATTACGGTGATGAAATTGGATTGACCGGCAGGCAGGATCCGGATTGTCGGAAAGCTTTTCCATGGGAGGAAAGGTATTGGAATCAATCCATCCATGGCTTTACAACGGAGCTTATTCGCCTAAGAAAGACACATCCAGCGCTCCGTCATGGAACTTTCGAGCGGTACTTCGCCAGCGAGGGTATCTATGCGTTCACTCGAAAGGAGAAGAACATAACCATTCTTACATCCTTTAATACCCGGGATACATCAAAGACCATGGAAACCAAGTACCCCTTCAACGCCAATCGGAGAAAGGTGTTGTTCGGTGATGCAAATATATATGCAACTGCCAACAATCTACTTACGCTTGAATTACAACCGCGCAGCGGGGTGATGATCGAGATCCAACAAAGCTGACCGGTTTATAAAGACGATCGACGATGATCGACCTCAAAGCGAGAATACATTCAATCGGCGAGCGTATCATCAGGAAATAGCGAAGGGTTCACCGAGCGAGTATCCGAGGGAACTTTCAGCCGCGGATCTGCCTATTCCAGACGGCGGCGAAGAGTTCCGGCAGAATTTCACCAGACTTTCCCTGAAGGAAGTGATCCGTCTTGGGGGTTAATGGGGTAGGCTCGACATTGATCTCGATGATCCGGGCACCGCGATTCCTGGCTGCATAAGGCAGCGCTGCTGCGGGTTGGACTATCGATGAGGTGCCGATGGATAAGAACACCTCACATTTCCTAGAAGCCTCGAAGGCAGCTGCCAAGTAGGCACGGGGTAGCTCTTCACCTAACCAAACTACATCCGGTCGAAGGAAGCCTCCACATTTCGGACATAAACCAATCCCATCCGGACCTTCCTCCCAATCGCCTGCGACCCCATCCCCGCGCACACACCGGACCCTGTGAATATTTCCATGCAGCTCGATCACTTCCGGGCTGCCAGCCATGGCGTGAAGACCATCCACGTTCTGGGTGATGAGTGTAAAACCAGGAACCTTCCTGGAAATTTGTACGAGGGCATAGTGGCCTGGATTAGGTCGAACACCTTTAATAGCCTCCCGTCTCCAGGCATACCAATCCCAGATCAATTTTGGATTTCGTTGAAAGGCTTCAGGCGAGGCGAGTTCCTCCGGCTTGTATTGCGACCAGAGCCCTGACTGCCCGTCACGGAATGTACGGAGTCCACTCTCCTGCGAGGCACCCGCTCCTGTCAGGGCAGCCATCCATTGGACAGAGGCGAGCAAGCTGATCAATTCATTGGGGAATTTCATTTGGTGATTTTACATCACAGGAATACGAAACGTTTGGCGGTGGTGATCGTATATCCATGCAGGCGAACGATCATCGGAAACCAACCATTCCTACTATCCAACTGGACAGGTGGATCCTATCCCAGGGTTGGTTGTCTGGAAGTGATCGTAAGATTATCCTATTAAAAAACCAAGAAGGAGTTTAATATGGGTTCCAATCGTCATGCAGGCTCTCTAATAGGCGGGGCACTTCTCATCCTTTTCGGTGCCATGGCGCTGATGGGGGAACTATTCAGCGGTTTTCGGTTCTGGAATTGGGGCTGGCCGTTGATTATCATTGGCATCGGGGTTATGTTCTACATCGGCATGGTGGCGGGCGGCAAATCAACATCGGGTCTTGCCATCCCAGGCACGATCATCACTGTTATCGGATTGATGCTCCTCTTTCAACTACTGACCGGTTACTGGGAAAGCTGGACTTATGGCTGGACGGTAATTCTGATGTCGGTTGGACTGGGCATCTACATTATGGGCGCGGTCAATGAAGATGGCAACCAGCGTCAGGCGGGTTTGCGAGTCCTCTGGTTGGGATTGATCTTTTTTGTAGTATTCGGTGCGTTCTTCGAAATGATCCTTTCATCTAGAATGCCGTACATGAATATTTTCTTCCCGGTGGCATTGGTGCTGCTGGGTGGATATCTGATCGTTGTGCGCAGCGGCTTTTTCTCACGCAGTAAACCAGATCAACTGGATAGCAAATCCTCTACCCCATCCAGGCAACCCCCCGTGGAGGGAAAATGAGAACAAGAACAATTTTCTGGCCACTAGTCATGGTCGCAACGGGTATTGTATGGTTGATGATCGGTTCAGGCATCATCCCTGCAGGCAACCTGTGGGCGCTTACTCATATCCTTCCTTACATATTAATGATGCTTGGTCTTGGGCTTATCCTGCGAGCGTATTGGCCTTATACAGGGCTTCTGGTTTCCACACTCACCGTGGTTGGTGCAGTGCTATCGATCGTCTTCGCACCACAATTGGGCTGGGCAGGAGCACCCATCCGTGGATGGGATATTGGTGGAGAATTTAGCGGCGCCAAATCCGGTTCAGGTGTGAACGAAACACAGACCCGTGAACTCGGAAAGTTTTCCAGTGTTGTCATCCGTTATCCAGGTGAGATTGTTGTCGAACAAGGTTCGGACCATTCGGTTACGATCACCGCAGATAATAACCTGTTACCGCAGCTCAGTACGGAAATCCGGGATGGCAGCCTCTACATCGAAAACGGTGAGGCAGATTGGGATCTCCGGGTAATGCCAACAAAGCCTGTAGTGATGAGAATCACCGTGCCCGAGTTGAACGAACTGGATTTTTCGAGTACAGGGAGTTTAAGGATCGATCATTTTCAAGGGCAGGATTTGGTTATTAATATCACTGGAGCGGGGGACGTGATCTTGAGTGAATTGGATTTTACTTCCTTGAATTTCCGCTTGAGCGGTGCAGGCACCGTAAATGCTGATGGGCAGGTTGAAGAAATCCACGTCCGGATCAGCGGATTCGGCGATTTTGATGGCGGCGATTTAAAGGCGCAGTCCGCCGAGGTGACCATCTCCGGTGCAGGCACCGCAAAATTATGGGTGAGTGAACAACTGGACGCCGAAATTTCCGGTGCCGGGGAAATCCAGTATTATGGCGATCCGGAGGTCAATCAGCGTATTAACGGGGCAGGCACTATAATTAAACTGGGGATGAAATAAGGTTCACAAGTGTTGACGGTATTTTAGAAAAACCGCTTTTCGAAATTACGATAATAACGAATAATAATACAGGCGGTGTAGAACCCGCCTGTATTGTCTTATTAGCAAATGAAAACTAAACCAGGGATCATCCACCGGATGATGTCGGAGTGGACGTGCAAGCGTTGGAAGTAATAAGTGAGATGTGATTTTTAAATATTCCTGTACGACCCAGCACATCACTGTGCGAATTAGTTGTTACGAGTTGGTATTCCACTGAGGGATCTGCGAAAACATCAATTCCGATGATGTCCTCCGGCAGCAATTCATGATTGTAAGTTCCCCCTCCCTGATTCGCCATGGTGATACTCGTCCATGTACTTTGAGCACCAGTTACCTTGCTTCTCAGGCGAACGAAAAGCACCACATAAATAACACGACCGGCATCTGCAACCTGTACCGTAAATTTGACGGAATTTGGAGAACATCCTGTTTTATAAAAGCGATCATCGGATACCCGTACGGACACCAAACCATCCATAAAGGTTGTTGGAGTGGCGGTGTCCCGAGTAACAGGCGGTAACGGCGTTGACGAAGCACCTACTGTTGGTGATGGGGTAATCGTGCTGGTGGATGTTTTCGTCTTCTCGCCAATCTTGGTCGGGGTAAAGGTG
>MGNL01000142.1:30978-40591 GCA_001796785.1 Chloroflexi bacterium RBG_16_51_16 | reverse complement strand
TTTTGGGGAGTCAGATACCCCACCAGGGTAAACGTACATGCAATCGAAAGAAGACCTATGGCAACAGCCAAGGTTGACTTCTTAGATCTACTGCCAACCGCCAGTGTTCGTTCGATTCCTGATTTCATCTCTCAGTGCATTTAACATTTCGTTATAAGATTGCTTATCGGCCGGGTTGTCATTCGTAGCGCTTTCCTCCAGGCGGGCCAACAAATAGATAATCCAGGAAAGCCAGGCGCGTGGATTGCGCTGTTGCTCAGCAATCGATTTCGCCGCTCCTTTCAATACATCCCGCAGTTCGTCTTCGCTACTCATAGACACATCCTTCATGAATCACGATTTAACAATTATGGTCCGGTATCACCTCGGATAAAGACCTAGTAATTTTATCACCCGCTATTCATAAAAATTGGGATCACCCTCATGGACAGGGAGCCAAAGTAAGGTTTTGTAGATAGACCGGTGTACGACCGACAATTTTTGCCTTCGCCCCGGTAGCCACCAATTGGTAAACCACCCACGCCTTCGAGTAATTACGGTGCTCGTCGATGACATCCGCATTAATGACGTAGCTGTATTTGCCACTAGACCCTTTATTCATTACATCACCCGTACTCCATGGAGTACTGTTATCGCTGGTAGTGTCCACCAGATGGACAAAAATCACAACGCTGACGACTTGCTTCGGTTTTGTAACATAAGCGGTAATTTTTACCTCACCTGGTTTGCACACACCCCAATAGATCGCATTCCCGGAAATTTCAACGGTGTCAAATCCTTCGCCCAGAGAGGTGGGTGTCGGGCTTATTGCGGGGACCGGAGATTGAACCTGCACCGTGAAAAATGGTGTCACGGTAGCTTCCACGCCTCCCAGCTTGGTCGGTGTAGGGGTAAAAGTCTGCGTAGACATAACCGGTGTTTCTGACGGTTCCGGGTAGATAGTTTGAGTCGGATGGATTGGTTGTGGAGTGGTAATTTGAACCTCAACTTGTCCAAACATATCGTTCAAATCTGGAAGTGTCAGACTGCACGCACTTAACAAAGATGCAAGAATGAAATAGACTTGGATTTTTTTCATGAAAGGTATTTATTCGAGTTCACCTCCTCATTTTACAGCACAATTTTCATACACATCCACCGATCTTTTCACCTGGAAAGACGCAAATCATTGAAATTAGCCTCAAGACCTTCCGCATACAAAATTAAGTAGGTCGCATTAACTATTTAGATAAATTCGGATACGATAGGTTTAATAAGATGAAATAAACCTGTAAGGTGGCAAAGATTAATCGTGTATTAAAATTCCCGCATGGGCCGGATACGGACTAACAAACCCGATCCAATTCAATCGATTCTGGAAAGTACCTTCGACGGCATATACCAAATCAAGTCTGATGGTACCGTCACGTTCTGGAATAATAGTGCTGAACGTATGACAAACATTCCAGCAGACAAGGTTATCGGTACGAATTGCCAGAACAATTCGATCCACCATTTAAGAGAAAATGGACGCGAATACTTTGGCTTCGATCTGCCTTTGATAGCCACGCTCGTGGATGGAACGCCGAGGGAATATCACGCCTTCCTCGTACACAACGATGGTTACCGGGTATCCATATTGATCCGGACTGTACCTTTGTTCGATCCGAGAGGAAAGGTAATAGGAGCTGCAGAGGTTTTCACCGATAACAAGACATTGATCGCCGCATTTCTAAGAGCACGCCAGGTTGAACATACCGTGGTATTCGACGAATTAACCAAGATAGGCAGCCGGATCCACATTGAGAATAAAATCAAGATCGCCCTAGGGGATTTCAAAGCCACAGGCATCACCTTCGGCTTGCTATTTGTGGATATCGATCATTTCAAGGATTTTAATGACAAACATGGACACCTCACAGGAGACAAGGTCCTTAAATTCGTTGCCAATGTCATTAAAAGTCATCTTCGGGTCAGCGACTCATGCGGTCGCTGGGGTGGTGATGAATTCCTCGTGATCGTACTAGATATCCGGTTGGATAGCCTTCGAATTGTTGCCGAGAAATTGCGGCAGGTGATCGAGCAAACCAGCATTAAGGTAGATGGAAACACTCTAAAAGTAACCATCTCCATCGGAGGCTGTATCTGCCAGGCAGGAGATACACTGGAATCCCTGATCCAAAGGGCGGATAACTTAATGTATGTGAGCAAACAGAAGGGGGGAAACCTGGTTTCATTCCCCTAATGATGCATGGAATTCTGATATAATCGCAAACCGTGACTGGTCCTGCATTGCGGTTAACCTGTTCGAGAAGGATCGCGGCTGCATGCATGGAGACCTGCAAATCATTGAAAAGGATGCAAACGTCATGCCATTACCTAAAGAAATAAAGACCCAAACGATCAAAGACTACAATCGCCATGAGAAGGATACAGGGTCTCCTGAAGTACAGGTGGCGATTATCACTACTCGTATAAGTCAACTCACCGAACATCTGCGGGCCAATAATAAAGATGAATCGTGCCGGCGCGGATTGCTGAAACTCGTCGGTCAACGCAGGCGCCTGCTCACCTACCTGCGCAATAGGGAATATGACCGGTATATCGCTTTAACTGAACGGCTGAATTTGCGACGCAAACAATAAGGACCCGAGACCCAAGGTGCAAAACCAGCGCACCAGCTAAAGATCAACATCACCCGCGGTCAGGAATTGAATAGCGGTTACAACCACATCAGGTTGCCGACGCTCTTCAGTCCCTGACGAGGCGGGATAGTTATTGCGAGGACTGTCCTGAATGGAATTAATCCGGGCATGAGACCCGAGAGTGTTCGCTCAAGGCTGCACTGGTGCAGGGGATGTAATTCCGCACGGGTAAGTCCCAAACAGGAGAAAACATGAAACCCGAATCAAAAAGATATACAACCACTGTCGGAACACGGACAGTGGTCTTTGAGACCGGTAAATTGGCCGGGCAGGCGGGGGGAGCTGTCACTGTAGGCATCAACGATGCGATCATATTTGCCGCCGCCACCATGGGGGATGTGCGCGAGGGAATAGATTTTTTTCCGCTGAGTGTCGAATATGAGGAAAGGTTATATGCCGGAGGCAAAATACCCGGTTCGTTCTTCCGTCGCGAGGGTCGCCCGGGAACGGAAGCCATCCTCACCGCCCGATTAACCGACCGCCCCTTGCGTCCACTATTTCAGAACGGCATGCGCAATGAGGTCCAGGTGGTTATGTTCTCCCTCTCCGCTGACACGGAGAATCCTCTTGACATTCTGACAATCAATGCAGCATCAGCTGCGCTCATGATCTCAGACATACCCTGGGGAGGACCTGTCGGTGCAGTTCGTGTTGGCCGCATCAACGGTGAGTTTGTCATCAATCCCACGTTCGCCGAATTGGATGCATCCGACCTTGACCTGCGCATTGCAGGAACGCGGGATGCCATCTTGATGGTTGAATGCGGGGCGAACGAGGTCCCGGATGATGTGATGACCCAGGCGTTGGAATTCGGTCATCGATCCCTGCAACCGCTGGTTGACATCCAATTAACCATGCAGAAAGAGATCGGCAAGGCGAAGCGTGAACCAACCCTGGTACTGCCATCGGAAGAATTGACCAAGCTGGTATTCCAACGGGTTGGCAATGCCATCCGTGAATTACTGGATAAGCCTGTTTCGAAGAAAGAATTTTATGAGGGGATGACAACCCAGAAGGATACTCTCGTTACCGAATTAACCACACCGGCGGAGGGAGCGGATAGTACAGGTTTACCCTCAGCCGCTCATGTTCGCGAAGCTTTTGATGAAGCGGAGAAAAAAATCGTACGTGAGCGTATTTTAAGCGAAGGCACACGGCCCGATGGGCGAAAACCAACTGACATCCGACCGATCTGGTGTGAAGTCGGAATCTCACCCCGCGCGCACGGCTCGGGGTTATTCACTCGAGGCGAAACGCAGGTACTGTCCCTGGTAACCCTGGGAACCCTTGGAGAAGCGCAGGAACTGGATACACTTTCGCCGAACGAAACCAAAAGGTACATGCATCATTACAATTTCCCACCTTACTCGACGGGCGAGGTGAAACCCCTGAGAGGTCAAAGCAGACGGGAGGTCGGCCACGGGGCCCTTGCAGAGCGAGCGCTTGAACCCGTGATCCCCGCAGAAGAATCATTCCCTTATACCCTTCGGGTTGTTTCAGAGGTGCTTTCGTCCAACGGATCCACGTCCATGGGTTCCGTTTGTGGATCGACACTCGCCCTCATGGATGCGGGAGTTCCCATAAAAACACCCATAGCAGGAGTGGCAATGGGGTTGATCACGGATGAGACAGGCCGGTATAAGATCCTGACAGACATCCAGGGCACAGAGGATCATCTGGGAGACATGGATTTTAAAGTCGCCGGCAGTTCGCAGGGGATCACAGCCCTCCAGATGGACATCAAGATAACCGGCATAAGCGCACAGATGATGAAAGAAGCAATGGAACAAGCCCGGTCTGCACGGCTGGCGATCATGTCAGATATGCTGGCTGTGATCGAACAGCCCAGAGCAGAACTCAAACCTCATGCCCCGCGGATCATAACCGTGAAAATACCGGTGGAGAAGATCGGTGCTTTGATCGGACCCGGCGGTAAGAACATCCGCTCCCTGCAGGAGGAAACCGGCACCAAGATCGATGTACAAGAAGACGGCACAGTGTACATCGCCTCAACAGAAGGAACCGGCGCTCAGATCGCCCAGGAACGGATCGAGGCACTGGGAGAGAGCGCGGTCGTGGGTAACATTTACACTGGCAGAGTGGTACGAATCACGGATTTCGGTGCTTTTGTAGAGATCCTACCCGGCGTGGACGGTCTGGTCCATATCTCGCAGTTGGACAGCGAGCGGGTCAATAAAGTGGAGGATGTTGTCTCCATGGGGGATGAGATCACCGTGATGGTTACCGATATCGATCCGCTCGGGAAGATTCGATTATCGCGGCAAGCTGTGCTCGAAGGCTGGACACCTGAGGAAGCCCGCGAGCGCGATTCACGCAAACCCAGTGGAGGCGGTCGCGGCGGCGGGGATCGAGGCGGACCCCGCAGCGGCGATCGACGCGGCGGATTTCGCGGCGGCGATCGGGACCGAGGTAATGGTCCTAGACGAAATTAATTAATTCATAAAATCTAAAAAACCCCTCTCGTCCGTCAGGTTGAGAGGGGTTTTTAACACCATATGGTCACTCGATTAAGAAACCTCTTCGAAATCTATCCGCGCCAATTCTGGTTGATGGTCATCGGAATCATGCTCGCTCACGGGGGGGTTAGCATGATCTGGCCATTTCTCCTCATCTATACCAGCCAGAAGTTGGAATTGCCGCTGGTCACTGTGGCAACCCTGCTTAGCATCAACGCAGCAACAGGGATAATGTCGTCTTTCATTGCAGGTTCGCTGGCGGATAAAATCGGCAGAAAAGTCATTATGAACGTCAGCCTGTCTCTAAACGGGCTCGCTTTCCTGCTCATGATGGGCGCCAGCACGTATGTTCATTTCCTGATCTTAATGATCATGATCGGGATGTCGAACCCGCTCTACCAGGTCGGAGCGGACGCCATGCTGGCGGATATGATCCCCACAGAGAAACGAGCAGAAGCTTATTCGATCAACCGCATCGCCGGGAATGCAGCTTTCGCACTTGGTGCGGCTTTCGGGGGTTTCATGGCGTCCGTATCTTATACGCTCGTTTTTGTGGCTGCAGGAACAGGATATTTAAGTTACAGTCTGATCCTTTTCATTCTGGCACAAGAAACCCTGGAAAGAACTTCATTAAAAAGCCCAGGAGTAACCGAACAAAAAGAGATGGACCAGGTTGCGAAAGGCTCTGTATCGGGATATGGTTATATTTTTAAGGACAAGAGTTTCGTGACTTTCGTATTATTACTGAGCCTGGGTTTGATACCGCCTCTCATGCTCTGGATGCTGCTCCCTGTTTACGTAAAGACCGGATACGGTATTGTTGAAAGCCAATACGGTTGGATACCAACAACGAACGCATTAATGTGCGTGTTTGTCCAATACTCCGTAACTCAAATAACTCGAAAATACAAAGCCCTTCCTGTTGTTGCTAGCGGAATCCTCGTCTACGCATTGGGCAGCGGAAGTGTTGCATTGATGAGTGGGTTTTGGGGATTTTGGCTAAGCATGGTGATCCTAACTTTCGGAGAGCTCATCCTCGTACCGACCGCCAGCAAATATGTCGCTGATCTGGCACCAATCACAATGCGGGGCAGGTATATGAGCCTATACTGGCTTGGCTGGGGACTAGCCCGCGCGGCTGCGCCCCTGACAGGTGGTTTATTAAATGATGGTTTTACGCCGAAAGCGATCTGGATCGGTGGGATATCGATCGGGCTGGTAAGCGCGATTGGGTTATATATTTTTTCAAAATTCGATAGAGATAAACTACCCACGCCAACCCTGGTTGAACCAGGTTGATTCATCGTTTAAGATAATCTTCCAAACGGGATTTAACTCCCGACCATTCGGAATCAATGATACTGTAATAAACCGAATCGCGGAATCTACCATCGGGTAGGATCATGTGATTTCGTAATACGCCTTCTTTTACGGCTCCGATCCTTTCGATGGCCATCTGCGAGCGTACGTTGCGAAGATCCGTTTTGAACTGGACTCGGATGCAGCCGAGGCTTTCAAACGCATGTTTCAGCAGGATGTATTTGCATTCAGTATTCACTGCAGTGCGTTGGAACTCAACACCGTACCATGTCCCACCGATCTCCAAACCCCGGTCCTTCGGCATGATATTCAAGTACCGGGTTGCCCCTGCCACCTTACCCGAAGCCAGCTGAACGGCTACGAAAGGCATATCTGAACCTTTCGTTGACCTTGCAAGGATCTGCCTAACCCAACCTCGCATGTCGTCCACTGAATCCATCCGCCCGTATAGCATGAAATCCCAAAAATCCTGGCCAACACCAATCTCAGCCAGGCCAGGTATATGCGCTTCCGTCATCGGCTCAAGACGAACATGTGTCCCGGTCAGGATCACAGGTTTCACCTCCATGGCAACCATTCCTTCTCCTGCTTGTCCTGGGTGGGTAAATAAGGCATGGCAGGTCCAGGTATACCAAGATGTTCAGCCAGTGCAGCTCGCATGGCGGTTCGATCATCCCAGAGATGTTCCCGCTGGCCAAAACACATGGACTGTTCATGTCCTTTTCCGCAGCAGAGCACCAGGTCACCAGGTTTTGCCATCTTTATTGCCAGCCTGACCGCTTCCCCACGATCGGGAACCCGCCAGAAAGTTTCGCCTTCCCTGCCACCCTTTGACCGAGCGCCCTTGGCCATATCCTCGAGGATTTGATCCAAAGATTCGGTGCGCGGATCTTCAGCAGTCAGGATTGTCAGATCCGCGAGCAAGGTTGAGGTTTCTGCCATCAGCCTGCGTTTTTCCTCATCGCGCAAACCAGCTGAACCAAAGACGACGATGATCCGCTTTATTTGTCCTTCGAGTTTAGTTCGCGGCGTTCCGACCCCAGAGAGGGAATGATCCAAAATTTTACGGCTGGTCTCCAAAGTGACTTTCAACGCGTTCGGCGTATGAGCAAAATCCACCATGGCGATGAAATCCTGGCCCATTTCAATTTTTTCCATTCTGCCCGGAACAGCTTCGAGGCTGGAGATTCCCATCGCGGCAACTTCGGGAGGCAATTTCAAACCTTGAACTGCGGTCGTGAAAGCGGCGAGGCAATTGGAAACATTATGCAAACCCAGTAAACGGGTCGTAACTGGTGTCTGGGTATTATTTCTCTGTGAACAGGCATTGAAGCGCATTCCCTTGGGCGTGAATTCCACCCCCTCCGCATAAATATCCGCGGAAGAGGTTAGCCCGTAACTCACCCTGTTCACCTTGATAAAGCGATCCAGAAATTCATACGACTGGTCATCATGATTGATGATCGCCAGCCGCGGATTGCCCTGAGGTTTTGGAAGAGTCCTTTCTAGGCTGGAAAACAGGCGGGCTTTTGCAGCCCGATAATTATCATACGAACCATGCTGGTCCAGGTGTTCGTGGGTAATGTTCGTAACAACTCCGATATCGAATTCACAGGCATCCACGCGATGCTGCGCCCAACCATGGGAGGTGGTTTCCAGGACGGTGTGCGTCAAGCCAGCCCTGACGATCTGAGCGAGATAACCCTGAAGATCGTGCGCGTCAGGTGTCGTCACGTGGAAACCGGTATCCAGGATATTATCGTCTATCACAGCATTTAAGGTTGACACCAACCCGGACTTGATGCCTGCAGCTTTTAATATCTCGAAGATCAAATTCGCGGTTGTTGTTTTTCCATCTGTGCCGGTAATACCGATCACGGTCAATTTACGAGCAGGCCACCCATAATATCCCGCTGCGAGCCAGGTAAGGGCCTGACGCGTATCCTGTACCTGGATGTAAGGAACCCTAATAGTTACTCGGTGAAAATCCTGGTCACCTATTACCGCGGCTGCACCATGGGTTACAGCCTCCTCGATGTAATCATGCCCGTCCAATGCTCCACCGCGCATGGCGACAAACAGATCGCCCTGTTTTACACGCCGGCTGTCAATGACGATGTCTGATACCTCAAGCGCAGGCAGCTCTTGCGGAGAGTAAGGAACCGGAATATCCTTGAATAATTCCCTGAGTTTTTTTATCATGGAGGAATAAAAAGGGTTTGGTAATTTTACCAAACCCTTCATTTTAATGAGTTCGTTTCGATTTCCAGATTATTATCAGGCGCTGACCACCTTGATATTAAACCTGACCGTATTAATCTCTTTCCGCAAACTTCGCCAGAGTAGAACATAGGCTTCCACAGCCCGGGCGGTACGAATATCACCAAGGTCGATCACCGATTTCCAACCGAACCAATCCCTTAATATCTTCACGACTTCCGCTTTCGCTTCGAGGTCGTTACCGCTTACGAATACATCCGTTTTTTCGATCAATTTACCCGGATCTACCATGACATTGCTGTTCACCGTGTTCAAGGTTTTAACCACCCGCGTGTTGGGATAATTGCGTTGGATCTGCTCGCCGAGCGAATCAGTGTTACCCACGGTGAGCGTCCAGTTGTCATCCGAATAATCAAGGGGATTGGAGGTATCAATCAGAATCTTGCCATCCAGATTATCCTCACCAGCCTGACGGAGCGCATCCATGGACGCCGAACCGAGCGTGCAATTAAACAAAAGCCCTCCAAAGGAGGCGGCATCTGAATAATTTCCAAAGGATGCATGTTCACCCTCCTGCCTAGCCCAGGCAATGGCTTTTGGATTGGCTGGATCCCTTGCGCCCATCATGACCTCATTCCCGAGTTGTACCAATTTAGTCCCGAGGGTCTGTCCCACGTCACCAGTGCCCAGCACGCCTATATGCATTTTTTCTCCTAAGATACGTTCAATTCATCCCGACTCAAGTCTTTTTACTGAAGTTCCAATGGACTTTCCAATACTCTCAGTCAGCTTGCTTCGAGAGTTTGGATTTAAGCCATTTCAACCGGAATGTTTCTTCACGCTCCCGTTCTTCGAGGGAGCTGACGATGAATGAAACCATCGCCTCATATGCAGGTATAAATATATGTTGGA
>MGNL01000142.1:19988-30968 GCA_001796785.1 Chloroflexi bacterium RBG_16_51_16 | reverse complement strand
CCTGCGTTGAGTTTTACGGAGTTCTCCTGCCAACCGCCAGACCGTGGTTACCAGCATTGATAATTCAGGTGTCAGCATCAGGACTTCCCGGAAATTGGCCGCAGCCTCATCCAGGGCTGAATTTGTATCGCCCAGGCTGTAAAGCATCTCGGGTGGTTCACCACTCGCCTCTATGACGGGAATAGCAACGCCCATGATGCCGCGAAATTTTAAGTGCATATCGACCGTTTTATTGGCTGCGAGGGCCGCCCATTCAACCCGGTTGGTACCCATCGTCAACCTGGCTTTACGCATCGCAGCGTAGGCAGTCGCCATCAATTTCCACACCCGACGCTGGACCTGCTCGGCTTCGCGAGCGATCCTGACAAGCTCGGTCGTCAGCGCTTCACGCTTGCGGTCAAGTATCTCATATCCTTCACGAGCGAACCGAAGATCCTTTCGTACCCGGATCAGGTTTGTTCGGGTTGGGGCGATATTAATCGACGGCATGGTCCGATTGATAGAACTGTTGGATCTCATCCAGGCTGACACGGGTCAACTCTTCCTTTGGTAGCCTGGAAAGCAAGCGCCAACCGATATTCAAGGTTTGCTCAATTGTCCGGTTCTCTACGAGTCCTTGATTAATAAATTCCCGTTCGAAACCACGGCCTAACTTGAGATATTTCTGATCCACATCACCCAGTTCTTCCTCACCGATGACGGAAGCCAACGCACGAACATCCTGGCAATGGGCATAGGCAGCGTAAAGTTGGGCTGAGAGATGAGGGTGGTCAGCCCGAGTTCGATCCTTGCCTGTCCCATGATCCATCAGTCTGGATTGGCTTCCCACACTTTCGCTGTGCATTACCATCTTGGGTCCACCTATGCCGTCCTTCATCAAACGGGAAAGGCTTGGTAAAACCGCAATGGGCGGATAAATACCCTGGTGATCCAGGTCACGTCCCAGCGTGATCTGCCCTTCGGTAATATAACCGGTGAGATCGGGTACCGGGTGAGTAATGTCATCATTGGGCATGGTCAGAATGGGGATCTGTGTAATGGAACCTTCGCTGGTGCGGATGCGGCCGGTGCGTTCATAAAGGGATGCAAGATCGCTGTATAAATATCCAGGATAACCTTTGCGGCTGGGAACCTCCCCGCGTACATTGGAGATCTGGCGCAGGGCTTCGCAATAATTCGTCATATCCGTAAGGATGACGAGCACGTGCATCTGCCTCTCATAAGCAAGATATTCTGCCAGGGTCAGGGCTGCCCGCGGAGTCACCAGCCTCTCTACCGGTGGATCATCAGCAAGGTTCAGGAACATGGCGACCCGGGTCAGTGCGCCGCTTTCAGTGAAAGATTTTCGAAAATAATCGGCTACATCGTGCTTGACGCCCATGGCGGCAAATACGATCGCAAACTGTTCTGATTCAGTAGGTGTCCCACCCGCAGGTCCACCCAGGGTAGCCTGCCGGACGATCTGGGCAGCGATCTGGTCGTGCGGCATACCTGCGCCGGAGAAGATCGGTAATTTTTGGCCGCGCAGCAATGTATTCATGCCATCGATTGCGGAAATGCCAGTCTGGATGTAATCCCGGGGATACACCCGCGCGGTCGGATTGATCGGCTGACCGTTGACATCCGCATAACGGTCTGTTAATGGTTCGGGACCGCCGTCAATGGGCCGACCCAGACCATCAAACACCCGTCCGAGCATTTCCTCGGCAACCGGCATCTTAAGCGTACTGCCTAAAAATCGGACCCGTGTACCATCAATGGAAAGACCGGTCGATCCGGCAAAAATCTGGATGACAGCAAATTGCTCTCCCACCTCAAGAACTCTACCCCGGCGAATTTTGCCGCGAGGATCGAGAATATCCACGACCTCATCGTAGCCGACGTTTGCGGCACCTTCAACAACCAGGATCGGACCTTCGATCCGCTTGACACCGATAACTTGCTGACCTCCCAGCATGGTTTGCTCGCTCATCGATACTCCGTATCCAATTTGTCCATTTGTTCATCGATTGCCTTGCGGATATCGTCCAGTTTTTCCAGCTGCTCATTCGGAACCGTAGTTTTCATACGGATCAACGTATCCACAACCGGAAGATCGTGGATCACCGCGATGGGGGCACCGCGCTTCACGACCTTCAATCCGCGTTCATGGAAGTGAAGGATCAAATCCAACATTCGAATTTGTTTTTGAACCGTGGAGAATGCATCGACTGCATCCATTGCATTCTGCTGAAGGAACCCCTCTCGGATGAGGCGCGCGGTTTCCAAGACCAACCGCTCCTCGGACGGGAGCGCATCTGGACCGACAAGTTTGACGATCTGCGAAAGACGGTCTTCCTCACTGAGGATCTCCATGGCATGGTTGCGCATCTGGTACCAATCCATGCCGCTGTTTTCCCGCCACCAATCCGCGACATTCTCGATGTATTCGCTGTAGCTGTCGAGCCAATTTATCGATGGAAAATGACGGGCAGAAGCCAACGATTTATCCAACGCCCAGAAACAGCGGATATATCGTTTGGTATGCTGGGTAACCGGTTCCGAGAAGTCACCGCCGGGAGGCGAGACCGCACCTACGATGGTTACCGAGCCATTCCGGTCGTTTTGAGTCGTGACATTTCCGGCGCGTTCATAGAATTCAGCCAACCGGCCAGCCAGGTAAGCTGGATAGCCTTCTTCCGCAGGCATTTCTTCCAGGCGGCCAGAAACTTCACGCAATGCCTCCGCCCAACGCGAGGTCGAATCAGCCATCAAGGCGACATGGTAACCCATGTCGCGATAGTATTCAGCGATGGTTATGCCCGTATAGATACTAGCTTCACGAGCCGCCACAGGCATATTGGAAGTATTTGCGATCAGGACCGTGCGTTCCATCAATGGTTTGCCGCTGACCGGATCGATCAACTCCGGAAATTCCTGGAGAACCTCGGTCATTTCGTTCCCGCGTTCACCACAGCCGATATAAACAATGACCTGCGCGTCTGCCCATTTGGCGATGCTGTGCTGGGTGACTGTTTTTCCAGAGCCAAAGGGTCCCGGGATACCGGCGGCACCACCCTTGGCTACTGGAAAAAATGTGTCCAGAACGCGCTGACCTGTGATCAACGGAATGCTTTGATCCAAGCGTTCCTTATACGGGCGCGGGGATCGAACTGGCCAACGTTGAAGCATGGTCAATTCACGTTCTTCTTTACCTGTCTTGAACTTTGCGATGACTTCGTCAAGGGTATATTGACCGATCGGTGCAATCCAGGTCAGTTGCCCATCCATGTCAGGAGGCACCATGACCCGGTGTTCAATCGCCTGTGTTTCAGGAAGCACTCCAAGGATCGTCCCACCGCTGACCTGATCCCCGACCTTCGCCTTGGGTAAAAAATTCCATTTCGCGGTTCGATCCAACGGGCTGATGCTCACTCCCCTGCTGATGAACGAACCGGTTTGCTTCTCGATCACTGGAAGTGGGCGTTGAACACCATCAAAAATCGATTTCAATAAACCCGGTCCCAGTTCTACGGATAAGGGCAATCCGGTACCAAAGACCGGTGCACCCGGGCGCATGCCCGAAGTCTCTTCATAAACCTGGGCGGTGATCATGTCCCCATCAAGCCCGATGACCTCGCCGACCAGGTGTTCGTCACCAACTTCGACAAGCTCGAGCATGCTCACATGCCTCGAACCACGGGCTTTGATTACCGGCCCACTGATCCAGGTCACTTTACCGACCTGTTCGCTCATTTTGATTCTCCTGAGAGGATTTGGAATACCGAAGACCGCAAACCGTTTTTCAATCGATCCAACCGGGTTTCCAATGTGTTGTCATAAACCAGGCGTCCCTGAGAAGCTTCCACTAAAACACCGGTACGGTCTTCCAGCGTCTTTCCTACGGACAACTCAGCTTTCAAATCTTTAGCTACTTTTTCCAAAACACCATCGTTCAAGATCTTCAGGGTGACCTTATCCGCATGGACCACCGCGGTCTGCGCGTTCAATTGAGACAGGGCTTCCCGCAGCAATTGGCTGGTGATCTTTTCATATTCTTTACTTTTAGATACATCACCGATCTGCTGGCGAACTTTCGCAAACACTTCATTGAGGAGTTTCTCGCGGCTTTCGAGTTGGAAGGTGCGGGCTTTTAATTGACCGGTTGCCAGAGACTGACCCCGGATCCGGTCGGCTTCCTGCTTCGCTTGATCCAGGATCGCCTTGCGTTCAGCCTCAGCCTGAATTTGCGCCTGTTTGCGCAGTGCGTCTGTCTTCTGACGTGCAGTTTCTCCGATTTTTTCTGCTTCTGCCCGGGCTTCCGCCAAGACAGCCCGTTCTAGGGATTTGATATCTTCTTCCAATGTGTTCATAATTCCTGCTTAGAACCGAATTCCGATGGCACGAAGTACGACCTCACTAAGCGAAGACTGACCGGAAAGCTGACCTTCCGGTGAGGGAATTTCAACGACGAGGGGTGTCGTGCTGTGTAATTTCAAGTTGTCCATCCTGGCTTGTATCAGTCGGGAGGCGTCTTCGGTGATCAGGATGATCCCGAGATCTTTGGATGCAAGCGCGTCATCCAGTGCCTGGTTGACTTCCTCAGCTGTGGACGCCGGTTGCCCGCTGACGCCGGCCAACGAGAATCCCAGGACAGCTTCCGGATGACCGATCACACGTACTTTCATTTTTCCTTACGCCTGCAGAACAAGGAACGCGATGATCAGTCCATAAATGGCGATGCCTTCTGACAGGCCGACGAAGATCAAAGCCCGACCGAAAGTCTCGGGTTTTTCAGCGATCGCTCCGACAGCCGCAGCACCTGAACCGGCGGTTGCGATGCCTGCACCAACACACGCCAGGCCGGTGGAGATGGCTGCTGCCAGTGAAGCATATGGATCCGCAGCGGCTTCCTGGATCAAGCCAGCCGCCATGGCTGTCTGAGGTGAAAATAACCAGATCAAGCCTACACCCGCAGCCATCAATCCCAGGATGGCGTTAAATCCGTTAAGACCGACCAACAGCCCCTGGGTGGCCCGGGTTGGTTTAATTTCCTTTTCGTGGAAAAAAAATATAACAGCCGGTATGACCGGTATCATCCCTACAAGTACAGCAACGATCAGTATCATTCTTGAATCTCCTCGTAATCATGAATTAGGTCATCAGGGTGAGCGATGGATGCTCCAGCCCATTCGAGCAATATTTGATGTAATAAGATATTTTAAAAAAATTCACTCCTTGTCACCCGGATTCAAAGTCAGCGGTTCAAATCGCATACCGCCGCCTGAAAAGAATTTGCTGAAGAACTCGTAGTATGAAAGACGCATAGTTTGAATGCCGACAATCAACCCTTCAAAACCGATAATGAAAATATTGCCGATCAGGACCACAATCCAATAACCGATCCCACCCTCGCCGCCTGCCAGTCCAGCCAGGATGAATATAGCTGAACTCAAACCGCCATGAGCCACGGCAAATGCACCTACACGAACGAATGAAAGCGTATTGCTGAGCATGCTGATCACGGCTTCAAACAATTCAACCGGCGCCTGGATGAAATAAGTCCCCAGACCACCTTCCAATAATGGACGGTGGCGTTCGACCAGGTGAATCAATACTTCTGAGAGCATGACCGCCAGGGCTGAACCGACTGCTAAGATGGTTACAACCGAGGCAGGGATCGGAAATGCAGGCAGGAAATTTGCAGCCAGAAGTGCCAGGAGAGAAAGATAAAGCAGGTAACCAGCCACACCGTTGTGACTGAAAATGAGATGACCCCAATCCCGTGAGATCGCGTTGTTCATGATCCCGATCAGGAACGCCAGATTGAGCAGGACTACACCAGCCCCGACCGCCACGGTCAAGATCTGCATGATATTGTGCAACGGGCTCATCCAGACAGGATGGAGGATATCTTCGAAGCCGAAAATGCTTCCATAGAGAAAACCAAACACGGTGGCTGACAGGCCGCACACGGCGATCAATCCACCCAAACCAGCCATGCCTTTTAATGCTTTTACTTTTCCGCTCGCCATCAAGGCGCCTAATCCAGCCAGTATCAACCCCTGTCCAACATCGCCAAACATGGCGCCAAATAGAACCGGGAACATAATGGCGATGATCCAGGTAGGATCAAGCTCCCCATAGCGGGGCCGAGCATAAGTAGTTACCAGCATTTGGAATGGACGCAGCCACTTGGAATGCCTGAGAGCAACAGGAACACTCCTGTGGTGTCCGCTTCGACCGGTAGGAAAGGTCTCAATCAGAATTTCATGTGAAGCCTGTTTCAAGCGCTGGACCAGGACCTCCAATTCATCGGAAAGCACCCATCCAACGATCACATAGGTGTACTTCAGGCGGCCATAACGGACGATCGCATCGCTCATGATCCGGCTTGTATGGATCTGCCAATACAAGGCTCTCAGGTCTTCACCATACTTCACCGCCATGGAGCTGAGCGCCTTCCTCCATTGAACAATATTTTCCTCAGCTTGTCGGATGTCAGCCTTGATCGACTTGATGATCTCGGCAGGAGTGCCTTTATATCCCACGGGGAGTGAAAGCGGGTTCAGGTACGAACTGCGCACGGCGCGTTCCAGCACATCCGCGTTCGCCTGTGCACCAGCCAGCCAGACCACTTTTTTCTGGGGTTCGGAACGAAGGGTCAGAAAAACATGCGGGATCCTTGATAAACTTGTCGCGAGGCGATCAACATTCGCAGCAGGAATCATGCCCAGGACCGAATACACGTACTTTGAATCACGAAGAGCGCTGAAATCTGCCGGCACATCCTGGATTGACTCCAACTGGCTGAGATAGGCGTGCAATCCTTCCAGATTTTTTTGCGTCGTGACTACCTGGTCGTTCATATTTTTTACTTCCAGTTCGATCCGTTCGATCTCAGGCAGGACGAGTGACGGATCGGTGATCGTTTCGAAATCACTTGCAGGTGTATCCCCCTCCTCAATACCAAGGCTCTGCATGGTCAATTGCAGCCGGCGCTCAAGCCCGGCGAATGCAGCGGCCTTGTTCTGCCAGGATTCAGAGGCGCCCTTTTCTGATTCCGCTCCCGGATAGCTGTAACTGCTATCCGACTGATGGAATATGCCGTGCCCGCTCAGGACCTTCGTCACCGGCAGCAGGTCCTTCGCTGGCACAATCAGCTCGATCTCGGTCATTGCTTTCGGAAAGAACATCAATGCTCCAGATAAAAAGTGCGATTCAGATTATTATAAGGATGTATAAATAATTCATATACCTATCAAACAGGAATCTCTCTGATCATGTAGGGCCGGAATTGTTCGTCCGCCAATTGAGAGGTCTTCGCCTCCATCAGAACCACGAGGTCCTGTATTTCAAGATCGTGTAGCACCAAATACGCGAGTGCAACGCCGACATGGAACGGGTTTCCGACAAACGCCGCCATGCATCTTTCCATAACATGGCGTTTCAACTTTAATTCCAGGAGTGGAAGACCGGATCGAGGATCCTCCAACATTACATCCACGTCTGAAATACTGGGATAGAGGCGCCTAACAATAGGTGCAATCTCCGCTCCAGCTGCAATCGCACGGATGTCTTCATCCCGGATGTGATAACCAAACGGAAGCGTATAGTTGATAAGTTCCTCTTCAGAAACGTGATGAAAAACCCGGTATCGGATCGCCCATATCAGGTTGTTCATATCCACAAGTGAACCGACGACGCGCAGCGCCTGCTCCCGATCCTGTCCTGCGAGTTGAACGGATTCCTGCCAGAGACCGCGCCAATATGCCAAATCGAGCGCCACCTCGATGGGAAACAAGCTTTGTTCTGCGTTATAGCGCCTCATAGCGAAGGACAACGTCTCATAATATGAAGTCCCACGCAGTAACTCCACCGCGGCTGCGACATTTCCCGACTCGAGCATGCCCTGGGGAGTAAAAACAGTCCGTTCTCCCAAGGGATATAAAACTGCCTCGATCCTATCCCATTCAGCACCGGTAACAATCCCGCGCAAGACCGCTTTTAAATTTCCGATTTCATAATAGCGGAACAGCTGGACCAACAATGGACGAACTGCTCCAGGTGTCATCTGGATGACACTATTGAACGCATCCGCCAGGCGTCTCTTGATCTGAAACAGCGCGTGTTGCACCGTCAGATCTTTATCTTTTACTTGATTGAGGTAACTGCCGTAACCAGTGCGTTTCAGGGCGGCGATCAATGCCGGAAAATCTGGTGAGTCTGCCAGCGCGATCATTTCCGAGACTGAGAGCAGGTTCGAATACATTGCCCTCACCTTGGCATGGATAGCTGCGTAACCGGAAACACCACCACCAGACATAAAATTATCCCCTACCCAGGATATGATCCATAACGAAACTAACCGCCCGGTCCATGTTCTTATTAGCCATGGTTTCAAGTTGGCGGTTCTTTTCCTCAGCTTCAGTAATAACCTGCGCCGATTCTCCCACCGAGCGGGCTTTTTCAATGATCTGCCTGGCTTCAGCCCGGGCATCATTGCGTGCCTTTTCGACCAGGGATTGGGCTTCCTGTTCAGCAGTGACAGGCATTCGCTGGGCTTCCCGTTCCGCGGAGGCACACAACTCCTGGGCCTGCTTTTCAATTTCTAATACTTGCTGGATCCTTTTTTCATCCATTCTCTCTCTCCGACCTCACCAATTCCCGGGTAAATCGCGCCGCAATTGTACGGGAAAAGTACTGGACAATCAAGGTCTGGAAAGGATTATTACAAGGAAGTTGTGATATCACGTACCAGTTAAAACTCACTCGCCGTCATAATATATTGAAAAGATTAGCTGCCTGCCAAGTCGATAGGCAGGCAGCTAATCTTTGTACTTTGGATCGAAGATATTGATGATTATTTAAGTGTTTGGCGCAAAGCTTCCAACTTACCTGACACGGATCCATCCATGACCTTGTCACCAATTTTGATCACCAGGCCGCCGAGAATACCCGGATCCACCCGGAAGGAAACAGCTTGCGCACCAACCTTTGAAGTAATGTCTTTCTTGACCTTTTCCTGCTCATCATCACTCAACGGGAGAGCGCTAGTCACCTCTGCTGCCTCACCTTTCAGGTCGGTTTCCGCTAAAACGATAACCTTTCCAGATTTTATTCCAGAGAAAAATTCAGTGATCAATTCATGCTGACGCTTCTCATCCAACGCATTGCCAATCAACCTTTGAGCAGCTGCGATGGCTAAAGAGGCAACCTGCCCGCGCAGATCACCGAGGATTCGATTGCGTTCAGCTTCAGCTTCCGCCCTGGCGGATGCAAGCGTCCTGGCAGCTTCGGCTTCCGCGCCGGCTTTCACATCCTTGACAGCATTCGCGGCACGATCAGTAGCTTCACGCACCACCTTACCGGCTTCTGTCTGCGCAGCGGCCAGGACATTGGCAGCTTCTTTTTCTGCATCCGCCCGGGCTGCTGCAGCAACGCGTGCATCTTCCAATCCCTGGGCGATCTTCTTGCGCCTGGCATCCAGCATATTCAGAAACGGCTTGTAGACCCAGGCGTTCAGAGTAAGCAGAACGATAAAGAACGCAATAATTTGAACAATTAACAACCCGAGGTTGATTCCAAGTGCTTCCATATTCCCTGCCTCAGATCAAACGACTTTGAAGAGCATTAAGAATGAAATGACCAGGCAATAAATGGCAATGGCTTCGGAAAAGGCAATGCCAAGGATCATGCTGGTCAACAAATTGCCGTAGGCATCCGGATTGCGAGCCATACCACCCAGAGCGCCCAGGGCACTTAATCCCACACCTACTCCTGCGCCTGCCGCACCGAGCATAGCCAAGCCCGCTCCGATGTAACGACCGGCTTCCATGATACTTCCTTCCATAGTGTAACCTCCTTCGGTTATATAACTGATTAATGTGTAATCTGATTAAAGCTCATGCACTTCTGTTTGCGATCCTTCAGGTGCATGCTCCTCTTCATGACCATGTCCGGCAGTAGCCATTACCATAAACACCATCGTAAGGATGCCAAATACAAATGCCTGGATAACACCCACAAACAATTCGAAGAGAAAGAGCATCGCTGGTACGATGCTGATAAAGCCGATCAATGATGACGCGACAGCAACGAGCACGACCCCGGCAAACATGTTCCCAAAAAGACGGAATGCAAACGACAGGATCTTGGCAAATTCGGAGACCAGTTCGAGGATGCCCATGCCCATGTCAATGACGCCGAAGAATGGAACTTTGAATACATTTCCAAAGTTGAAAAACTTTTTAAGGTACCCCAACCCAAGGGCACGGAAACCGATCGCCTGCACGGCGACCACGGCGATCAAAGCAAGTGAAACCGTGAAATTCAAGTCCACGGAGATTCCCCTGAAGAACGGGGCTAGGATAAAACCACCCTCCTCAACCTGGTGCGGTAACAGATAGGACCAACCACCACCCAGTTCCCTGATCGCAAAACCCTCCCCATGCGCAGGATGCAAAACGCCAATCGATTCGAATCCAGGCAATAACTTCAATAAATTGGCAAATAGAACATAGATCATGATCGTGGCGAACCACATGAATATGGTCTTCGCCCATTTGGCACCGGCTGAACCCTCCGTCATGTTATAAAGCGCTTCGAGGATGGCTTCCATGAGGTTACCGATACCCCGCGGCACGAGGTCGGTTTTAAGGCTTCGATTAAGGGACCGGTTTGTAAAATAAGCAATAAGGATGAGCAGGACGATCGTCAATCCCAGGGTTGGCAAGGTATTAACCAAATACAAGGGTGCCAGGCCAAGGAAGTTATCGACGATCGGTTCTGCGATCAGTTTTTCTGCAGCTGCGGTTATTTCAGGCCGGACAGGAGGTATACCTGCCAGACCGTAACCGGCCAAACCTCCCCCAGCAGCGCAACCCAGGAACATGAGCAGCAGAACGATCCATCTGCGCCACGGCGTTCGTTTTTTTGTTTCCAAGTTTAGCTCCTCAAAATTTCAGTGCACATCCAGCCTTGCACTCTATCATTTATGAA
>MGNL01000142.1:18136-19974 GCA_001796785.1 Chloroflexi bacterium RBG_16_51_16 | reverse complement strand
CTTCCTGGTCTCCCAAATCACCAGTGTTCGATTTTATCTTCGAGACCGCCCTGCGGGCAAAGAACAACATCGAAAATATCGACAGTGGGATGCCCGCCAGCAACAACGTGATCGTGATATACGGTTTCGTATCAAACCGCTGATCGAGCCACATCCCGCCAAATACTGCTGCCAGTATTATTAGTAACGTGAGGCAGCCCACCTGCCCCACCATCACGATCAAAACAGTATTTAAGATATTCTTCCGGTTTGGATCTGATTGTGCCATGGAGCACGATTATAACTGACAGCAGTTCGATCCAATCCCATGCGCGAACCTCTAAAATAAATTCATGGCAGCTGCACTGGACCAACCAAACCAGGGTCCAAAGATCGTGCCTATCAGGATGACACCGATCACCAGGATGGCGAGCGTTAATGCATAAGCACCTGAAAGGTGAACCGGATGACGCGATTCATCTTCATCTGCCATTCTGTACAGGTAGACGTATTTCAAAACATTCAAATAGTAGTACAGACCCACAATGGAATTCAGGATACCTAAAACAACCAGCCAGATGTAATCTGCCTGGACACCTGCAGCGAAGACCAGCACCTTGGCGATGAAACCACCGAAGGGTGGCATGCCAGCCAGGGACAAGAATGCAGCCAGCATCATAAGCGCCAGCCAGGGTGAACGGCGGCTCAGGCCTCGATAGTCTTCATACTCATCCGAACCAATCGAGCGCCAGGCGGCCATGACAATCCCAAACGCAGCCAGATTCGTAAGGATATAAGCCGCCAGATAGAAAACGACACTGGTTGCACCCAATTCTGAGAATGCAACCACACCGATCAATGCATAACCGGCGTGTGCGATCGACGAATAAGCCAACAGTCTTTTTAGATTCTTTTGCGGCAGCGCTAACAAGTTCCCTACGGTCATGGTTACAGCGGAAAGTACGGCAAGACCCATAGTCCAACCGGCACTGAAATCGGGAAAGGCAACGAAGAATAACCTGGTGATGACGGCAAACCCGGCTGCCTTTGAGGCTGTTGACAGAAAACCGGCAACAGGAGTTGGCGAGCCTTCATATACATCCGGCGCCCAAAAGTGAAAAGGAACCACGGACACCTTGAAACCAAGACCCACGATGATCAGAGACAGGACTCCAAACACAAGCACCGGGGATATCGTGCCGACACGGAACAATTCCACAAGCTTATAAATGTCAGTCGTGCCGGAGAATCCAAATAATAAACTCAAACCATATAACATGATCGTGGAGGTGAAGGCTCCGTAAAGCATATACTTGAATCCCGCCTCAGTCGACTTGTCATCTCCGAGCATAAAGCCTGCGAGAATGTAGAGCGGGATGGAGGTGGTCTCGATGGCCAGATAGAGCATGACCAGGTTCGAGGCGGATGCCATCAGGTTCATTCCGAGGGTGGAGGCAAGCAGCAATATATAAACCTCGCCGCGCTGACCAACTTTATCATTCTCCATTAAAAGCAGAGCCGTGGCCGCCGCCGCAAACATAAAAAACATTTTGAATAGGAAACCAAGCCAATCGAACCGCACCATTCCACCCAGCACAAACGCAGGTTCGCCTGGTCGTGCAGTGAACAGGCATACAATAATGGAAACAGTCAAACCCACAGCGGTGAGCCATCCCAAGTTGCTTCGCCGTTCTTCCTTCCAGAACGGTTCAATAATGAGAATGAGGATTCCCAGAATTAGGATCAGGATTTCCGGCAGAATGGCAACGAACGTTTGGGGAGAGAACATTTAAAATCCTCCTAACAATCTGCCGATATTTTCAACACCTTTTTCAACCATGGGCACCATAAGCCTTGGC
>MGNL01000142.1:14950-18090 GCA_001796785.1 Chloroflexi bacterium RBG_16_51_16 | reverse complement strand
TCTTGTCCAACAACGTTACCGGAGTGATATGACCTTCGAATTTCTCCGGCATTTGACCAAAGAACACCCTGCGAACTACCAGCAACACATAAGCTGCGGTTATCACGATGGAGAAAATGGATATCACAGCAATCAGCCATTGGGTTTTCCATACCCCCATAAATATTGGAAACTCTGCGATAAAGCCTGAAAAGCCCGGCATCCCCATCGATACCAAACCGCCAATGATAAAACCGAGAGCCGGTAGAGGCATGATCTTGACAAATCCACCCAGGTCAGGGATATGGCGGGTGTGGGCGCGATCATAGACCATGCCGACGACAGCAAAGAAGAGAGCCGTCATGATGCCGTGTGAAAACATCTGCAGACCGGCTCCCAGCATGCCTTCAAATTTCAGAGTGGCAAAACCCATGGCGACCAGACCCATGTGTGAGACGGAAGAAAAACCGATGACGTATTTAAAGTCGGTTTGAACGAACGCAATAAACGCTCCGTAAACAACGTTGACCGTTGCCAGGATAATAATGAGCCAGCTCCAAGACTTAGCTCCCTCCGGGAGCAGCATGATGCCGACGCGCAAGGCCGCGAAGGCACCCAACTTCATCAGCACGCCTGCGTGGAACATTGATACAGCGGTTGGTGCGGCCACGTGTCCATCCGGTGACCAGTTATGGAAAGGCCAGATACCTCCCAGGACCGCAAAGCCAAGAAAGACCGGCAGGAACCAAAAGTTTTGAAACGCTTGTGAGAACCCGGCTTTTTCAAGCAGGAGCATGTCAAAGCTGAGAACTCCGGTGTTTTTGTAAGCTGTGAAATACATCGCCAGGGCGCCGACCAACGAAACCACAGACCCGATGAACAGGTACAAAGTCAATTTCATGGCGGCATATTCGCGGGTTTGCACCCATCCCCAAATGGCGATCAATAAATACATCGGGAAGACCGCCATTTCATAGAAAAAGAAGAGCATGAAAAGATCGAGAGATACAAAAACTCCAAAGACGCCACTAGCCAGGATGAACAGGAAGGCAAAGAACTCACGAGGTCGATCCTGGATCCCTGCCGACACGTTATGGTTTTCTTCCCCCCAGGAGATCAACACACCGGTAAACATGACCACACCAGTGAGGAGGACAAGCGGAGCGCTCATCCCATCCACTCCAAATGAAAGATGAATACCCAGCACAGGAAGCCAGTTATATTTTTCAATAAACTGATAGCCTGAATAATCCTGGGTCAAATACTGGATATAAACACTCAGCGATAAAACCAGGTCGAAGACCGCCGCACCAAGGGCGATCGATCTAACCAGGTTCTTTTTACCTGCTGGCATCAGCAGAATGATCAAGGATGCTGCCAGCGGGGTAAAGACGATCAGACTTAAATAAGGAAATGTCATGAATACCTCAGGGGGAGGAGTTGTTTACACAATGCTCTCCGGTCCGATCTTGTTCTGTCCAGTCTTGAACAATTTGAAGGAAGCATCAGCATTCAACCTCGCGACTAAAACAACATAACGACAGCTTTGTTGATGACATCCAGGATCCAAGCCGGCCAGACTCCGATGAAAAGGATGAGCGCCATCAAAGGCGCCATGACAATAATTTCGCGCAGATTAATCTCGGTGAGCTTATGTCCTCCGGTTGACCAGCGTTCGTTGAGCGGACCGTGCAGGACCTTTTTAATACCTTTCAGAATATATGCACCAGTGAAGAGCAAGCCCAACATGGAGATCGCTGTATATGACGTGAGGAGTGGGAAAGTTCCTCGGACTACCAGAAACTCGGACACGAAACCGTTCAAGCCTGGCAAACCGAGCGAAGCCATGCTTGTGAAGATCAGGATTCCGCCATATACGGGAACGAGTGGAAAGAGACCACCAAAATCATCGAGGTTACGCGTATGCGTCCTTTCGTAGATCACACCGACCAGAAAGAACATGCCGGCAGCGGAGAGCCCGTGGTTGAACATCTGCAGGATGGCTCCATTCAAAGCGATCCGTGCATCCGAAGTACCGGCTGCCAGAGCTGCCGCTGCTATCCCAAGCACTACGAAACCCATATGGTTCACAGATGAATACGCGACCAGCCGTTTGAAATCCGATTGACCGAAGGAACCAAACGCACCAAATACGATCGCAGCTGTCGCCAGCAATGCCAACCCTCCGGCAAATATTTTTGCTTCAGCAGGATAAAGGGGCAGGACAAGTCGCAGAAAACCGTAAGCACCGAGCTTTAGCAATACACCGGCGAGGATCATCGATCCAGCGGTAGGCGCTTCCGTGTGTGCATCTGGAAGCCAGGTATGAAACGGCCAGACCGGAACCTTGACAGCGAAGGCGATCACAAAAGCCCAGAAAGCAACCGCTTTTACCGTGGACACGGACATCCCGAGCAATGTCCCAGTTTTTAAAGAGGTCCAACCCTGGTAGAGGACAGGCAGATCAAACGTTCCGAAAAGAACACCAAGCAATTGGATACCCAAAAGCAACCCAAGTGAACCGCCCATGGTATAGACCATGAACTTCAAGGAGGCGTAATCTTTATTGGTACTCCCCCACTGATTAATTAGGAAGTACATCGGGACCAGGCCGGCTTCCCAAAACACGAAGAAGATCAATAAATCCAGGGACAAGAAGACGCCCAACATCCCAGTCTCGAGGAAAAGGAAGAGCATCATGTAGGGTTTCACGCGGTCGGTGATGCTGAACGAAGCCAGGATCGCCAAAGGGCTGAGCAATGTGGTCAACAGAACCATGGTGAGAGACAATCCATCCACACCAAGGTGTAATGACGAATGAATAGCCGGGTACCAGAGATAACTGATCTCGAACTGGAAACCAGCTTTGTCTGGATCAAAATGGAGCCAGAGATAAATGGAAAATACCAGAGGGATCAAGGATGCAAACAATGCGAACCCGCGCAGGAGGCGGAGATTCTGCGAAGGCAGTAACAGCAGGAGCAGCGCCGCGAGACTCGGTATGAAAAGGATCAGGGTGAGGAGATGCGTATCGAGAAAGTTCATCATAGCTCCGGTTTAGAGCAAGCCTATTTGACGGAAGAAAAATAACAGTGCGCCACCGACCAGAAAGAGAAAAAACAAGGTGAGGACCATGTACTGCTGGATGCGCCCAGTCTGGA
>MGNL01000142.1:6243-14624 GCA_001796785.1 Chloroflexi bacterium RBG_16_51_16 | reverse complement strand
AAGGGAAGTCAAGAGAGGAATGATGCTGAACTCCAGCGCCTCCGGTATTTCTGCAAGCGTACTTCCAACAAACTCATGGAACCAGTTCGATGAGATCGCACCCAGGAGTGGGAATTGCTCCGGAATTCCCACCCAGCCATATCCGATCGCGAAGATCGATAGGATGACCAACGGTGTGGTCATGGTCCATTTGGTTTCCTGCGCGTGTTCGGCAGACTTCGTACGCGGCTCACCCAGGAACGTCAGGGTGATCTGACGCATGGTATAGAAGGCGGTTAGAAATGCCGCCAGGGCAAGGGTGATGAAAACGGGGTGCTGTCCGTGACCGAACGCATCCGCCAGGATTTCGTCCTTCGACCAAAACCCAGCCGTGATGAGCGGAAAACCAGAGAGTGCAAATCCACCGACCAGGAACGTCCAAAACGTGATCGGCATCTTTTTCCTTAACCCGCCCATATTGAACATATTCTGTGGATCTACATCTTCGCCGGTATGCAAAACACCGTGTTCCATGCCATGGATCACTGAACCAGAACCAAGGAAAAGTAAAGCCTTGAAGAACGCATGGGTAACCAGGTGAAAAGCAGCTGCGACGTACGCCCCGATGCCGAGCGCAGCCATCATATATCCCAATTGGGAGATGGTCGAGTATGCGAGGACGCGTTTGATATCATTCTGGGCTAAAGCGATCGTAGCTGCGAATAATGCGGTAAATGCGCCGATAAACGCAATCACCGTCATCGTGGGATTGAGCGGTTGCCCTTCAAGCCACCCGGCGGAGATCAGAGGGAACATGCGAATGACCATGTACACACCGGCTGAAACCATCGTGGCGGCATGGATCATCGCGCTCACCGGGGTCGGTCCTTCCATGGCATCCGGCAGCCAGACATGGAGTGGGAACTGTGCGGATTTACCAACCGCACCGATAAAGAGAAGCAATCCGATCAGCCCGGCAGCAGTCAAACCGAAGACACCGGTGGGTACGATCGCAAGCGTGTGGAGTACTTCTTCAGTAAAAATTTCCCGGTATGAGAGGGTGCCTGTTGCAGAATAGAGGAATGCGATGCCGAGCAGCATGAAGACATCGCCAACCCGGGTAGTCATGAAAGCCTTGATGGCTGCATCCCGAGCGGATTCCTTCGCATACCAGAACCCAATCAGGAGGTAGGAGCACAACCCCATGATCTCCCATCCGACAAACAGGGTGAGCAGGTTGTCCGAAATAACCAGTGTATACATACCAAATGCAAACAGACCGATGAAGGCAAAAAATCGGGAGTACATCGGTTCGATGGAAGGAACATGGTGTTTGTGACCATCCTCATCGACGGTGGCCCCATGCGGAGGCAAACCGGGGACATCGTGATCTCCCTTCGGTTGTCCAAAATTGTGGTAACCAACGCTATAAAGAAAGATCATTAAAACCGTCCAGGCAACGAAAAATAAGGTCACCGTTGTGAACGGATCTACGAGTATTCCGATCTTAAGCCAGGTATCAGCCGTCGGGATCCAATCGATCGAGGAGGCGAAAGGGTGGCTGCCTAATTCATGGACTCTTAGCGCCTGGATAAACACGATCATGGAACCAAGCCAGGAAAGCAGTGCAGAGCCCACAGCAATGGAATGGCTGAGTGCTTTATTTCTATTAGTAAACAGGATAATGAGCAAAAATGCCAGCAGGGGGGGTAATGGGATGAGCCAAATCAAATTTTCGGTCGTCATGAAGCCTCCAAACGTTTAACCCCCGCTTGTTAAACGTTCACCATTTCATCAAATCAATTTCTTCAGCTATTACTGTATTCTTCTTGCGATACACAGAGATCACCAGAGCCAGCCCAACAGCCACTTCGGCAGCTGCAACTGCGAAGACAATAATCGCAAAAATCTGGCCGGTGATCTGGTTCACATCACCGTACCGCCAAAAAGCTGCCAGGTTGACGTTCACCGCATTCAACATGAGCTCAATCCCGAGCAGGATCGCGATCGCATTGCGGCGGGTCAGGACGCCGAACAAGCCGATGCTAAAGAGCGCAGCGGATAAAGTGAGATACCAGGATATCGGGATCACAATTGCTCCTATCTCCGGGTGTATGCGACATACACTGCGCCAACCAGGGCGGCCAAAAGAAGCACAGATGCAACTTCGAAGGGCAGAAGGTAGGCATCGGGTGATACCAACGCCTCTCCGAGTCTGCCCATCGTATCAAAGTCAGCCGGCATTTCCTGCGCAACAGCGGAATAACCATCCCAGCTGGACAAGAGGAAACTCAACCCTATGAAAATCAGCAGGGCCAGCAAGGCTCCAATCCACTGCATTCGGTTCATTTGCGGACCCCGATCGCGCATATCCCGCCGGGTGAGCATGACCGCAAAAATAAACAAGATCGCGATGGCGCCAATGTAGATCACAACCTGCACAACCGCAAGAAAACCAGCCTGGAGAATAGCGTAGACCACTGCCACTCCGAAGAGAGTTGCGACCAGGAAAAGAGCGGCATGGATAAGATTGCGGGTGGTCACTACCATCAGGGCGGATGCCAGCGTGAACCCGGCGACAACCAGGAAAATGATTTGAGAAATCGTCATAAATCTCTTTGCAGCAACAGGGTCAGGATATCCATCCCTCAGGCGGCTGCAGCTCCTTTCCGGCCTTCCAAACGCGCACGCTGAGCCGTACTGACTCGGCGGGCAATTTCCAAGGCGACGAAGGCGATGATGATATTGACAATAAACATGCCTGCCCAATAAATCAAAATGGAGCTATTTTTAAGAATGGCATTCGTAAGGGCGGTAGCCATGAGGAGGATGAATGCCAGAGGCGTTAAAAATTTCCAGTTCAAAGCCAGCATATGGTCGATGCGGATCCTCATCAGCGTGTACTTTACCCACATGATCACCCAGTAACCGAGCATCGCCTTGAAGATCAATACCGCGACTGCCAGGAACGGATGGACCTTTTCGAGCCCGAAGAACCTGTATCCACCGAAGAAAAAGATGGCCCAGAAGCCTCCGAAGGTGAACGCATGCAACAATTCACCCGCGTAAAACATGCCGAATTTCATACCCGAATATTCGATGTTATAGCCGGCCACCAACTCAGATTCAGCCTCACCCATATCAAAAGGCGCCCGACCCAGTTCGGCAATGGCCGCGATCAAAAATATCAAAGCACCCAAGGGTGAAAGGAACACATACCAAAGTGACTGGCTTTCAATGATCCCATTGATGCCCATCGTACCGGATAATACCGTTGGGATTAGCAGGATGGTGAGCATCGGAATTTCGAAAGAAACCAGAATAGCCACCTCGCGAAACGCACCGATCATTGCGAATTTATTATTCGAGGACCAACCGGCCATAATAATCGACAATGTTCCAATCGCACCCGCTGCAATCAAGTAAAGAATACCGACATTCAGATCCACACCAACAACGGTTGGCGCCAGAGGGATGATCGCCCAGATCATGAGAACGGACATCATCGAAAGCACTGGTGCAAGGTTGTAAACCCATTTGTCGGCACCCCCGGGGGTTGTATCTTCCTTGATCAATAATTTAATGATGTCAGCGAAGGGTTGGATCAACCCGAAAGGACCCAGACGGTTAGGCCCGAGGCGGTCCTGGAAGCGCGCCACGGTCTTGCGCTCCACCCAGACTAAAAAGATATCCAGGACCATCAGCAGGCTGATAAGGATGAGAACACCCAGAAATGCAATGATGACCTGGGAAACCTGCGAGGCTAATCCCCAGCCAACCAAGATCCCGGCTAACCAATCCGCAGCCGCTTTTAACGGATCTTTCCAGAACTCCATAAAATTCTCCTGCTCCAGCTTTAGTTGTTCACCTGCCAGGTCGAGAGAGACAACCTGGCTTTACGCAAAGAAAAGGCTGAGAGGAATTTTTCCTATCAGCCTTCTCCTCCAAGAATTTCCTTTATGACCACTCCAACATCCCTTTTCGCCAGGTATAGACCAGACCGGCGATAAGGATGCCGATAAATATTATTCCTTCGACGACAGCAAAGAGACCCAGCTGACCAATTTTTACGGCCCACGGGAATAGGAAGACAGTTTCGACATCGAAAACTAAAAAGACAAGGGCAAAGATGTAGTATTGGGCTTTAAATTGGACCCAGCTCTCACCCACGGTCTCGATCCCGCATTCATAAGTTGATTGCTTAATTGGATTGGATTTTTTGGGGCTGACCAGCCACGCGACGCTGATCGCGGCGATAGGGACAAGCGCACCAATGACAATAAAAAATGCAACGAAAAGCCATTCGTTGTTCATGATTTCTCCGCGTGATTTATCTCACAAGCGGAAAAATTGTACCATAAAGAACAATCGCCTCTAATGAAGGCATGTCAATTTTTCAGGTGATTTTCGTCATTATTTTTAACCCCCACCTAAAGAGCCTATATGATCCTCAGATTATCCCTGGTGATACTGTATTAGCCATAATCTTTACCCAGGGATGGTACGTATCATCTTGTGTGAAGGCGGGCTGAGTAATGACCTTTCAGTTCATCAATAAACGGTTTTCCGAGGATAACACCCGCCGCCATACCGATCCATGCCAGCACCTGGACCCAGGTCGTGGATAAGCCTAGGATATCAACCACCTTGATCTCGATAATCTGAGCCGAGATCGCTTTCCGCGTTTCCAAGCCTGTGGATGAATCCGTGATACGCAAATAAAGCCAGGCCGTTCCCTGATAACTACCAACCCGCGCTGGATCAATACTCCAAAAAAAGGTCGCCGAACCGCCGGGATGCAATGGTTCGCTGACGAGATCCGACGGCCTGACATCCAGACCAACCAGGTCAAGCCGTGCCTCGGCTAACGCAAGATATGTTTTATTCCCATCCTCCAGGTGGGTTCCCCACGGATCAAAACCTAAACTCTCCACAGTTTCAAATCCAACCGGCGTCTCATTATTGATTGGCTGAAACACCAATTGGACAATATCCTTATCTCCATAACGAATCTGAGATGGAAATACAAGAATTAATTGCTGACCATCCATGATCAATGGTTCAGATGCCTGGACTGATGGAGATAAGTTGATCGACTTGTGATCAGCAACGGCGGTCGACTCGGGGGATTGCAGAAGGATCGGTTGTAATTTTTGAATACGGTTTATCCGTGGGATCGGATAAAGAGCCCAAATCAGTCCAATAACGGAGAAGATGAATATTCCTAACCCTAAATAAATACGGAACCTGTTCATTTATCCTTCAGCATGTCTTCACGTCTAACGACGTCAGACGATCCGGAGCTCCAATCAAACAGGAAAAATCAGTTCGATCGATCGGATCGTTTCAGAGCGACACCGGATGCATCGGCTGACAATGAATTCCATCCTGGAAAGGATGCATTTTAGCCCTGAGTGTCTTTATAAAGCGGAATGTACGCTCGATGGAAAATTCAAATTAACAGCCAATATACTCCAGCGGATATCAAAGCACTAACCGGAATGGTAATCAGCCAAGCCATCATCATATCCCCGGCAACACTCCAGCGAACTTTTCCAAATCTTTCCGAGCTTCCCACACCGATAATCGCAGAACTTACTACCTGGGTGGTGCTGACTGGCCCTCCTAGAAGAGAAGCCGTAAATATCACCATTGCCGAGGACAATTGCGCTGTAAAACTGTGTACGGGTCTGATTTTATAAAATCTTCCACCCAAAGTGCGGATGAGACGCCAGCTACCCAAGCTGGTTCCTAATGCAATCATCCCGGCACTAAGAGCGATGACCCAGGTTGGTACACTGAATTGCGGAAGAACACCATCGACGACCAAACCCAACGTGATTATTCCCATGGTCTTTTGAGCATCATTGGTACCATGGCTGAGGGCCATCGCCAAAGCCGTGAAGAGTTGTCCCCGTTTAAAAAGCTCGTTTATGCCTGGCGAAGCCCGGCTTGCCAGAAAGTAGATTAAGCGCATGATGATGAAACCGCAAGCGAATCCGATCAGTGGAGAAGCGAATAATGCAATCAAAACCTTGCCCAATCCACCAAGTTTAATAGCTTGAGAACCCACACCTACCAATACAGCACCGAGAATGCCACCAATCAGTGCGTGAGATGAGCTGCTGGGGATGCTTAATAGCCACGTGATCAAATTCCAGATAATCGCGGCGCATAAACAAGATGTGATCACTTCAAGAGTTAATACGTTGGTTTGAGCAATCTCATCTCCGATCGTTGTAGCAACCGCGACCCCAAACAGAAACGGTCCGACAAATTCAGCGGATGCAGCCAAAGCCAAGGCTGCAAATGGACGGATGGCACGTGAAGAGATCATGGTCGCAACAATATTGGACGAATCCCGGACACCGTTGAGAAAATCAAACAGCAATGCCAAACCGATGACGATAATTAATTCTCGGGACATGAAAACTTGATTAGTTTCAGGGGAGATTATCAGACAGACAAGTCATGCTTGCAGGTTAAACCCCCTGCTGGTTGAACACCTGGATTAAGTCAAATCCTCTGGAGATCATGTTTTTTTAACAACGATATCCGAGATGATATTGGCGGCTTCATCACCACGATCCGCCGCGTTCGATAGATGCCTGTAGACTTCCCGCATCTTCAACATCTCAACCACATGATGGATGTCTTCCGGGCCAGAAAACAAATCCGCCACCGCTTCACGGTAGACGGCCTCCACGCGATTTTCCAGAGCTTTGGCACGCTGGGCATGGTCGATTGCAACGGCCGGGTGTTTTTGCAGTCGAAGCACCGCCTGGTAGATTTCATAGGCAGCATCCTTCAAGAGGGTAGCGATTCGCTGCATATAAGTACTGGATTTGACTTTAAGCACGACCATTTCGCTAACGGTGCTGTCGGCATAATCGACTACATCATCGATGGACCGAGAAAGTGAGAATATATCTTCCCTATCAAAGGGTGTCACAAACCTGCGATTCAATTCATCGATCAGGATGCGCCGCACCTCATCTGCTTCCTTCTCCTTTAGGGACAATTGCTCTGCGATCTCAGGAGCCTGGGTATCCAAATATTTCACAAGAAGCTTCAAACCCTCATAGGTGATCGAAGCCTGGTCTTGGATCAATTTATGAAAAATCTCTTCGCGTTTTTTAAAAAATATGGACATATTAAATCCGAAACGAACTTTCCCATCTACGGCAAATAATGGATACCAATCATACCACTCCCATGACATAAATAATTCTCTGCGCTGTGTGTTTTGCAGTAGAATGATACAGGGTAGTGGATATTAGACCGGGGTTGTATATTCATCGCAATTAAACTCCTTACGGAGCAGGAATGCTTGCACACCCTCCCGAACCATTTCGTATAAAAGTCATCGAACCCATCCGGCTCATTTCACCTGAAGCCAGGAAAGCCGCAATGCAACAGGCTGGATACAATGTCTTCACCCTCAAAGCAGAAGACATTTTTATCGACCTGCTTACTGATTCCGGTACAGGAGCCATGAGCCAGGAACAGTGGGCGGCTCTGATGCGCGGGGATGAGTCATATGCCGGGGCGCGGTCTTTTCACCGGCTGAAAGGTGCCGTTGAAGACATTTTTGGCTTCAAATTTTTCGTCCCCACACACCAGGGGCGGGCAGCTGAAAATATCCTCAGCGCGGTCCTGGTTAAACCGGGCTGTTATATCCCTTCGAACATGCATTTCGACACCACAGATGCCAATATTCGCGCTCGCGGCGGCCATCCAACGAACCTGGTTATCGATGAAGCGTTTGAGCCATCCAATCCTCACCCTTTCAAGGGCAACCTGGATATCAATAAGCTAACCGCATTGATAGAAAAAGTCGGATTGAAGAATATACCGTTTGGAATGGTCACGGTTACGAACAACGCCGGTGGAGGTCAACCGGTTTCAATGGAAAACCTCGAAGCCATCGCCAAAGTGTATCGGACAAACAAGATTCCGTTCTTCATCGACGGCGCCCGTTATGCTGAGAACTCCTTTTTCATCAAACAACGGGAAAAGGGGTATCAAAATAAAACTGTAAAGGATATTGCGAGGCAGATGTTCAGCCTTGCCGATGGAATGTGCATGTCCGCCAAAAAGGATGCGATCGTCAACATCGGCGGGCTGCTGTGTATGAACGACGAAAACCTTTTCCAGAACGTGAAAAATGAATTGATTCTGAGGGAAGGTTTTCCAACCTATGGAGGCCTGGCGGGAAGAGACCTGGATGCCATTGCGGTGGGATTATATGAAGGATTGGATGAGACTTACCTGGCATACCGGCTTGCTCAAACCGCCTACCTGGCAGGCCGTTTGAACGAATCGGGAATTGCCACAATTCAACCCCCTGGCGGTCATGCTGTTTACCTGGACACCCGCGCGGTGTTACCGCATATCCCTCA
>MGNL01000142.1:0-6203 GCA_001796785.1 Chloroflexi bacterium RBG_16_51_16 | reverse complement strand
GAACTATATCTGGAAGGGGGTATCCGCGGGGTGGAAATCGGATCGGTCATGTTCGCGCACGAGGACCCGGATACCGGTCAAATAATCTATCCCAAACTAGAATTGCTGCGTCTTGCCATTCCGCGCCGCACATACACCCGCAGTCATATGGATTATGTGGCGGATACACTCGTTCGGATCAAAGCCCGCGCCAACCAAATCAGGGGCTATAAGATGATCTATGCCCCACCGTTGTTACGACATTTCACCGCACGCTTCGAACCCCTTTAATAAGATGTAGGGCGAATCTAAAAATCCAGGGGGATTTTTCATTTGGGGATCAAGTAACCTTTGAGCGGAATTCAATTCAATAACCGAATTTACGGTTAAACTCATCCCATGACCCGCTGGATAGATGCTCCTGCGGTTGACATAACCCGCCTAACCAATCTCATATCGCCCGATCTGGTGAAGCGGGTACTCATCCGTCGAGGGATCGTGACGGTTGAAGATGCCGAGGCATATCTCAACCCGGCCAAATATCCCATCACTGGCTTTCCAGGAATTGAAAGAGCGGTTGACCTCATTCGAGACAGTATTAAACAGGATGAGCCGATCTGCGTCTGGGGTGATTTTGATGTTGATGGACAAACCTCCACAACATTATTGGTTGAGACACTTCAAACCCTGGGGGCAAATGTTATCCATTACATCCCGATACGAGGCAAAGAAGGACATGGGCTTCACATCGACACCTTGAAACCCATCCTGGATGGCGGTACCAAACTCATCCTCACCTGCGATACCGGAATCACTGCTAACAAGGCTGTTGAATATATTGTTGCGCATGGAGCGAAGGTGATCATCACCGATCACCACGATCCTGCCGATCCCCTACCTAATGCAACCGCGATCATCAATCCCAAATTGCTCGAGTCGGATCACCGGCTCGCAAGCCTTGCCGGCGTTGGTGTTGCATATAAACTGGCAGAGGCGCTGCTCGAAAGCAAGCCAGATTTTGATCTTGATCATCTGAAGGATCTGGCTGCCATGGGATTGGTTGCGGACGTGGCGTTATTGAAAGGTGAAACCAGGGCGCTTGTTCAAGCAGGCATTCACAAGTTACGCTCAACCAGCAGACTCGGATTGCTCACCATGGCTGAGATCGCAGGTGTTGATCTGTCAAACAGCAATGAGCAGACGATCGGATTCACCCTCGCGCCGCGCCTGAATGCGCTGGGCCGCTTAAGCGACGCCAATCCGGCTGTGGACCTTCTGCTAACTAAGAATCCCGCCCGCGCTCGCGTCCTGGCCACTCAGATCGAAGGACTCAATGCCCAACGGAAGCTGTTGACCGACCAGGTTTACCAAGCAGCTGAAAAAATGCTCGAAAGCGAACCGAACCTGCTTGACCAACCCATCCTGCTCCTCCATCATTCTGCCTGGCCAGGCGGCGTGCTGGGAATCGTTGCAAGCAAACTGGTCGAGCGATATCAGAAGCCAGCTATTGTGATGAGTCTCTCAGAAGACGGAGAACTGCGCGGTTCAGCTCGATCCATAGAAGGTCTCCATATCACCGAGGCGATCACCGAATGCCGGGAGCTGCTACTCGCCTATGGTGGTCACCCCATGGCAGCCGGACTTTCTTTAAAGGCCGAGAAATTCCCCGACTTTCAACGAATGTTAAATATGGCTGTCGAATCCCAACTCAAAGAACTTACCATCGAAGAAGCTGCTTTAAATATTGAAGCATGGCTCGACATGAATTCGCTTACTTTAGATCTAGGTGATACGCTCGAAGTCCTGGCTCCCTTTGGGGCCGGGAATCCAAGCCCGGTTTTTGCAATACACGATTTAAGATTGGAATCGCATTCCTTGTTGGGGAAAACCAAGGAGCATCAAAAGATTAGCGTGTCGGATAAAAATGGTCTCACCCGGGAGGTAATCTGGTGGGATGGGGCGAGCGAGGAACTGCCCGAGGGTAAATTCGACCTGGCGTTTTCTCTCCGATCCACGAGCTTTCGGACGGAAAGAAGGCTTACTCTTGAATTTAAGGCTTATAAAACGCTTGAAGTCAAACCCATAGAGATAGTCAAACCCTCGTTCCAATTAATGGATATGCGAAAGGACTTCATGAGGTTCGATGAAATCAGAACTTCAAGAATCGTATGGGCGGAAGGAAGTGACAAGTCGAAAGGACAGACGCGCCTCCAACTCAAGAATGCAGATGAGCTGGTAATATGGACAGCACCCGCTTCACCGGAAGAACTGTATGAGGTACTAAAACAAGTTTTACCGAGGAAGATCTATGTTTTCGGTGGGACTCCGGAGGAAATGACAGCCCAGGAATTCCTATCACGGCTGGCTGGCCTTGCCAAGTACGTCATTAATCAAAAAAATGGTAAGGTATCAATGAGGGATTTGGCTGCAGAGACGGCGCAACGTGTGTCAGCCATCCGCCTCGGATTAGCCTGGCTCTCCGCGGGAGGTCATCTTCTTATCACAGAACAAGATGACTATTTAATTTTAAAAACCGGTGATGGCAAACCAGAGACCTATTTACAAAAAGAACTTTTCCTGGCGGTCAATGGTGTATTAGAAGAGACTCATGCGTACCGTTTCCATTTTCAAACCGCACCCATCGATTCCCTTTTTACGCGAAAGAATCCACTGTCTTAACACAACCCCGAGACTATCGCTGACACCCTCAGCGGTACAATCAGGTTGGAACAACACCTGTGGAGAGCTAAGATTGAAAAAGATACCCGAGCATGGATGGTGTTTTGTATGTGGGACAAGCAACCCACACAGCATCGGAGTGGAGTGGTGGTTGGGAGATGATGGGATCCTAACCTCCGAGTTCATCCTTAACGAAGCCCAACAAGGTCCGCCTGGTAACGCGCATGGAGGCGCATCAGCTGCCATCCTCGATGAAGCCATGGGCCTGGTCGTGTGGGCAGCCGGTCACAAGGTTGCGGCTGTAAACCTGGAAATAAATTACCATAAGCCGCTGCCCCTGCACGAAACCTTGCATCTTGCGGCGCGGATCACCCAAACAGACGAGCGCAAGATCTTTTCCACAGGTGAGATCATGTTGCCGGACGGCACAATCGCGGTGAGCGGCAGAGGCATTTATGTAACCGCGCCGCAATTATTCGAAAAAGTTCAACTCTATAGGCAGGAATAGCCCGAGCATGGGATTTGAAGAAGTTGCACACACAGCGGATTGGAGTGTGCGGGTTTGGGGGAAAGATTTGAATGAGCTGCTCTCTGAAGCTGCAAGGGCAATGAACACACTGGCAGGAATTCAGACCAGTGAAAGCCCTTTTCTTAAACGAATATTCGTTTTCGAGTCCGGAGATGAAGATAGTTTATTAATCGCTTTCCTAACCGAGTTAATTTATTTTCAAGAACAGGAAAACCTCGCTTTCTCGATCTTCGATATTAAAAACCGGGATCAGCAGGTAACCGTCACGATGAGGGGATCAAAAATTAGAAAAATAGAAAAAGTCGTCAAGGCTGTGACCTGGCATAATCTTAAAATCAGGCATACCCTGCGCGGATATGAAACAGAAATAGTTTTCGATGTATAAAATAACAGGCAACATCTTCAGATGAAACTAGAAGACCTTGTGCAGGTCAGTGAAATTGAATGGGAGATTCCCAGACACTTCAGAGCCGATATGCGGGTTCCGGTCCGGTTGTTCGCGACACGCGAACAGCTCCTGCAGATCGTAAATGACCGCTCACTCGAACAAGCTGTCAATGCCGCCACCCTACCCGGCCTGGTTGGTCATGTCATTGTGATGCCTGACATGCACCAGGGCTATGGATTTCCCATCGGAGGAATAGCAGCCACTGAATATCCAACAGGGGTGATATCACCGGGTGCGATTGGATATGACATCAACTGCGGTGTTCGCCTGCTCGCCTCAACCTTGGAATTCCAATCCGTTAAGGATGATCTGGATACGTTAGCAACCCTGCTTAATAATTATTGTCCAAGCGGAGTGGGCAAAGCAGGCGCAATGAAAATTAATTTACGAGAACTCGACAGGTTGCTGGAAGGCGGCTCACATTGGGCACAAAAAAAAGGTTTCGCAACCGATGCAGACCTTGCGCGTACTGAGGAGACAGGCCGGTTGAAAGACGCTGATCCTTCCAAGGTATCGGACAGAGCGAAAAAACGCGGTCAAGATCAGGTCGGATCCTTAGGTGCGGGTAATCATTTTATAGAAGTCGAGGTGGTAGACCAAGTATTCGATCAAAAAGCGGTTCAGGTGATGGGTCTGCATCAAGGATGCTTGACTTTACAAATCCATTGCGGCTCACGCGGCCTGGGACACCAGGTCTGCACGGATTATGTTCAACGTTTCCAGGCATCGGTGAAGAAGTACGGCATCAATCTGCCCGACCGCGAATTGGTATGCGCTCCCATGGATACACAGGAAGGAAAGGATTACCTGGGAGCCATGCGCGCCGCGGCTAATTTTGCATTTGCGAACAGGCAGATCCTTGCGCACTCAGCACGGCGCGCATTCGAGGAAGCGTTTCGCGGGAAGAGCTCAGCTCACCTTTACCAGGTCTACGACATTACCCATAATATGGGAAAAATCGAGACACATGAGGTCGATGGCAAAGAGATAATGGTATGCGTTCACCGCAAAGGCGCTACACGCGCATTCGGTCCAGGCTCTCATGAGCTGCCGTCCGAATATCGTGAAATCGGTCAGCCAGTCATCATCCCGGGCAGCATGGGCACCGCATCCTGGGTGTTGGTCGGTACTGAAGAAAGCATGACAAGAGCATTCGGATCATCCTGTCACGGAGCCGGGCGGATGATGTCCCGTTCGAAGGCCAAACATGAGGTTCGGGGTGATCAACTGCGCAAGGACTTAGAGGCAAAGGGTATAAAAATTCGAGCCGGTTCACTACCCGGCCTGGCGGAGGAAGCCCCACAGGCTTATAAGGATGTGGATATGGTGGTGGAAACGGTGGTTAAGGCAGGCATCGCTAAAAAAGTAGCGCGATTGAAACCGGTTGTAGTGATAAAGGGCTGAGAACTAGTTCGATAACCCCACCCTGCCCGGGTTAAACCCCTATCCTCACTTTTCTCGTACCAAGTCATCTAGTTAGGTCAGTGCGAGAGAATTTGACTAAGAAACAATTTTGTGCGTTCTTCCCTGGGATTATTGAAAATGTCGTCAGGTGTGCCGCTTTCGACGATTTGACCCTGGTCAAAGAAAAACATACGGTCTGCGACGGCGCGAGCAAAACCCATTTCATGGGTCACGACCAGCATGGTCATGCCGGATTTAGCCAGCTCCACCATGACATCCAATACCTCTTTGATCATCTCAGGGTCAAGCGCTGAGGTGGGTTCATCGAACAGCATGATCTTCGGTTGCATAGCCAGGGCGCGTGCGATCGCAACCCGCTGCTGCTGCCCACCGGACAGCTGACCCGGATATTTGTCAGCCTGTTCGGGAATACCCACTCTTTTTAAATAATCCAGGGCTGTTTTTTCGGCTTTCCCCTTTGGCATTTTGCGAACCCACAGCGGTGCCAGCGAAATATTCTGCAACACCGTTAGATGCGGGAACAAGTTGAATTGCTGGAACACCATCCCTGTTTCCATGCGCACCTGTTCGATATTGCGGATGTCATTGGTCAATTCCACACCGTCAACAATGATCTGACCGCGCTGGTGCTCTTCAAGCCTGTTTAATGTACGTATAAAGGTTGATTTGCCGGAACCAGAAGGTCCAAAAATAACTATCACCTCCCTTTTTTGAACCTCCATGTTCACACCACGAAGCGCATGGAAATGTCCGTACCACTTGTGTACATCCTGGCAGACGATGATCGGGGTGACCGGATTTTCTTCAGTTTGGTTCATCGATATCATCCTTCAGGGGTGAACCTGTCTCGAATTGGTATCATCTTTCACCCACACCGAGCGCAGCTTCCAATCGCTGACTGAGATGAGCCATTAAGTAGCTGAAAACCCAATAGATGACTGTTACGAAGAGATAGGTTTCCCGCTGTAATCCAATAAATTGCGGTTGGGAGACAATACTCCTTGATATACCCAGCAGGTCCAGTAAGCCAACGATGGCTACCAGAGATGTGTCTTTATACAAAGCGATGAACTGACCTACCAGAACTGGAATGACATTCCGCAAAGCTTGCGGCATGATGATGAATGTTGTAGTGTGCAATCC
>MGNL01000141.1:2721-5779 GCA_001796785.1 Chloroflexi bacterium RBG_16_51_16 | reverse complement strand
CCAACCCAAAAGCCGCACCTATACCAAATCCGATTCCTGGCCCGGAGCTCGACCAGGCGGATGTAAATCCGTCCGTATCAATCCAGTAAAGAAATACTCCAGCAAGAATCGTAAGCCCAGCCGCGGCTGAAAGACGCGCGGCTACCCGTCCTTTTACCATCAAATGCTGCAGTACCTGCCTGCCCGAATCGCCCGCGGCGGTAATTGCGGGAGCGAGGAAGAATGTCGAAAAAAAAGCGCTCCCCACCCAGAATACGCCTGCGAAAATATGGATCAAACGAAGAATAATTTTCAAGTAGTCCATGTTTAACCTCTCTCGCTATGTGGCAAGGATGAATAATGACCAATAAAAAGAAACCCCCTGGGGACTAAACCGATGCGGTTTTAACATCCAAAATATTGATGTTATGATGTGTTGAATTTGCAATTGAATGAAGGTAACTTGAGCATTCTTTCAGCATTTTGCACAAGATATCCCTAACGGATAAGTTATATAAAAGGAGGAGACGACGAAATGCCACTAACTGCAGGAGTACCCGCACCTGAGTTCGAATTGTTGGATGACACAAACGAAAAAAGAAAACTATCCGATTTTAGAGGCAAGCCAGTCATTCTATATTTCTATCCTGCAGATGATACCCCGGGTTGTACCAAGGAAGCCTGCAATTTTAGAGACGATTATTCCGCGTACCAAAAAGCTGGCGTCCAGATCCTGGGAGTTAGCCCGGATACGGTTGCGTCACATGTCAAGTTTAAGAAAAAATTCCAGCTGCCGTTTCCATTGTTGGCGGATGTAGGTCATCGGGTTTGCGACCTGTACCAGGTGTGGGGACCGAAACAGCTGATGGGTCGTACCTACGACGGTGTCCTTCGGACAACCTACTTAATCGATGCGAGTGGAAAGATCAGCCACGTTTTCGAAAAAGTACGCCCGGCTGAACACAGTACAGAGCTTTTGAACGCGTTAGGAGTATCGTACAATCACCCCCAAAATTAGTGACAAATATGGGAAAGTTTGGTAAATTAGGGTGGTTTTAATCCGGGGCGGATCCTTCTCAAATATTCATACAGGAGAGAGTGTATGCGCCACTTCGTGATCGTGGGAATTTTGGTCATACTGATGGCCGTTCTCACATATTTTGGCTTGCAAGCCGCAGACCTCATGCCGGTGCAAGCCAGCGAACAGGCTGTGCCAGTCGATTGGATGTGGAATCTCGATTTGATTGCCATGTCCTTTCTTTTTGCCCTCATCATGGTTCCAATGTTCTACAGCCTGATCGTTTTCAGGCGCAGGAAGGGCGATACGAGCGATGCGGAGCACATGGAGGGGAATACTAGTCTTGAACTGGCCTGGACGATCCTGCCTTTATTTGCCGTACTCATTTTCGCTTATTTGGGTGCTTATTCGCTCGGGGAGACCCGGAGGGTTGATCCGGATGCCATGAGCATCAAGGTAACCGCGTTTCAGTGGGGCTGGAAATTCATTTACCCGGATTATGGAATTACTACCAATGAGCTTTATCTGCCCATTAATAAACAAGTCGTATTAAAAATGGAATCAACGGATGTTATCCATTCCTTTTGGGTTCCGGAATTCCGAATCAAGCAGGATGTTGTCCCTGGCAGGATTACCGAATACCGCATCACACCGACCTTGATGGGTGCGTACAAGGTTCGCTGCGCAGAGTTGTGCGGTACATCTCATTCATACATGGAAAGTCCGGTCATTGTCGTCGATCAGACGGGTTTTACTTCCTGGATCGTGGATGAACAAGCAAAGGCTGCAGTAGCTGCAGCAACCCCGGAAGGTCGCGGTGAGCGCCTTGTTGTGCAGAATGGTTGTGCCGCATGCCACTCGATCGATGGACGCAAGGGATTAGGACCGACCTGGCAGAATTTATTCGGTTCCCAGGTTAAGCTCACGGATGGATCGACTGTCACGGCAGATGAAGCCTACTTGACCGAGTCAATTTTGAATCCGACCCTGAAAGTTGTCAAAGGATTCCAACCGACCATGCCCGCGTTCAGCTTCACCGCTGAAGAAATTGCGGACATCATCGCATATATCCAGACTTTGAAATAATAAACAAGAGGCATCTCAATGAAAAGTATCCCACCCGTCAGGCGCGGACTGATCACCTTGTTCGTTGGTGGTTTGATCGGTTACATCCTTGGGTTATTTCTCGACCTTGTTGTCAACGGGCAGCTAAACTTCGCAGGATCCGTGGCTGCTGTATTTGCGTTATTACTGGCAGCGACTGGATTTTTTTATGGTCTCACTGGATATGGCGCTGCAACAAAGGGATTAACCTGGCAAGTCATTGGTACGCTGACCGGGGCTTTATTTGTAACGGGAATTCGTTTTTTAACGGGTTTGGAGATCTTTGGCAACTTTTTCTTTATGGAACCGGCCTGGGTTTTTGGCTCGTTCCTGGGAGTGTTGTTTTTTATTGGGGGAAGCGGAATCGTGAGCGATTGGTTTAAATGGGCGCGAGGCATAGAAACACCAGAGCACCATGAAGACCCGCCAGGGTGGGAAAAATATTTCTATGTTTCGTTGGATCATAAGGTCATCGGTATTCAGTATACGGTCATTGCTTTGCTGCTCATCTCCATCGGTGGACTATTCGCATTGATCTTTCGGACCGAACTGGCTCAATCCCAACTCCAATTCCTCACCATAGAATTTCATTTGTTCAATCAAAACGGACCGCAGCTTTACAACACTTTGATGTCCCTGCACGGAATGATCATGATCGTTTCGATCCTGCTGGGTGTATCGGGGATCATGAATTACGTAGTTCCCCTGCAGGTCGGTGCTCAGGATATGGCATTTCCAAGGTTGAACGCGTTTGCAGTCTGGATCGCGGTACCCGCGGCAGTTCTGCTATTGATGAGTTTACTGCTTGGAGGATTCGATACCGGTTGGACCGGCTATCCACCTCTATCTGCGCGCGCACCCGTGGGTATGCAAATGTTCTTCCTGGGTGTCATAACCGCTGGCTGGTCTTCCATCCTCGGATCCTTGAATGTCATCGCAACGGTGATCCGGATACGG
>MGNL01000141.1:0-2694 GCA_001796785.1 Chloroflexi bacterium RBG_16_51_16 | reverse complement strand
CCGATTTTCGTCTGGGCAGCCGTGGCAACTTCAATCATCGCGCTTACGGCGACCCAGCTGATCGGACTCTCGTTCCAACTGGTCATGTTCCAACGTTTGCTCGGGATGGGATTCTTTAATCCATCCCTCGGCGGGAATCCCGTGCTATACCAGCACCTCTTCTGGTTCTACTCTCATCCAGCGGTTTATGTTTTTGTCCTGCCAGGGCTGGGAATCATTTCTGAACTGCTGCCGGTCTTCGTCCGCAAACCGCTTTACGGGTATCGCTGGATCGCCCTGTCTTCCCTGGGGATCGCCCTGGTTGGATTTCTTGTCTGGGCGCACCACATGTTCACATCCGGGATGAATGAGTATCTACGCGTCCCTTTCATGTACAGCACGCTCCTTGTTGCCGTTCCGACCGGTGTAAAGTTCTTTTCCTGGGTGGCAACCATCTGGAAAGGCAAGATCGTTTTTCCGACGCCCATGCTTTTCGTGCTGGGTGGTATTGTCGTTTTCCTGCTGGGGGGACTGACAGGTCCGCCAAATGCAACCATCGCTACAGATCTACACCTGCATGACACTTATTTTATTGTCGGCCATTTTCATGATACGATTTTTGGAGGATTCGTTTTCCCATTCTTCGCGGCCTTGTATTTCTGGTTTCCAAAGGCTACCGGTCGCAGAATGAACGAAGTTTTAGGTAAGCTTCACTTCTGGTTGATGACACCTTCGTTTTTCGTTTTGACTTTCGGGATGATGCGGATTGGTTTGCTGGGTATGCGGCGCCGGATCGCGGACTATGACCCGGCAATGGGGCTCGACAGCACCCACCTCATCCTGACCATCGCAGGCTACCTCATCGGCCTATCCGTATTCGTTTTCCTGATCAATTTATTCCACAGCATTAAGCATGGCGAAAAAGCGGAAGGCAATGTGTGGAACTCACGATCTCCTGAGTGGCAGGTACCGTCTCCCATGCCTGCGCACAATTACGATCAGGCATTCGAGGTGGTTGGTGAGCCTTATGATTATGGTCTGCCTGGATCGAAATACATCCAATTTGTAGATGAAAAAAAGGGCAGGAGTTGATCCATGGAGCATACACAATCCAAGGGCGCGGCATACGGGCAAGGGCTTCTGATATTTGTCTACCTCGCTGTCCTTACCGGGCTGGAGTTTTTCATCGCGGTGACCTTTGCTTCGGTCGTGCTTCTGATAGTCATCGCGCTTATCAAAGCCGCGCTCGTGATTTACTACTATATGCATATCTACCGGTTGAATGCAGAGCACAGTGGAGATCATCATTCATATGAGTACAAAGCCGGGACAAATCGGCTGGGCTTATGGTTGTTCCTATTGTCAGACTCCTTCGTATTTGGAGGTCTGATGGTGGTCCGGCTTAATCTTCTTGGTATGACCCGGCCGGAACTAAATCAGTTGTTGGGTTTAGCGGTTACATCCGTCCTCCTGATCTCTTCGTTTTTCATGAACAGAGGCGAAGTTGCCATGGAACATGGTGACCGTCAACAATTTATCCGGAATACCAGCCTGACCCTTTTGCTGGGTGTGCTTTTTTTGGTCGGGGTTGTCGGACTGGAATGGCCGACAGCCATCCACGAGGGCATAACACCCGATTCGGGTGCTGCCGGTGCTGTATTTTTCATGATGACCGGCATGCATGCATTACATGTATTCACTGGTGTCATTTTCCTGCTTGTTGTTATCCTGAATGGGCGCAAGGGCTTGTATTCGTCTGAAAAACACTGGGCTGTGGAAGCAGCTGCTGTATATTGGCATTTTGTGGATGTGGTTTGGATATTCTTCTACCCCGCCTTGTATTTGATCGGCCAAATCGCATAGATGAACTTGGAAGCAGAACCAATCGAATGAATCAAAAGAATGCGATCATCGGCGTCGCAATCCTTTCGATGGCAATTTTGTCGATCGGTTATTATTTTGTTCAAACCAGGACTGCCTCATTCTCTGGCACAAGTTTCGAACCGGCGCTTGCCGCACCGGATTTCGACCTGGTCGATCAGTACCAGGCATCTTTCAGATTGTCAGAGAAACAGAACAAAATCGTCGTCCTCTATTTCGGTTATACACACTGCCCGGATGAATGCCCATTGAGCATGGCAAAAATGAAAGAAGTTTTCGACCTTCTGAATGAAGATGGGTCCGATATTGAGGTGGTGTTAATTACAACCGATCCGGTCCGGGATACACCGGAGGTTCTGGGGGATTACCTATCAAAGTTCAACCCCGTATTTTTTGGATTGACGGGTGATGAGGGTGTGCTCCGCCAGGTCTATCAGGATTACGGTGTCACCGTTCTAGATAACGGTGAAACTCATTCCAGCCGTTTCTATGTGGTCGATAGAAACGGCAGATTACGGTTGACCTGGGCATATGAATTGACCGCCTCGAATATTGCAGCCGATTTGCGGATTCTCTCGAAGGAATAGAGGTGTCTGATATTCCACATCGAAAAAATCCTGTCTAAATCGGTTAGTGTGAGATAGTGTGACGAAGAAAGTAATATTACGTGTAGGCATTTCTTTGTTGGTGGGGGTGTTTGTAGCTTGGATTATTAATGAAATATCCTATCAATTCTTGAAAACAGATGCTGCGAGAGAACCTACTACGATTATTTTAACCATCCCCGCTGGAACTCATACCCGGGTTGCCAGCGGTGAAAGGGAGCCTAGTCTT
>MGNL01000140.1:10945-17815 GCA_001796785.1 Chloroflexi bacterium RBG_16_51_16 | reverse complement strand
CGATGATCAATAGATCCGAGGGTTGCAAGCCTTTCAGAAGCATGTCCAGGTCTTTAAATCCCGTCGGCACACCAAAGATCTCCGATGGGTGTTTTACAAGCTCGTCGACCCGGTCGTAATAGTCGCTCAGGACATTCTTGATCGGCTTGACATCGTGTCTAAGCCGCCGCTCACTGACGTTGAATACGGCCTTCTCCGATTCGTCCATGACGTTCGAGATCTCGTTCTCCTCGTTGTACGCCAGGGAGGCGATCTGGCTGGCAGCAGTGATCATCTTGCGCCGGATGGCGTGGGCTTCAACGATGTGGGCGTAAGACTCGGCGTTTAATGAAGAAGGGACGAGGTTGACAAGGCCGGTCAGGTAGGCTGGCCCGCCTAATTCGGCGAGCTGGTTTTTCCGGTCCAATTCTTCCGTGACCGTAAGCATATCGATAGGAATACGCTGTTCATGCAGGCTGAAAAATGCCTCCCAGATCCAGCGGTGCCGGTGGATATAAAAATCTTCCGCCGCGAGGAATTGGGCGACGTCGAAATAAACCTCAGGGTTGATCAGCACCGCCCCGACCACGGCTTCTTCGGCTTCCCGGCTATGAGGCGTGCCGGGAGCGCTGGGGGCGGTTCGTTCCTCTGGCAGGTAATCGGTCATTTCTTCTTCGGTCTGGGGCTCTTGGGTTTGTCTGGTTTGTCTGGTTTGTCCGGTTTGGTTGGTTTGGGTTTATCCGGTTTGGGTTTGGTGGATGAATCTTCGTCAGGCTTGTCCTTATCCAGCTTATCCAGGTCCAGCTTTCCGACGAAATCCTCGAACACCGAAAGCCTTTCGCTGCCCTCCTCGGATAGGGGTGCGGAAGCACCCTCTCCGGCTGGAGTCGATTCCTCGGGAAGATCACGTTCAGGAATGATCCCGGCTTCATCCATCACATCCGGGTTGACCAGGATCGGGACGTGTGCCCGGACCGCGATGGCGATCGCATCGGAGGGTCGGCTGTCGACATTGAGCTCGCGACCGTCCACCTGGATGGCGATATTCCCGTAGAAGATCTCTTCCTGCAATTTGACGATCTCAACCCGAAGGATCCGGGCATTGAAGACATTAAATACATTTTTCAGCAGGTCATGCGTGAGCGGCCGGATCATCTCCACTTCCTGCAGCGCCACGGTGATTGCTTCCGCCTCATAGGGTCCAACCCAGATGGGAAGGTAGCGCTCCGAATCGAGCTGCTTGAGCACGACCACCCTCTGGGGTGTCATCAAGTGAACACGCACACTATCGATCTGTACTTCTATCATGTCCGGCATGGCTAACTCCAATAAGCAATGGCTATTTTAGCACACGCGGGATTGGTTATTATCTTGTTTACATTCACCATAGATTAAAAATATATCTCGAATGTAAATGTCATGCGATTTATTATTATTGGTTGTATTTTGCATTTATTTTTACGGGACACTAGACTGCTTATCAAAAGAGAATTAAACTAGTACTTGTATTTGAGTAACAAGATGTAGAGGGATTGCAATTATGAAAAAATGTCCATATTGTGCCGAGCTGATAAAAGACGAGGCTATAGTTTGTCGCTTTTGTGGGCGGGATTTACCCAAATCATCCAACGAACCTGAAATTAAGAAATCTTCAATTTGGCAACCAGCTGCTAAAGCAAGTGTAGTAATAACTGTTTTAGGAATGATACCCTTGGCCGTGACGCGCCCATTCGGGGTAGAGCTGATTGGAGAGCTTTTTTTTGGATCAGCGATTAACTTTCTTATCTGGTGGGTAGCTTGTGCATTTGTGATATGGCTATATCGGAAGTATGGTAAATGGGGGATATTAATATCTATTGGTTTAGTGGTATTAATCTGTGGAGGGGGTTTATTTATTGAAGCTTATATAATACCTGAGTCCTCATTAAATATAATTACCTCCAGTACTCATTTACCTTTGCCAATGGAGACACACCGACCAACATTAACACCGGCGGCAACACAAATATCATGGTTGGATAATTGCTTACCATGGCATGAGATTGATGTATCTGACCTGGGTAGGAATTTTTGTGTTTGGGGTTGGGTTGTTGAAAAGGAGATTAACACACACCCTGCGATTCAATCTTTTTCCCATATTGGCCAATATGAAGTCCGATATTATTTCGATTCGACTCCGAAATCCCTCTATGTGATCGTATGGTATGCTGATCTTTCGGCGAGTATAGAAATACTTAATTGCTTTGCGGTCACAGGCAATGTTCAGAGAGATAACTTAGGTACTTTGTATCTCGATTTCGGAAGAGCAGTCTTGTTCGATAAGTGTGAGTAATAATATTAGGAAAGACTAATTATGCATGTTGTATGCTCTTAGGTTTGCCGGAATGTAGCAAGCTAGCTATCTACCCCCAAATATAGATCACCCAAGTACATAATTTAAATGTTCTTATATGGTAACCGTAAACTCGCCCTTGCGCTAATTGTAGAGTGAAAATATACTAGAACGGCTAGACAAATTGCCTAGTTAAAATCTAAATACGGTATGACGGTTTTCTAACTGATTTCGGGGTGTGGCGCAGTCCGGCTAGCGCGTGGCGCTGAAAGCGCCAAGGTCGGACTTGCATAAAGACCTCGCAGTAAATATGTTTTTCGGGGCGTGGCGCAGTCCGGCTAGCGCGCTTGCATGGGGTGCAAGAGGTCGGAGGTTCAAATCCTCTCGCCCCGACTCAACAGAGTGTGGAAAGTTCTCCACACTCTCTTTATTTCCCTCGCAAGCCCTGTGGTATCCTTGCGGGCGGGAGTGGTAAAGTCCCGGTGGGCTTCCTGGTCTTCAAAACCTGTGGCGGGCCGCCCTGCGGGCCGCGGTGGGTTCGACACCCATCCACTCCCGCCTGTCGTTCTATAGGAAAGGAATTTGAATGTCCATACCTGAAACTGAAGTCATCACCAGCGCGGTCGCGCGCGTTTTCCGGATCGAGGACATCACCAGCGAAGATCCACAAAAAGGTATGCTCGTCCGCTATCGCGGTGAATTCTATAACGAGGATACGGCCGGAGCGTATGATCAGCTTTCAGAAGCGCTGAAATCTTATGAGCTCACACCTGTTTTTCGAAAATTGAATGATAAGCCGGTTATTTATATCGCGCCGGGTCGACCGAAACCCCGACCGACCAGGATATCCACCAACATCATTTTATTCGTAATAACCGTTTTCAGCGTTATGCTGACCGGCGCGACCATGGCGGATATTCCTGTGGAATCGCTTCCCTCCGATATAGCTGGTCAGATCCTCTTCTTTATCACGAACATATTCAAGGGGTGGCCGTTTGCAGCCAGCCTGCTTGGAATACTTCTGGCGCATGAATTTGGCCATTATCTGATGAGCCGATATCACAAAACACCAGCCACTCTGCCGTATTTCATTCCATTTCCCTTCAGCCCGCTTGGGACGATGGGCGCGTTCATATCCATGCAGGCTATTCCGAGGAATAAACGCATCTTATTTGATATCGGAGTTGCCGGTCCTCTGGCGGGAATGGTCGTCGCCATTCCGGTCCTTTTGTACGGCTTATCTTTGTCCACGCTCGGCACCATCGAGCCAAACCCCGCCGGGTTCCTCGAAGGTAATTCTCTTCTTTACCTCCTTGCCAAGTTCGCCGTCTTTGGCAGGCTGCTACCCGCTCCAGTCCATCAAGAAGGATTGCTGTACTGGATCCAGTATTTCTTCACCGGACGACCGGTCCCATTCGGCGGTATGGATGTATTCATCCATCCGATCGCCTTCGCGGGCTGGGCAGGTATCCTTGTCACCGCGCTTAATCTGCTGCCAGCAGGTACGCTGGATGGTGGACACGTGATCTATTCACTTTTTGGTGAGAAGGCGCGCAAAATATTTCCTTACATCCTGGTCGCCCTGGCCGTGCTTGGGATCTTCTGGACCGGCTGGTGGTTATGGGCTGTCCTTTTACTCTGGCTCGGGAGGGTAAATGCCGAACCCCTTGATCAGATCACCACGCTTGATCTGCCGCGTAGGATGGTAGCGTTGCTGACCCTGATTCTGTTTGTTCTCGTGTTCAGCCCGGTCCCTTTTATGCCGCTCGGCGTATGAAAAAATCGGCTCCCATCCTGTGCATGGCAGTGGCGCTCGCCACCGCCTGTTCACAGACGCCTGCACTAACATTAACCCCTGCAGGGAATGCAGGTTCAACCGGGCCGCGGCCGACATCTACAAAGGCAGCGGTGAGCGAGCTTGGTGTGGACGAATCGAAGTTGAAGGATGTTTCCATTGAAGTCTGGCATCCGTGGTTTGGGGTCGAGGCGGATTTTTTCGAAACCCTGGTCGAACAATTCAACCACGAGAATGAATGGGGAATAGAGGTCAATCCAACAGGCCAGATCAATTTCAGTTACCTGTTTGAAAATGTCAACAGTTCGTTACCGACGCCGCGTCGTCCGAACCTGGTCGTCGCGCTGCCGGAACATGCAGCGGAATGGCACGTGGAACAATTAGTTGCAGACCTCACCCCCTATGTAGACGACCCCAAGTTTGGCATTGATCCATCCGATTTTCCGCTCGTTTTCTGGAACCAGGATATTGTGCCTGACGCTCGGATAGCCTTTCCTGCGCAGCGGACTGCTCGTTTTCTGTTGTGGAATGAATCCTGGGCGGAGGATCTCGGGTTCGATGCCCCGCCGGTAAGCGAGAAGGAATTTCAGGACCAGGCATGCGCCGCCCATAAGAGTATGATTTCAGATGCATCGCCTGAAAATGACGGCCGAGGCGGCTGGCTCGTGGATACTGAATCGATGACCGCTTATTCCTGGCTTCTGTCTTTCGAGGGTGGCGTGCTCGAAAGCAACGACTACCGTTTCCTTACACCGAATAATATTTCTGCATTTAAATACATCCGGACATTGGCGGAAGCTGGTTGTGCCTGGCAGAAAGGTAACAGCACCCCGACATCTGAGTCCTTTGCAAATCGGGAGGCGCTTCTCATCACGGCCAGCCTTGAGGATCTTCCAGGACAATCGCGTGCCATCGCGAGCACCGGCAGCACGGACGTATGGAAGGCAGTTCCATTTCCAGGAGAAGAAGTGCTGGCTGTATACGGTTCATCCTATGTGATCCTGAAGGCTGCACCGGAAAAACAGCTTGCCTCTTGGTTGTTCATCAGTTGGTTGACCGATCCGTCCCAGGATGCACGTTGGGTGGAGGCGACCCACCTCTTCCCGCTTAGAACTTCATCACTCAGTTACCTGGAGGATTATCGAAAAAGTCATCCCCAATGGGCTGAGGTGGTGGATATGCTTCCTTCCGGAGAGCTGCAGCCTGAACTTGCTTCCTGGCGCCTGGTGAAGATCATGCTGGGCGATGGGTTCTCGCACATGTTCAAAGCGAACGTGCCCTCGGGTCAGGTGGCAGCCATCCTGGCGCAAATGGAATCCACCTCCCGGGATTTGTCCAAATAAGCGCCAGCCTCGGATCCCAGATTTGAAAATAAAATCGCGACTACCTTCGTTGAATGAGCTGGCGCCCGTCTACGGGATCATCAGCCTCTTCGTTTACAGCTGGACCATCGTGTGGTTTTTTTGGAAATTGAACGGGTGGCTGGTTTACCTGAATCTGGGGGAAATCGGTATGATCCTCATCTACTCGCTGGCCACCAACCTGCTCGAGAGCCTGTTCGTACTGTCGGTGCCGGTTTTGATTGGAATGGTCCTTCCAGCCCACTGGTACCTTGATCGTTTCATCGCCCGCAGTACCGCCTGGCTGCTGCCCGGATTGAGTTACCTTGTTTTTGCCGCCTACCAATTCGAAGGACGCTCAAAATTTCATCAAAGTTTGATCATCCAGGTTGGTGTACCTGTCCTGAGTTTGATGGTGATATTTATTTTTGCTTCGATAAAATGGCAGCGGGCAAGCAGGTTGCTGGAGGATATTGCAGACCGGGCGACTATCTACATTTTTGTGTTTCTCCCACTCAGTGTCTTGTCCCTTATGATCGTAATCCTTCGGAATATCTTATAGGTCGAAACTTATGGCCAAAATAAATCGTAGGGACATATTAAAACTATCGCTGGCAGTGCCAGCAGCCGCAGGGATTGCCCACCTTGGTTCCTTGCCATTCGTGAAGAGGTCTTCCGCGGATGATAAACCTGCGAATATTATCATCTTCGTGTTCGATACCATGAGCGCTAAGAATTTATCTTTGTATGGCTATCCTCGAAGCACAACCCCAAATTTCGAGAAGTTTGCCGGGCGAGCCAATGTTTATCATGCGCACCATGCCGGCGGCAACTTTACAGTCCCCGGGACGGCCAGCATACTTACGGGAATGTACCCCTGGACCCACCGGGCGATTAACCACTCGGGGTTTATCTCCAGAAACATGACCGACCGGAATATTTTCCGCCTCGCAGGCAGGGATTATCACCGCTTCGCTTATTCACAAAACTTGTGGGCGGTCCACCTCCTGTCCCAATTCCAGGGTGATATTGATAAGATGCTTTCACCCACGGCGTTTTCAAGCACGCATCAGGTGATCGGGGAGAATTTTCCGCGGGATTTGCAGGCTGCGTATCTGTCCTTGGATGAATTCCTATTCTGGGAGGATAATCCACCGGGTTCTTTGATCTTCGGGATCCCAGAACGGGCGTGGTTGGGATACAAGTCGGTCCATGTTGAGGATGATAATTTTGATTATCCCTCCGGAATGCCCAATACAACCCTGCTTCCGATCTATTTCCGCCTCGATGAGGTGTTTGACGGCGTTCGTGGGGCTCTTCGATCGCTTCCATCGCCTTACCTGGCTTATATTCACCTTTGGGGAGTGCATCTCCCATACCGGCCGCACGAGCGCTTCTACAATGCGTTCCAATCTGACTGGCAG
>MGNL01000140.1:1345-10848 GCA_001796785.1 Chloroflexi bacterium RBG_16_51_16 | reverse complement strand
ATGAATTTGGGAGATTGATCGATGAGCTGGAGCGGGACGGAACCCTGGATGACAGCTATGTTTTCGTGACCGCAGATCATGGAGAGAGTTTCGAGCGGGGGATCCAGGGGCATACCACGCCAACTTTATTTGAGCCCCTGCTTCACATTCCGATGATCGTTTCCTCCCCGGGGCAAACCGAAAGGCTTGATGTTCATTCACCAACCAGCAGTGTTGACCTCGTGGCGAGCATTGCGGATATTAGCGGTCAAGCAGTGCCCGAATGGTGCGAAGGTCAGCCGCTGCCCGGTTTGGTTGGGAACAAAAATATTGACCGGAGCATTTTTGCCGTGGAAGCCAAAGCCACCACACCCAATTCGCCCATGCTGAAGGCTAGTACAGCGATGCTGATGGACCATTACAAACTGGTGCATTACCTCGGGGAAGATTACAATCTTTTCGAGCTCTATGATCTGGAAAACGATCCCGAAGAGTTAAACAATATTTTCGAGTCAGCGCCCGAGATCGCCGGCCCAATGCAGGCGGAATTACTCCATCGTTTTAATCTGGCGAATGAACCCTACCAATTGAAATAATTCTTCTCCCTCTAAATGGATCTTCCATCATACCGGATCCCAGTTCAAATCATTCCTGGTCTCATTATGGATGGATTATTGGGAAGACGGCGGTCATTCCGGCAATTGGCTCTGGAATGTATCCGGCATATGGATCCGCCATTGGTCGTGTTGGGTCAAGCCAAAAACCTTGGAAGCAGTCCTTGCGTTTTGACAGTAAATCATTATCATCGCCAGGGATTCCATGCAGAATGGCTGGCCTTGGCGGTCAGCGCTGCCTTTCCGGCGGAGATCCACTGGATCATCACAAATGAGCTGACCGTCCCCGGTAAATGGTACGGGTTCCTGGGAAGACCGTTATCCCGGTCCATTCTCAATCGAGCCGCCGGTATGTTCGGATTTACAACCATGCCGCCCATGCCTCCCCGTGAAAAAGAGGTTTATACCCGGGCTGCGTCTGTCCGTGCGGTATTGAGCTATGTGCATCAATCCAGGACTCCAATCATAGGATTGGCACCTGAAGGTGGTGATAATCCTCGCCAAACGTTGACTCATCCGCCAGCCGGCATCGGCCGGTTCTCGATATTATTGGGAGACCTAGGCCTCGAATTTATTCCCGTGGGTGTCTATGAGGAACATGGCAGTTTATGCGTGCATTTTGGAGATGCATTTAAGATCGCCAAAGATTCTCGTAAGGATCAAGCAGAGATCGATGGAAGCACCGCCCGACAAATTATGGAGCATATCGCAGGACTGGTCCCCCAGTCTTTGCGCGGCAACTTCATGCCTGCTTCTGGGAACTGAATTAAATTGATGCTGGCAGTGAAAAATAAGACTTTGGTCCAGCTGGTCACTCTGAACGCATACTGGGTAGGTATTTCCTTCATGTGGAATGCACTCCATCCAATCATCCTGCCGGCGATCCTTCTCAATTACGTTCCTGATGCAAGAAAAAACACTCTGCTGGGCCTGCTGACATTCATCGGACTTTTTCTGGCCATGATCATCCAACCCATATCCGGAACGCTGTCCGATCAGTGGAGGTCAAGGTTTGGCCGGCGGCGTCCCCTGATGGTGATCGGCACCCTTTTTGATTTTGTCTTCCTGTCCATCCTTGCCTGGGCAGGCGGATTGGTTTGGTTGTTCATCGGTTACATTGGATTGCAGTTAACCTCCAACATCGCCCATGGTCCGTTGCAAGGGCTGTTACCTGATGTTGTTCCTCGTCATCAGCTGGGGGTAGCTTCCTCAATAAAAAATTTTATGGACATGCTCAGCCTGGTCATCATCTCGCTCCTGGCCGGTAGATTAATGGACAGCGAGACCCGGGATCCGACTCTGATCATGATCGTTCTTATGGCAACCCTTGCCATTTCCGGTTTGATAACTGTCCTGGGAACGAAGGAAGAATCGACCGAGAACATCCCGAAAAAACCGGAGGGTCCGTTCTTCGATCAATTCAAGGTTGACTTTCGCGAAAACCGGCCTTACTGGTGGTTGATCGCCGAGCGAGCCGTTTTCCTCCTTGGGATATATGGAGTCCAGGCGTTTGCCCAGTATTACCTGCAGGATGTTCTGCGCGTACCCGACCCACCCAAACAGACCGGAGATCTCCTGGCCGCGATTACCCTCGGGCTGGTCGTTTTGGTATTGATCGGAGGCTGGCTGACGGATCGCTTTGGCGCCAAACGGATCCTGGTTGCCGGTTCCATCCTGGGGGCGATGGGAATTCTCCTGATGCCTTTGGCAGTCGATATTAAGGGTATGACCGTCTTCGGCAGTCTCCTCGGAGCCGGGATTGGTCTCTTCCTGACATCCAATTGGGCACTGGCTAACAAATTGGCCCCCGCCGGAGAAGCGGGGAAATTCCTCGGTTTAACCAATATCGCCACCGCAGGGTCAGCCGCGCTGGCACGCCTGGAAGGACCTGTGATCGATATCCTGAATGCGGCGAAACCTGGAGCATGGTGGGGTTATAAGAGTTTATTCATGTTCGGCGGTGTCTGTATTCTATTAAGTGTATATTTCCTGAGCAGAATAGATGAAAAGGTTCGAAATGGATGAGATTCAAACGCTGATCAAAAATAACAGCCTGGAAGCACAAAAACTGGTTTATGAACTTCGGAAATTGATCCAGAGACTGGTTCCTGGATCGAAGGAAAAGATTTATAAGGGCTGGGGTGTCATCGACTACCAGCTGGGCGCCGGTCGGGATTTTATTTCTATAGGACCGCAGAAAAAGTATGTTAATTTGTATTTCATGCGCGGCGTTGAGCTGACCCATCCGGCGAAGCTGCTCGAAGGCACCGGAAAAAATATGCGCCATGTCAAGATCAGGTCCTCGAAAGATCTGGAAAATGAGCAGTTGCACAAACTGATCCTGCGCGCGGCCAAATTGAAAAAATAGGTTGCGTTCAGGTTGATCAGGTTCCTCAATCCTCAGCTGGTAAATCAGGTTATCTGGTGATTCATGAAAAACAATAAATTTCGCTTCGGGATAATCCTGCTCGGCATTGCAGTTGCAGCCTACTTACTCTGGCCGTATTTTGGAAAGGTGGATCTCCCCGACCTCGAGACTTCCTCTTTCGGTTCGGAGACCGTGCGTGCCGAAGTGACCGGGATCATCGAGGCTGGCAGGATCGAACTTGGCGGTCGCACGCAGAATTACCAGATAGCCCGCGTCGAACCGCTTGAAGGGGAATATCAGGGCGTGCCTCTCGAGGTCGATTATGGCAAACGGCAGGTGCGGGCTGACGATTACCATCTAAAAGTCGGTGATCGGATCATGATTTCAATCAGTAGAACACCTGACAACGTGGTCAACGCCTATTTTGTGGATTACATCCGCAGTACACCGTTGTTAATATTAGCTTCCTTATTCGCCATCGCGGTCCTGCTCATGAGCCGCTGGAAGGGATTGCGCAGCCTGATAGGAATGGGCTTCAGCCTTTTCGTGATTATCGGATATATCGTTCCGCACATTCTGGCCGGTGAAGATCCTCTCAAAGTAAGCATTCTCGGTTCCATAATTCTCCTGACAGTCACGCTGTACCTTACTTATGGTTGGAACCTGAAAAGTCATGCTGCGGTTATCGGCGTCGTTATTGCACTTTTAGTGACTGGGGCACTTTCGGGATTCTTTGTCAACCTGGCTCGCTTGAACGGCACCGGCGATGAGAACGTCATGTTCCTTATGCAGTTGATGGATACCCGGATCAAACTGCGCGGGTTGCTGCTGGGCGGTATGATCATCGGTGCGCTCGGGGTGCTGGATGACCTGGTCATGACCCAGGCTTCGGCTGTTTTTGAGTTACACCAGGCAAATCCTGCCCTGGGCAGCCGGGAGCTTTTTCGGTCCGCGATGCGGATTGGGCAGGATCACGTCGCTGCCACGGTCAACACTCTCGTACTTGCCTATGCTGGAGCCTCACTGCCGTTGTTCCTGATGTTTTCACTAGCGCGCGGCGATTATGGCTATCTGGTCAATTTCTCCTTCATTGCCGAGGAGATCGTCAGGACCCTGGTAGGCTCAATCGGATTAATCGCTTCCGTACCGATTACGACCCTATTGGCTTCATTCCTGGCCAGGCGGTTTGAAAGGGCAAACCGAATGGGGTAAGTTCTTGCTCATTTAGAAAGGTGAGATTTCTACCTCCATGCTTGCAACCTGTGCAAGCCGCCTGCGTATAACAAATAGCTGGTCGACAAGGAGAATGCGTGGATGAGGAATTGGCCTGGGTGATCCAGGCTCAACAAGGCAGCGAGGACGCTTTCACTCAGATCGTCGAAACGTACCAGAAGCCGGTTTATAACCTGTGCTATCGCATGCTAGGTGAGGCTGAAGCGGCGGAAGATGCCGCCCAGGAGACTTTTCTTCGGGTGTACCAGCACCTGCACCGTTACGATCAGAAAAGGCCTTTTGCCACCTGGCTTTTATCCATCGCTGCGCATTATTGTATCGACCGACTAAGGAAGCGTAAATTTGCCATCTTTTCCATTGATGCCGAAGACGATGAGGGTTCTGTCATCGAACTGCCCGACCCGGGATCGCCGGATCCAGAACGAGAATCCATCAAGCGGGAGGACAGGGAGCAATTGCACGGCCTGCTCCAATCCCTTGATAGTACAGACAGGGCTGCCGTCGTGATGCGTTACTGGTACGATTTTTCTGAGATCGAGATCGCCGAATCCCTGCGGCTCACCGTCAGCGCTGTAAAAAGCCGTCTTCATCGTGCCCGCCGGGCGCTGGCTGGAAGGTGGCAGGAAGATCGATCTGAGTTCCAGACTCACAGGAGGCCTCATGAATCACCGGCCATTTGAAGATTGGATCATAAGTGAACAGGCATTGAACCCGGTTGAGAAGCGGGAACTGGAATCCCACTTGCGCGGCTGCAAGGTCTGCAGCTCATTAGTGGACACCGGTGTTGAACTCCGTTCTTCCCGAATGGTTCCTCCCAAAGCTGGTTTCACCCATCGGTTTCATACCCGGCTCGCAGCTCATAAGCTTTCCGAACGCCGGCGCAGGTTTTGGGGATCGCTTGTTTTCATTCTGGTTGGGACCTTTTTGCTCGCATGGAAGGCTGGTCCTTTCATTTTGAGCATTTTTGCATCTCCCGCGGAGTGGATTACTTTTGTCATTGGTTATTTTCTCTTTGTTGCCACTTCGATCCAGGTCTTAACCGAGGCTGTATTGGTCATCCTTAATATTGCACCGGTTCTCGTTCCTGCCTACGTATGGATGATCATTGTTTCAGCGTTGGCCGGTCTGGGTCTTTTATGGAGCGTATCCATCTGGCGGCTTACCCGTTATACGCAAGGAGCTTGATTATGAAATCGATTTTTCGGATTACAACCATTCTGGTCCTGCTTGCCATCATTTGGGTACCAACGGTGAATGCTCAAGCGAAGGGTCTGCTCGATGGTAAAGTGATCTTTGGTGACGACTTTGTGTTGGAGTCGGATCAGACACTTGAAGGCGACCTGGTTGTGTTTGGCGGGGATGTCACGATCGAGGAAAACGCGACGGTCAATGGCACGGTCGTTGTTTTCGGCGGGACCATCACCCAGGCGGGTGAAGTGCGGAATGACATCGTGATCTTTGGCGGCCAGATCGACCTGGGAGAAACAGCCGTCGTTCAGGGCGATGTGATCACCATCGGCGGTCAGATCGATCAGGCGGCCGGCGCGGTCATCAGTGGCGAGATCGTGGAGAACGTGCCAGCCCCTTACATAGATATCCCGAGTCAACCCGATATTCCGGATGGGGATAGGGAGCCTGTTCGCCCGGTAATCCAGCGCCCTGAGGTCGTTTTCAATCCGTTCATGGATGTGATGGGCGTGATCGGTAACGCGATCGTAGTGGCTGCTCTCGCCATGCTTCTGGCGTTATTCTTCCAGCCGCAGATCGAAAAGGTGGGGCAGACTATCACCTCCCAGCCGTTTATGTCCGGCAGCATTGGTCTGCTGACGATTGCCCTTTCACCGTTCGTCCTCCTGATCCTGGTCATAACCATCCTGCTCATACCTGTTGCCATGCTCAGTGTCTTGCTGCTGATGCTGGTCTGGTTGTTTGGAACCATCGCTCTCGGCCAGGAAATAGGAGAACGGTTTGCCAAATCCATCAACCAAAACTGGACACCTGTAGCCACTATTGGTGTCGGTACTTTCCTCCTCATGTTCGTCGGTGGGTTTATTGGCTTGGTGCCCTGTGTTGGATGGCTTGTGCCAGTTGTGGTTGGTTTTGTAGCCATCGGTGGGGTAGTCATGACTTGGATCGGAATGCGATCCGCGGGGAAGACTGCCTTGGTCCCTCCCGCAGCTCCGATACCACCAGCTTAGTCGGAATCGGAAGGCATGATATAATCTGCCCGCCTTGGAGAAATATTTCCGGGGCGGGCTCTCTTTTTTCCCATAATCTAAGCACGGTTCCTTCATTTTATACATAGTTTAGGCGGACAAATCCCTCGACTGACCCAAAATAGTGGACAGGACGTAATATATATGGTTACAAAAGACCTGGTGATTCCCAACACCTTTATCCACAGCTCGCCACCGCCATTGATCGAGGTGTCTGGGTCGCACCGGGATATGGGTTGTCAGGTAGGTGAAGCCCGCAGGGAGCAAATTAAGCACAGTATCGAAAATGCGCGTAGATTAATTGATGAAACCTACGATACCCTGGAGCTTACCTGGGTGGGTGCCCAGATCCAGTCCCGAAAATATCTCCCGTTTGCCGAAGAGCAGTATCCTCAATACGTCGACGAGATGCGCGGCACCGCGGAGGGGGCGAACGTTCCATTCGATGATATCGTCACCCTGAATGCCATGGAAGCGGTAACCATGGACGCTTTGCATCTGACCCGCTGTACCAGCTTTGCCGTCAACGAGGAGCGCACCGCGGACGGTCACGTCCTCGCGGCTCACAACGAAGATTGGATCCCCGAGGACGAGGATGACACCTATGTGATCTCAGCCAAACCCGATGGCGAACCGCCGTTCATGGCGATGACTTATGGCGGTTTGCTGCCGAATGTGGGTTTCAACTCCGAGGGTATCTGTCAATTGATCGACTCGGTCTATCCGTCCGATTCACGTATCGGGATTCCCCGTTTGGTCATCTCACGTGCCGTACTGGCTGCACACCGCATATCCGGAGCCATAGGTAGGGCGCTCCTGCCGCATCGAGCCGCGGGCTACAATCACCTGATCGCACATGAAAGCGGGGAGTTGTATTCCATCGAGGTCTCAGCCACCCAGCACGAGATCCTGCACGGTCGGGATGGCTATATGGTCCACACCAACCATTATCTTTCGGATGGAATGAAAAAGATGGAGAAGGAGCCGGAGGATTTAATTTCCTCCCAGATCCGCCAGTTCCGGGCAGACCGGCTGCTTCGCCAGAGTTCGCAGCATACCATCAAATCCCTGCAGGCCATTCAGAAGGATCATGTCAACCAGCCAAATTCGATCTGCAATCATGCCACCGAATGGTCCTACCCCCTCGACCGTGAAAAGACCATCAATGCGATGGTGATCGACCTGACCGCGCGGGAAATGCATATTGCCTGGGGTAATCCCTGTCAGAACGGATATCACACCTACCATCTGAACGCCTGAACGCGGTCATCCCCACATTCTCTCCTCGATATCTTCGCAATTAAATATCCCTTATCACGAATCATTCGGGCCGGATGAATTCCGGTTCTAAATTCATCCCATCCTCTTTTAGTAATAGAGCCAGAGGCGCGGCGATCAATACCATTCCGGTCGTCATCAGCAACACAAGCGGAAATCCCTGCGTCTCAGCTACACCACCGGTATAGAGCAAGCCTAATGCGCCTGCAGAAAATATAAATCCGAGCACCAATCCCGAGGCCAGCGCCATGCTTCCGGGGATCAGCCGCTGAGCAAGCACCACCATGATGCTGTGGACTGAACCGGTCATTGCTCCAGCCAGGGGGATTAATAGGTAAAGCCAGCTCGACCAGCCCAATCGGCTGGCGATATAGATCGGGAAGGCTGCCAGGAACAATCCACCTGCAGCCACCAGGCGTTTGGGGAAGCGGTCTCCCAGGTGTCCTCCGAGCACATTCCCGAGGGCGGATCCGCCCATGAATAATCCGGCCATGCCTCCATATACCGCCGGGGATTGACCCAGGTCCGCCAGGTATTTGGGCATCAGGTTCACCATGTTTGTCTGAGCCCAGGATTGCATCGTTGCGACCACCGCCAGGATAAATACAAATCCAATTCCGGTCTTCAACTTGAACGATCCGCGGTCGTGATCCGATTTTGGATGCGCAGGGTTGCTGCGCAGCTGCCATGCTAGGGATGCGACAATGGGTATGGAAATGATCGGCAGGATGATCAGCCCGTGCAGACCAAGATGAACCAGGATCAACCCGGTGATGATTGGTCCCAGTGACCAGCCGGATTGTCCAGCCATGAAGAAGAGTGAGGCGGCGGTCGTCTCCCTGCCCTTAAGTCGATCCCGGCCCTGTAATGTCGCCTGAACGGTGCCGACTGGATGGTAGGCGCCCGATCCGAGCGCTGCGATGATCAGGCACACCAAACCCAGGCTGCCGGGGATCAACACCGCGGCTGAAAAAAAACCCGCCATCCACAAAACGCCGCCTGCAGCCAGCCAGCGAGGTCCGATCCGGTCGGAGAGCCAGCCAAGCAGCGGCTGCGATAAAGCTGATGCCCAGATATAGATCGTCGAGATTAATGCGATTTCGCTCTCCCGCATACCTAAAAAGGTGAGCAGCACCGGTCGGCTGGCATTGAACGTATCGACCATGAAATGGCCGATAGCGATGGAGGCGAACAAAGGGTCGAGGAACAGTGACATAAATCAATTATCCATTCATTGTGATCAAGGATGTATCATCGGATAAGGTTGGTTGAAGCTGAATTCAAATGGGAGGAGTGATTAGAGATATAGCTTTTCCCTGCGGATGTAATCGAAAACAGACGGCCGCAAATAATATTGATATGGCGCACCATCCTTGATCCGCTGCCTGATCTCCCGCGCTGCGATCTCCAGCAGTGGGGCATCGATGAACGCGATTTTCTCGCTGATGCCGGGTAATTGCGATTCGAGATGTGACAGGTCCACTCGGTCCCCGGGACGGCGCATGACCCCGACCTGGTGACAGATGCGCAGGATTTCCAGGGGTTCGCGCCAGTTCGGCAGGTCGCGCAACGAATCACCACCGAGCAGCAGGATCAAATTGGATTCTGGTTCCTGGTCTTTTAAAAGTTGCAGGGTTTCCAGTGTGTATTGGGGACCCGGTCTGTTTATTTCCAGGTTTGAGATCTCGAATTTTGGATTTCTCGCGGTTGCCAGCTCAAGCATGACCAGACGGTGTTCAAGGGATGTGATCGGCTGGTGATTCTTGAGCGGGTTGATGGGCGTGAGCACCCACAAAACCTGTGCTAGTTGAAGTT
>MGNL01000140.1:919-1281 GCA_001796785.1 Chloroflexi bacterium RBG_16_51_16 | reverse complement strand
CTGCCGCCGAATACCCCGATGCGCCTGGGAGCCATGGGCACGAGTATAACCCGTTCCCCTGCGGAGAATTTAATTATGATCGTTGGTCCGGAAGTATCTTGTATATACCGATGTGAACCAGGGGTTGTGCGATCTACATCATTTCTACACATCCTTGCGGTATGATCATAAGTGGGTAAAGGAGAATTAAAAATGTCATCAACAGCAAAGTGGATCCTTGGAGTTAGTGTTTTTCTGATCGTTCTTTTTCTGGTCGCACCCTTTGTCTGGCAGGTTGTCTTTCCCAGCCAGTCTTTCGGGATGATGGGCTACGGTCCCGGGCACATGCGCCTGGGTCCCGGTTCGATGATGGGAGACCGCCA
>MGNL01000140.1:574-767 GCA_001796785.1 Chloroflexi bacterium RBG_16_51_16 | reverse complement strand
AGGGCATGCCGGTGAGCAACCGGCATGCCCATAATTTATTTAATGGTAAGAGTTTCAACCGCCGCGCCTGTCCCGCGTCGAAGATCCCGCGAAGCGGGGTAGCGGGGAACTAACTGATTAAGCGCTTTGTCTGAGCTTGTCCATGGCGATTATGGCATAAAAAAGCGGGTGCAGAATACAAAATATACGCATA
>MGNL01000140.1:0-553 GCA_001796785.1 Chloroflexi bacterium RBG_16_51_16 | reverse complement strand
GTTTCTACGGCGTGTTTCCCCCATCGACAACTGGATTGTAACCAGATTGCAGCTGGAAGAAGAGAGGCGATTCAATTCCTGCCCACTTTGTGAACCGGCTTGAAGGGGAATCAAGTGAAGTGTATACTTCGCCACAATTCAATAAAGCGTAGTTTCTGGGAGAACATAATGAAGTTCACTATTACAATCACCCGTGACGAGGACGGCACGTATATTGCCGAATGTCCCGCCATTCCAGGTTGTGTTAGCCAGGGCAAGACAGAGCAGGAGGCCGAGCGCAACATTCAAGAAGCCATCAAGGAATGTCTTGAAGTTCGTGCTGAACAAGGGATGCCTTTAACTGTCGCCACCAAACAGATCGAGGTCGTAGTGTAATGCCTCAAGTTCCCCTGCTTCGTCCTCAAATGGTGGTCAAGGCATTCGAGAGGCTCGGCTGGGCAGTAGCGCGGCAGCGGGGAAGCCATATCATTATGACAAAAGCCGGACAAATCGCCACACTTTCCATTCCTGATCATCCGCAGGTGGCACGCGGCACACTCCGCAGCTTAATCCA
>MGNL01000139.1:9763-10448 GCA_001796785.1 Chloroflexi bacterium RBG_16_51_16 | reverse complement strand
GGGTCTAAAGTCACCTCCGTGACCAGGATTGCCAGGCCGCCGAAAACGACATGATCATTATCAACGTTACAACTGAATACATCGGCGTGATTGCGTCCGTTGATTCTCGGGTGCCTTTATCGAGGAGAAGATCCCATGGCACCCAGGAACAACGTTCGTCTGCTCGTCCTTAGTCTTACCCTTGCGCTGGTATTTTTCGCAGGGTTTCCCTCTCTGGAAGCTGCCGCCGCTCCAGCATCTGAAGGCGTCGCTCTCCCCGATTTAGCGACCTTCGCCATCTCAGTCCTTGACGGCAATCCGGATATCCTGAAGGGAGTATATGTGGAAGATGTGATGGCCTTCCCAGTCATCCAGCAGCCCTATGCCGCTTTCGTCTCCGAACAGCCGGGAACTGTTACCCAATTCGGTATAGCCTCATCCTATGGGGTCACCGGTCTATTAGCTCATAATTTTCTCAGTGGAGCTTTGTTCTTTCAACTTGAGCCGGGTCAATCTGTTAATCTCATCTATGGGGATGGGGATATCGACACCTACTGGGTGACGGATATTCTTCGTTACCAGGCCACCAGTCCCAACAGCATTTACAGCGGTTTCGTCGATCTACGCACAGGTAAGGGTACAGATGCGGAGGGTATGTTCCGCAAAGTCTACATCGGTAAGGACCAGGTTACCTTCCAAACCTGCA
>MGNL01000139.1:0-9733 GCA_001796785.1 Chloroflexi bacterium RBG_16_51_16 | reverse complement strand
GTTGGGGCAGGCTGTTTGTCATTGCAAGCTCCGATCCGGAAAAGGCAGAACAAGCCAAACTGGAAGCAAGACAGCTGGCTTTCCTCGAATGATCGTTAAACGTTAAGGAGATCAGGCGATCAGTTTTCCATCTCGGATTCACAACGGTTTTATTGCGCTCTTGACAAAATAGAACATATGTACTAAAATAAATGGAATGCCATTCATGTGTGGTGTTCTGTTTATTTTTAATGAACGTACTTCTTGGGTTCTAAGATCCTGTTAACTGGATAGAAGGAATTGTTTCCCCAATTGATCCGCGTAATTCAATTAACCTGGATTTTTGCCCGTTGTTTTGCTTCACTGATTGAAACAATTAATCTGTGGACCCTGTCTCAACCATTGTCCACGACCTTTGACTTGAGCCAGTGGCGCCAGCTTTCGACCTTTGACCCTAAATTGTCAACCCTCAACCATTCACCATGATCCATTTGCCCATTTATTTATCATGAATTTTTCTTCTTCCCATTCCCCCGTGATCTGTCTGGCCTATGTACTTACCACCCGGAGATAAACTGTTCCCATTCGTTGTTACTGGTGAGGTGCCTCCCGTAGATGTACATCGCATTCGCCGGCGGTTCTTTGGGAAGCCGGAGTAGGTTCATATGCGCCTCATCGGTCTTCCGGCCGCCTTTGCGGTGGTTGCAGTGCGGGCAGGCTGCCACGACGTTGGTCCAGATATGCTCGCCGCCGAGATGCCGCGGAATGACGTGGTCGACTGTCAGCCCGCCGTCGTGTCGGCCGCAATACTGGCAAGTATAATTATCCCGGCGAAAAACTTCACGACGGGTTAATTTAACATGCGCTCTCGGTCGGTGGATTTGCAATTCCAAGCGGATGACCGACGGCCGCGGGATGAGCTCCCGGATCGTATGAATGTACCCGCGACCATTAACCACCATGCCAGCTTTGCCCGCCAGCAGCAGACCGACCGCTCTGCGCGTGGTGCATATGTTGATCGGTTCGAAATTCGCGTTGAGGACCAGCACGGGTTCGTACATCCGGTCTCCGTAAACGGCATGATTATACTGCCACTTCTAAATTATCGTAAACTTATGCGTGTCTTCCCAACGATAGGCTGCAGTGAACTCGAGTTTATTAATTGGACTGGTTGACAACCGAGCCGTGTGGTCTCATAGATCTAAAATGGTTGTATTCTTGATGTTCTACCTCTTTAACTGATGAATATCATGATTTCTGGCGGCAATGGTTTTCTTGGACGCGCGCTCAGTGATTCCTTTTTAGCGACCGGTGATCGGGTGGATATTTTAACCCGCAGGCAGAGTCCAAATATTTTGCCCGGCGTGAAATCAGTCCACTGGGATGGAAAGAAAATTAATAATCCTTCGGAAGTGTTTGAAGCCGTGGATGTTGTCATCCAACTGGCCGGAAAAACATTGGCTTCCTGGCCCTGGACTGCTTCGAAGAAAATTGAATTTCTTGAATCCAGGGTCAGGTCAGGCCTGGCGCTGGTCGAAGCGATAAAAATTGCCGGACACAAACCGTCGCTATTCATCCAACAATCCGGAATCAATTATTACGGCTTGGAGGGGGAGCCCGCAGATGAAACCACACCTCCCGGTGGGGATTATCTCGCGTCCCTCGCGGATCGACAGGAAGAAGCTACGCAGCCGGTGGAAGCTCTAGGAGTGCGTCGAATCGTAACGCGCTCAGCCGTGGTTCTGGTTAGGCGGGCCGGCATGCTTCCGTTGATGGCGATGCCTGTCGCTTTGTTTGTTGGTGGACCGGTTGCTGGTGGCGCACAGGCCATGCCCTGGATCCATCTGAAGGATTGGTTGGCTGCCGTTCGCCATTTGATCAAGATGGATAACGCAAGTGGAGTTTACAATCTCATCTCACCTATCTCAACCACTAATGCTGATTTTTATCGCGCACTCTGCGCTCAGCTGCACAAGCCTTATTGGTTTCCCATACCTGCGTTTTTATTGAACCTCATCCTCGGTGAGATGTCTGTAATGCTCGTCTGCGGAAGGTTCGTGAGTCCAATGAGATTGTTGGATTCAGGTTTCAAATTTCATTTCGATCGGCTCGATTTGGCTTTGGCGGATATATTCATGTAAAATAAATGAAGGAGATGGAACATGAAACGACTGCTCCCGTGCTTACTGATGGTTCTCACCGCCTGCTCCGGTTTAAAACGAAACCCGGTCTTGCCTGAATTTCTCGCAACCCCTTCTGGTTTCTTGGATGCTTCTTATCCGACTGCGCAGGTTGAGGTCGATTCGCCTGGGCATACCACAAATGGTATCCAGATGGATATTCAACGTGCCTGGCAGGATGGGAAAAATTTGAATGCAGAGGTGTGCTTTACGGTCCCGGATTCTTCAGACTGGTCACTTTGGAATGCAAGCTTGAATTACTCCGGAGGGCTCCTTCAGGAGTACGGTACGACCTTCATTAGCCAGGAGGAACCTGCGGAAGGGCAGCCGGAAGTTCGCTGCGACCTCCTGACTTTTGTGGTTGCGCCGGATACGGATTTGTCTTCCGCCTCGATCGTCGTCCAGGCCATAGCCGCCTATCCGCGTGAAGGGGACTACTGCTCGCTGTACATGCCCAAGATCCAGCAGGCGTTGTCAGACCGCGGCATTGGCATCACCCTGGAATGCCTTGAGACCGCTGGTTCAGCCGTGATGCAGATCACAGGGCGGCCTGGGGACATGACGCAGGAGCAGGCTGAACAGATCGTGTTCAGCGATGAGTTCTACACGATCAAGGGTCCTTGGACTTTTAACATTCACTTACAACAGGAATAACCGCCTTTTACTGGAGTTTGTGTTATCCGCTGATTCGGTGTGGCACCTATTTATTTTTCCAGGAATCGCCTCCGCATCCTCGCTGGCGCGTTTTGAATTTCAAACTTCTTGGTTTATTTACAGTTCGGTTGGCTTGGAGAAAAATGGGAATAGACGAACAAGTTGAACTCTTCATGCAGGGTACTGAATATGGCGATCCTGATTTGCAGAAGGCAATGGGTTTGGAGCTTCGTCAGAGATTAACCGAAGCCCAGCGGGAAAAACGCCCTCTCCGGGTTTACGGTGGATTCGATCCCCGTACATCCGATCTGCATCTCGGTCATACCATTCCTATGCGTAAATTACGCCAGTTCCAGGAAATGGGCCATGACGTCACCTTTTTAGTCGGTACGGGTACAAGCATGGTGGGAGATCCATCCGACAAGGATAAGCTGCGTTCCGTTCTTTCCAAGGAGGAGACTGAGCACAATGCTCGCACGTACGCGGAACAGGCTTTTTACATCCTCGATCGCGAAAAGACCCATATCCGTTTCAATCACGAATGGCTTCTTGATCTTAAAATGGCTGACCTCATTAAGCTTGGCTCTGCCTTTACTCTGCAGCAGTTCATTTCGCGTGAAAACTTTAAATTACGCTGGGACAAGGGTAGCCCCATTTTCCTCCATGAGACCTTTTATGCTCTGATGCAGGGCTATGATGCCGTGGCTATGCATACGGATGTCCAAGTGGGTGGCAGCGATCAGTTATTTAATATTCTGACGGCTGGACGCAAGGTACAGGAAATGTACGGGCAGCGCCCACAGGTCGGCATCCTGACGGGGATCCTCCCTGGAACGGATGGCGTGGTTCGCATGTCCAAATCGATCGGCAATCATATCCCTATCCTCGCAGATCCGGATGACATGTACGGCAAGGTCATGAGCTTGCCGGATTCGGTGATGTTGATTTTCTTCAAATTGGTGACGCGATTCACACCCCCCCAGATTGAGTTGATTGAAAAGGCACTGGCTGATGGATCACGCCACCCGCGGGATATAAAGATGGAACTCGCGCGTGAAATTGTCACAATATTTCATGATGAAGCCGCTGCTGCCGGAGCTGAGTCGAATTTCAGGCGGGTTTTCCAGGAAAAGGAATCGCCCCGGGATATCGAAGAATTCTCGCTCGAATCAGGTCAGACGGTATTGGATGTGATCCTCAAAGCAGGACTTGCGAACAGTCGGAGTGTGGCGCGTAGACTGCTGGAGCAGCGCGGCGTTCGACTTGATGGAGAAGTTATCGAGCGCGGAGATCTGCTTTTCCCCCATCCCGGAATTTTACAAGTGGGGAAGCGCCGTTTTATCCGGGTGAAATAGTTGATAAATTTTTACGCTTGTTGGATTTAACGATCTCTAGAAAACATTCCAGCACCTTGGGATCGAACTGGGTGCCTGAATGCTCACTCAGATAGCGGATAGCCTTCGATTTTGACCACGCTTTGCGGTATGGCCGGTCCGATAATAACGCATCCCAAACATCCACAACGGTAAAGATCCTGGCCGGGAGTGGAATTTGCTCGCCTTTCAATCTTCGAGGGTATCCTGTCCCGTCCCACCATTCATGATGACAGAAGGGTATGTCCAACGCGGATTTGAGGTATGGGATCGTGGATAGCAATTCATAAGCATAGGTGGGATGGTTCTCCATGATTGTTTTCTCTTCTTCGGTCAATGGTCCGTTCTTGTGGAGAATGAAATCAGATACTCCCATCTTTCCGATATCATGCAGCAGGACACCGCGGTGGATATTGATCAGGCTGTTCTCGTCCACCCTCATCTTGCACGCCAGCTCCATGGTCAGGTCGGCGACCCTGCGCGTATGGCCCTGGGTTTCCTTGTCCCGTAATTCAAGTGCCTTGCTCCACCCTTCCAGGGTTGTGTCATACGCGAGCGACAGCTCCTGGTTGGAACGCTGCAAATCCTCGAAAAGGCGGGAATTATCCATGGCGATAGTCGCCTCTCCGGCAAGCGACTGGATGTATTCGATCCATTCCAAGGAAGGTGTGAAGGAACGGCGGAAGAACATTTCAAGCAGACCGTGGGCCTGACCCTTGCTGATCAAGGGGACGGCATAATAGCTTATGAACCTGTCTTGTGCAAATAAATTGCGCCTGGCGAATGATTTCTCCTCAGCCAGGTTTTTGACGTAAACGTCCTTCCGTGTGAGCAGCGCCCGTCCCGCAAGTCCGCTTCCGATCTTGATTTTCATATCATGGAAGGCGCGGGTGCTGAAACCTTCACCTGCAACGAAGGAAAGTCCCATTGAATCGTTATCGATTCTGAAGATGCTTACCGCATCCGCGTTCATATGAGTGAGGATGTGGTTTGCGAGGATCGTCAGGGTTACGTTCAAATCAAAACTGGAGGCGATGGCGGTGTCCACATCGCGCAATGCGGTGAGATGCTCTACTTGATATTCACTCCGCTTGAAAAGATTCACCCTATGGATCGCATTTCCTGCAATTTCAGTGATGGTCGTCAACAAACGGACATGCCGGGGTTCGATTTGGCGCGGGATGGGCAGCGCAACACCCAATACCCCGATCACATTTGAGCGAGTTTGGATCGGCATGGTGATGCCTCCCCAGCCTTTCGTGAAAAAATCGAGGTTATTTGGATGAACCAGTGGATCATTTGCGAATTCCTGGCTCAAATGAGGTTTACCTGTCCGATAGACTCGACCGATGATCCCTTCATTGGGTCTGAAGTTGGCTTTGGGTAGCTTGGCCAACCAGCCACTGCCGATTCTTTGGATAAGTTCATTCCGCTCTTCATCCATTAACCAGATCGCACAGGTGTTCGATTCCATGCTAGCCATGACCTCATCCAGGAGGATGGGCAGCATTTCCTCTGAATCCCTGGCCGAACGGAGAGCGACGGATATCCGGCTGATGATCTCCTGTTCCTCCAGGCGCTGGCGGGTCTCGTTATATAACCTTGCATTTTCAAGTGCTGCCGAAGCTTGGTGGGCGAAGGTTTGCGCAAGGTTGCCTGCCCGTTGATCGAACGCCCCAATTTTTTTGCTGTCTATCGTAAAGTAACCGGTGATCTCGCCCCGTGCGATCAATGGAACACCCATCCAACCGTGGACCGAAATGGCATCAATCCATTTCTCAAACCTGGGATCAACCTGGGCGTCCTGAAGGATCACCGGTAGACGTTCCTCATGGACGGCTTGAAGGAGAGCATTGCTCGCCGAAAAAGTTTTACCTATCAGCAACTCGTTGTCAGGAAAGCCTTTGGCAGCAACTATCCGAACGTGGTGGTTATCAATCAAGAAAATCGTAGCACTGTCATAAGGAACAACCTGCTGAAGCGCTACCAGTATCATCTCCAGGACCTGTTTGGGCTCAAGCGATGAAGTAATCGCATTGGCTGCAATTTGGAGGGTTTCAGCTTCCTGTCGTCGTCTGAGCTCGAGCTGATATAGTCGGGCATTTTCGATCGCGATCCCAGCTTGGTGGGCGAGGCTGGTTAGAAATTCCAACTCTGAGGGGATGAATTCCTGACCAATCCCCGTTCGCCAAACTACGAGCAGTCCAGTGAGTTGATCACTGGTTTGCACAGGCACACCCATGATGTGCTCATCTGGTGTATCCGGGGTTCCCTTTACTGTCCGGGCACGCGGATCTTTGAAAGCGTAATTTACAATTTCGCCTTTCATCCTCACGGCAATGCTTCCGACGATACCTTCGCCAAGTTTTATGGGATCGTTCTTGATCTCTTCGGCGTCCACACCAGTTACTGCAATGGCTCGCAGCTGGTTATGTTCTGGTTCGTATAAATGAACCGCGCTGGTTTCAGCTTTTAATAATTCCTTGGCATAGGTGGCGATACGATCCAATACCTTGTCGAGCTGTAGTGTCGCTGAAATTTCACGGCCGACTTCCGCAATAGCTGTAGCTTCGCGTGCCTGCCTTCTTGTCTCTTCCAATAGTTGGCTGAGTTTAATGGAGACGGCTGCCTGGTGGGCAATGCTTATTAAAAAATTTAGTTCTGATTCAACAAACAAACCTTTGGATCTCAATCGCCAGACGTTGATCGCTCCAATCGACCTGCCATCTAGAAGAAGAGCAGATGACATCATGGTCTCCAGCATACCGTCATCGTCTGATGTACCCGGAACTTTGATCCGACGCGGGTCCTTCATCGTATCGTTGATGATTTCCGATTTTCCCTTCGCGATGATGTTGCCGGTAATTCCCTCACCAATCTTAATTGTATGAGTAAGCAATTGCTCAGTGTAGGATCCTTGAGCGGTTACCACTTTGATGGTCTTATTGTCATCTTGCAGCAGGTAAATCGCCACATGGCTCGCTTGAAGGAGGTCGATGGTCTTCTGTGCGACTTTATCCAGAAGCAAGCTCACATCTCCCGAAGTAGCGACTTCGTTCGCAATTTCCGCCATAGCCTCAATAATTCGGGTGCGCCGTCGTTCTTCCTGGAATAAAAGTGCATTTTCGATTGCGGTGGCAGCCTGGTCGGCATAGGTACCTGCAATGGCGGCATGATCTTCGTTATAGAAGCCCAACTGGTGATGGTAAAGGTTTAACACTCCTATTAGGTTATCCTGGGCGATCAAAGGAACACCCATCCAGGCGCGCAGACCCTTCAAACCGAGGTCACTGAACCCACTTTCCTGATCCATGTCGCCGACAATTTTCGGATGGTGTGAACTTTTAATCCATTCCCACATTACGTGCGAAGAGAGGTTGAACTGGCCAGGGTTTTGTCCGTAATCGAATGGGCCTCGGCTCGCTACGGTTTCAATTCCAGTTTCTCCAACCAAATCAAGATGCACGGTGTCGGCAGACACGAGATTTGAAATTGAATCAAGGATGACCTTATAAAGTAAATCAGGATCGACTGACCTGGTAAGAGAGGAGGAGGCATCCCTCAGGAGCTCCGCTTCCCTCCGTCGTTGTTGTTCCGACTCAAACAACCTGGCGTTTTCAAGTGCGATCGCCGCGTTGTGTGCCACTGCCAAACCCAATTCTTCATCCTCAGGTTTGAAATGGTATTTTTTTGCGCTGTCCAGGGTGACCATTCCAATTACCTTGTTTTTAATAAATAACGGGATTGCTAATATTGATCCAACCCGTTCTGTCCCAGGAACATGCATGAATCGCTTGTCAGTATCCACATCATCAATACTAATGATTTTCTGTGAATTAATCACTTCAGCATTCAGCGGAAAATCCTTTAAGGAGAGCAGGGTGTCAGGGATCATCTCGCCGGGTTGAAATCCGATCGATGTGGCGACACGCAGGCAATCCCCTTCCAGTAATTGGATTGTGCCTGATTCGGAAGGAATTAATTTTAACAAGTGATCCAAAATGATCTCTAGGACGTTCTCAAGATCCAGGGAGGAAGCCGCAATCCTCATCAGGTCTAGGATGGCTGCTTCGCGTTGTAACTGTGATTGCTTGGTTTCGAATAAATGGAATCGTTCGATGGTCGTTGCCAGACCACCTGCTACAGTAACTAATAACCTCTCATCTTCTTGCGAAAAGGCACCTAGGTTAACACTTTCGACATTAATGACACCGAATATCTGTGAGCCAATTAGGATTGGTACACATAACTCAGAACGTACATTGGACGTAACCGCATAATAATCTGGATCCATGGTTACATCATCTATGCGTTGTGCTTCTCCGTTGACAGCCACTCTTCCGCTTATACCCTTGGTCAATGGCAGGCTGGTTATTAATTTCGTCTCAGACGTACCGCGGTAGGACGGATGGGGTGAAAGGGCATCCCGGGAAGCGTTCATCAACAGAATCCCGCAGTTTTCCGGATAAAGCATGTTACCGATAATATTTGTCACTCTACCAATGATCTCATCGATGTTGTTGCTGGACGATTCTGCAAGCGAAATCGCATGCAATATGGTTAATTCCTTCAATTGCCTTTCGAGGAGCGCCCGCGCCTTTTTACGCTCGCTGATATCGCGGATAATGACTTGAACCGCCGGTTTTCCCAGATGGATCCTCGGAATGGAGGTGACTTCGACATCAATCACCTTTCCATCTAACCGAATTAACTTTTCTTCCAGAGGCGGTTGAGTTTTACGGTTATCCGTTCCCTCTCTGACCCTCTGGATGACAATATCCCGGTGCTCCGGATGAACAAAATCAAAAACGGACTTCCCTAGGATTTGTGATTCATCATCGGCGCCAAGCAATCTCACGCCAGCTGGATTGATATAAACAACTATTCCTTCAACGTGAATTGCGATAGCATCTGGAGAATAATCAACTAATTGACGGTAGCGTTCTTCGCTGGCTGCTAGTGATCCCTCCGCTCGCTTCCTTTCGATAGCTAGGGCTGTCTGGGAGGATACAAATTTTAAGTTATCCAGTTCTCGCTGTGTATACCTAACTCCGTGGTCATAGGTTTGCACAACCATGACTCCAATGGTCTTCTCGTCAACAACAAGCGGAACTCCCACCCAATCGAGAGATGGAGTTCCAACGCGACTCACCTCCCCTTTCTGGTGCAGTTCAGAAAAGACACTTGGGGAAACCAAGACTGGTGTGTGTGTTCTTAGGACATATTCGGTCAAACCATGACCAGGCGGAGCCGGTTCAGGAGGTTGATCAAACTGATCGATATAGTATGGAAAGCTGATAAGGTTGGAGATTTCATCGTAGAGAGCGATATAAAAATTTTTGGCAGGCATTACCTGTGATAGAGCGGAATGGATGGAGCTGTACAGGTAATCTAAACTTGGAGAGGAGATGGTTGCGTTGGCTATGTTGTATAGGACTGCTTGAGACTTTTCCTCCGAATCTTGCCTTTCGGATTCGCCTTTCAGTAAGATAATGAGAAATCCGGCTGTCAAAGCTAGAAATACAGCCGATTTGACCATCCAAGCTC
>MGNL01000138.1:5952-6090 GCA_001796785.1 Chloroflexi bacterium RBG_16_51_16 | reverse complement strand
CCGGGAGAAGGTTTCCTCGACCGCATGATCAGCCTGGTCGAAGGGGCCAAACGGCAGAAGACACCTAATGAGATCGCCCTCAATATTTTACTGGCTGGTTTCACCATTATTTTCCTGGTCGTATGCGCGACCTTGCTG
>MGNL01000138.1:4219-5722 GCA_001796785.1 Chloroflexi bacterium RBG_16_51_16 | reverse complement strand
TGGAAATCGCCAGGCAGTCGAATTCCTGCCCGTGAGAGGGGTCAATGTTCAAGAACTCGCGGAAGCGGCGCAGCTGGCTTCCATGGCAGACGAGACCCCTGAAGGCCGTTCTATCGTGGTGCTTGCGAAGGAAAAGTTTGGATTGCGCGGGCGAACGATGGGTTCCAGTGACGAGGCGCCTCAAGGCATGCATTTCATACCATTCAGTGCCCAGACCCGCATGAGCGGCGTTGATTTCGATGGCACTTCCATACGCAAAGGTGCCCCCGATACGATCGTGGCGCTGGTTCAATCGAAGGGTAATCCCCTGCCAGCCGATCTCACGCCTGCGATCGAGAGCATCGCCGGCAAGGGTGGCACACCGCTGGTGGTGGCACGCAATCAACAGGTGCTCGGCGTCATCCATTTGAAGGATATCGTCAAGGGCGGGATCAAGGAACGCTTTGCGCAACTGCGCGCCATGGGCATCAAGACCGTGATGATCACGGGCGACAACGCCCTGACCGCAACCGCGATCGCGGCTGAAGCCGGTGTGGATGATTTCCTTGCTCAAGCCACCCCCGAAGCGAAATTAAAGCTGATCCGTGAACAGCAGGTCGGGGGCAAGCTGGTGGCGATGACCGGGGACGGAACGAACGATGCACCTGCGTTGGCGCAGGCGGATGTTGCCGTGGCGATGAACACCGGGACACAGCCTGCCCGTGAAGCTGCCAATATGATCGACCTGGACAGCAATCCCACCAAGTTGATCGAGATCGTTGAGATCGGCAAGCAATTGCTCATGACCCGCGGTGCTCTGACCACGTTCAGCATCGCCAATGACGTTGCCAAGTATTTTGCCATCATCCCGGCCGCATTTGCCTCAACCTACCCGGCCCTGACCGCATTGAATTTCATGAGGCTTGCCACGTCTCACAGCGCAATTCTTTCAGCCGTCATCTTCAATGCGCTGATCATCATCGCCCTGATCCCTCTCGCGCTGCGAGGTGTTCCCTATCGCCCGGTCGGCGCGGCGCGGCTGCTGCGCGAAAACCTGTTGATCTATGGCGTGGGCGGATTGATCGCGCCCTTTATCGTTATCAAACTAATCGACATGTTGTTGGTCGCCTTGAATTTGGCATGAAGGAGGCAGACATGCAATCCCAAAATCTTCTCCCAAAATGGTGGCAGTTGTATCTCATCTTCCCCTTGTTGGTTCTTTTGTTCGTTTTAGACAGCCGATTAAATATTTCAACTGGAAGACATCAATTCGTTCAAATCGGAAGTCTTGGTCTGATCCTTTCCTTCGTGTACATCTGGTTGAAAGCAAATACGAATGCACTTTCGAGGATGGATCAAAAACATTACGGTGGCAAGGCCAGTGGGATACTCTACCAACATGGGAATATTCTTCCGACTGAAAAAGAACCTTATGCCAGGTTCCGGTCAAGAAATTCCTACACCGGAGGCCAATTAAACATTCAGGTAAATGAAGATTCCGAACAGCTCGGATACTCGCTTCCT
>MGNL01000138.1:3044-4194 GCA_001796785.1 Chloroflexi bacterium RBG_16_51_16 | reverse complement strand
AAAGAATGAACCTGATCTCCCAATTTCGCCCTGCCTTTATGATCCTTGTACTGCTCACACTCATCACGGGTGTAATCTATCCCCTCGCGGTTACTGGCGTTGCCCAGGTCGTCTTTCCGCGCCAGGCTAATGGCAGCCTGATCGTTCTCGATGGAAAAGCCTATGGCTCGGGTTTGATCGGTCAGCAGTTCGATGACCCGAAATATTTCTGGGGCCGGCTGTCCGCTACGGGTGCCTTTCCATACAATGCGTTCAATGCAGAAACCCTGACAGGTTCGTCTGGATCGAATTACGGGGCCCTGAATCCCGCTCTGCTCGCCATGGTGCAAGGACGGGTGGATGCCCTAAAAGCGGCCGATCCACAAAATACATCGCCGATACCGGTTGACCTTGTCACTGCTTCCGGCAGCGGGCTTGACCCGCACATCTGCATAGCTGCGGCAATTTACCAGGTCCATCGGGTGGCACAGGCTCGCGGGCTGGACGACTCGCAGGTCCAGGTATTGGTGGAACAACACACTCTGGGACGCCAGTTCGGTTTTTTGGGGGAACCGACCGTAAACGTGCTGCGATTGAATTTGGCACTGGACGGCATCAAACAGCCTTGATCCAGGACCCTGAAGGTTGCTGACCTTCAGGGTCCTCCATTTACATTGAGATACAATAAAAATCATGGATCAACGCCCCGATCCCGATGAGTTGTTAAAGAACATAAAGGCTGAGGAACCCAGCCGCGGCCGGCTCAAGATTTTCCTGGGATATGCTGCCGGCGTGGGAAAAACCTACGCGATGCTCGAGGCCGCGCACCAACGAAAGGCGCAGGGCGTGGATGTGGTGGTCGGTTACATAGAGACCCATGGACGGCATGAGACGGAAGCCATGCTGGCCGACCTGGAGATCCTGCCCCGGCAGCAGGTGCGCTACCGGGATATCACCCTGACAGAGCTTGATGTAGATGCGGTCCTGGAGCGTCATCCGAGCCTGGTGTTGGTGGATGAATTCGCGCATACCAACGCGCCCGGATCGCGGCATCCCAAACGGTACCTGGATGTCAACGAAATCCTGGACGCAGGCATCCATGTCTACACCACGTTAAATGTCCAGCATCTTGAAAGCCTGAATGACATCGTCGCACAGATCACGGGAGTGG
>MGNL01000138.1:147-2982 GCA_001796785.1 Chloroflexi bacterium RBG_16_51_16 | reverse complement strand
CCGGATGAACTGCTTTCACGTTTTAGTGAAGGCAAAGTCTATATCCCGGACCAGGCCGCGCGTGCCATCCAGAAATTCTTCCGCAAGGGGAACCTCACCGCATTGCGTGAAATTTCGCTGCGGCGCGCGGCTGAGCGCGTGGATGACCAGATGCGCACCTACATGCAGACGCGTGCCATCCCGGGACCCTGGCCGGCTGGAGAACGTCTCCTCGTTTGCATCAGTGCCAACCCGATGGCTGAGAAGCTGATCCGCAACACCCGCCGTCTGGCGGACGAGCTCAACGCCGAGTGGTACGCGATCTATGTGGATGTAGCCTCGAGGCTGGACAGCCATCCAGCCAACCGCGAACGCATTAGTACTGCCCTTCAGCTCGCTGAGGAATTGGGTGCGAAATCCTTGTCCATGGCCGGTCATTCGATCCATGAAGCCGTTCTGGAATTCGCGCGCAAGAACAACATCACCAAGATCGTGATCGGCAAGCCGCTGCGGCCGCGCTGGCAGGAGTGGTTCACAGGAACACTGGTGGACAAACTGGTGCATGCCAGCGGCGATGTGGATGTGTATGTCATAAGCGCACAGCCTGAGGTTAAAAAGGCAAGCCTTCCAAGCGAATGGCAGCCCCATCGTCCTTTGAGAAGATATTTGCTCAGCCTGAGCTTCGTTACAGCCGCCACCTTGATCGGGGTTACTGTCAGGGGATTCCTGGAACCGGCGAACCTGGTCATGTTGTATTTACTGACTGTTCTCATTTCAGCCATCTACCTTGGCCGCGGGCCATCCCTACTGGCAGCCGTTACCGGTGTGCTTGCCTTCGATTATTTTCTCATCCATCCTTACCTTACGTTCGTGGTCAGTGACCGGGAGTACATCGTCACTTTTATCGGATTGTTCATCGTCAGCCTGGTAGTGAGCTCACTGGCCGTGCGCGTCCGTGAACAAGCCGATTCAGCCATCCAACGGGAGACACAATCCTCCGCGCTGTATGAACTCGGAAGAGACCTTACCTCCGCAGCCAACCTGGAGGAGATCGCGCAGATCATCATTTCCCATATCGGCCGCGTATTTGGGCGCGAGGTTGCAATTTTCATCGCAAACAGCGGCAGGCTGGAAACCTTTGCGAGTTCTCCGGGTTATTTACCGGATTCGAATGAAATGGCGGTCGCGACCTGGGCATATGAACACGGTCAGCCTGCCGGGCGCGGCACGGATACCCTGCCTGCTGCTTCCCTGCGATGCCTGCCTCTAAAAACCTCGCGAGGCTTGGTGGGAGTCCTGGGAGTGAGACCCGCAGAGCGACCCGGCTTGATGACACCTCAGCAGCGTCAAACCCTGGCTGCGTTTACCAATCAGGCAGCTATCGCAATTGAACGGGCGAGCCTGGTCGAACAGGCACGCCAGACCGAGTTGCTGCAGGCTACTGAAAAACTGCAAACAGCTTTGCTTAACTCCATTTCACACGACCTACGCACTCCACTGGTTGCCATCACTGGCGCGCTCACCAGCCTCGACGAGCAGTCCGATACGCTTAAGGAGGAATACCGGACTAGCCTGATCGCTACAGCAAGGGAAGAGGCTGAACGATTGAACCGGCTGGTCGGGAACCTGCTCTCCATGACGAGGCTCGAGAGCGGCGCGATCAAGCTCGATCTCCAGCCGGGGGACATCCAGGATGCGATTGGAACTGCGCTTGAACAGCTTGGTCCCAGGATCTCCAAACATGACGTACAGGTTAATATGCCGGCGGATTTTCCCCTGGTGCCCATGGATTTCACATTGATCGTTCAAGTGCTGGTCAACGTGCTGGAAAACGCCGCCAAGTATTCACCGGAAAATTCACGCATCGAAGTCTTGGTTCAGACCGTAGACAGCGAAGCATCCATCATGATCTCGGACCGCGGGATGGGCATCCCCTCGGATGACCTGGAACGGGTCTTCGACAAATTCTACCGGGTGCAGCGCCCCGAAAGCGTCACCGGGACCGGGTTGGGCTTAACCATCAGCAAAGGGATCATTGAGATCCACAAGGGCCACATCTCAGCCGTGCCGCGTCCCGGAGGTGGGTCGATCATTACCATCCATCTGCCATTGAATCAACAGGTGTCTGCCGATGAGTGAAGCCGGTCAGCGCGTGCTGGTGGTGGATGATGAAAATGCCATTCGCCGATACCTGCGGACTGCGCTGACCGCCCAGGGATTTACCACCTTTGAAGCCGGAACCGGGATCGAAGCCATCAACGCGGTCCTCAGCAACCGACCGGATATCATCATCCTCGACCTTGGGCTGCCGGATATCGATGGGATCGAGGTGACCCGCCGTCTGCGTGAGTGGTCGCAAACCCCGATCATCATCCTCTCGGTCCGCGAGGCTGAGATCGACAAGATCGCGGCACTCGATGCGGGCGCCGACGATTATCTGACCAAACCCTTCGGCACCGGGGAGCTGCTGGCGCGCATGCGGGTCGCCATGAGGCACCTAACCGATAAAACGGATGAACCCCAGCTCGAGGTGGACGGCCTCAAAATGGACCTGTCCCGCCGATTGGTCACCGTCGATGGTCAAGAGATCTCGCTTACTCCCACAGAGTATGACATCCTGAGGCTGCTCATGCAGAATGCCGGCAAGGTGCTGACGCACCGTCAATTGCTCAGGCAGGTTTGGGGGACAGCCTACGAGAACGAAATGCACATCCTGCGGGTTAATATCAGTAACCTCAGACGGAAGATCGAACCGGATCCCGCCCGGCCACATTATCTGCTCACAGAATCAGGGGTGGGTTACCGGTTGAGGTTTTGATAGATCATCCATGGCGGAACCACTCTATCGAATTTTGA
>MGNL01000138.1:0-88 GCA_001796785.1 Chloroflexi bacterium RBG_16_51_16 | reverse complement strand
GCACACGGTCCCGCTGTGCTGGTGGGAAACCACCTGGGTTCCTTGGGTCCGATCGCGGCCGCAGCCAGCCTGCCGGTGAGGCTGTACC
>MGNL01000137.1:10462-13695 GCA_001796785.1 Chloroflexi bacterium RBG_16_51_16 | reverse complement strand
TTTGAAAAACCTAAAGTTACTTTTGAAGTGCGTTATACAAAGGACGATCGCTGGTATTCAAAAGTAGTTTAATTAGTTGCTTCACAACACCTACGTAAAATTAGGATTCAGCTGGTGCTAATCGCATCGTTTTTCGTTAAAAGGGAGGTTTCATTATGCTCCGCATTGGTGATCCAGGGAATGGAGTCAACCGCAGCATTTATACCCAAGAGCTTATTTAACGCAGACTCCATCCCTACCGGATCTCCAGAAGTAATAAACCTCATTCGACCGATACGGTCCGATTGATTTCGAAGCCGATTGCTATCCAACAGACTGGAAACTCGCCTGGCGATCGCAGGAGCCGGATCGATTACTCGAACCCTGGAACCAGCGATACGTTTGATCTGTGGTATCACAAACGGGTAATGCGTGCAGCCCAATACAATCGTATCGATCCCTTCCTTCAGTAGTGGTTCTAATGCCTTGTTTAATATCGCGTTGGTCGTCTGGCTATCCAATTCACCTTTCTCAATTTGGGTGACAAGGCCCGGACAGGTTTCAGGAAATAGCTTCACGTTTTTAGCAAATCGTTCGACGACCGAAGCGTACAACTCGCCCTGAAAAGTCGCGGGTGTCGCTAAAACGCCAACTTTCCTAGATCGGGTAGTTTCCGCTGCTGGTTTGACGGCAGGCTCCATACCTACGAAAGGTACATCCGGAAATCGTGACCGTAAATATTTTAATGCCACGGCTGATGCGGTATTGCAGGCGACGACGATCATCTTCGCTTGCTGTTTTAATAAATGTTTCGTGATCTCCTCAGAAAAATCACGGATTTGATCGATGGTACGCATCCCATAGGGTACATGAGCCTGATCACCGAAGTAAATCAAATCCTCGCCAGGCATTAGTGCTCGGATCGCCCTGAGGACTGACAACCCTCCCACGCCGGAGTCAAAAATCCCGATTGGAGAAACCATTTCTGGACTCATATTACATTCCCACCGAGGGTTTGTTTATCCTGGTTCGTCGGGGATAATTTCATCTACCGCAGACAGCGATGAAGTGGCTGAACAATTTTTGCATTGAAGGTTGATCCATCAGCCATTCCGGATGCCATTGGACTGCAACACCGAAGGGATGGTCCTTCATTTCGACCAATTCGACCAATCCGTCTGGTGCATATCCCACTGCCTTTAAGGTGGGAGCTAGATCCTTTATTCCTTGGTGATGCAGGCTGTTCACATGCAGTAGCGTCTCACCGAAAATCTCAGTAACCCGTGATGATTCATCGATATTAACCAGGTGGGCGATTTTTTTACGATCATTTCCTGGTTGGTGGTCCACGGAACCTGGAAATTGATCCGGAAGGTGGGAATAGAGAGTACCCCCCAGGGAGACGTTCATAATTTGGGCTCCGCGGCAAATTCCCAGCACGGGCTTGCCAGTATCCGCACTTTGTTTTAAAAGAAAGATTTCGGTGGTATCCCGGGCATCGTCAACCGTGCTGATGCTCGAATGGTTTTTTCCATCGTATAGATTTACAGCGATATCCCCACCACCGGAAAAAACAATCCCGTCCAGGCGATTGAATAAATCATTCAATTGTTCATCCGGCAAATTTGAGGCAATCGGTACTGGAATACCTCCGGAAATGGAAATCGCGTGGATGTAGGCAAATTGAAGCGAAGCCGTGGGATGCAAATCAGAATCCCGCGTATTTCGTGTTGAAATTCCGATCAAGGGTTTGGGCATCGATAAAGAAACAAGGGCGCCTGTCTGCGCCCTTGTCCGAGTTCACTCTTCGAATTTTTGTTTCAGCCGGGCGCTCCTGCCGGTTCGGCCGCGCATGAAATATAGTTGAGCCCGCCGCACCTCCCCATGCCGTTCGACGACGACCTTTTCCAGTCGCGGTGATCTGAGCAGGAAGGTCCGTTCGACACCGATGCCGTTGGATGCCAACCTTCTGACCGTAAACGACGATTCGTTTTTACCCTTCCGTAACCGGATCACGGTTCCCTTGAACTCCTGGATGCGCTCGCGGTCACCTTCTTTAATCTTGACGTGAACGCTTACACTGTCACCGGTTCTCAACGGCGGAATATTTTCATTAGGTTTTGCTTCAACCGCTTTTAATAATTCGTTCATTCCAACAATTCCTCACATATTTGTATGATCTTCCAGACGCGAACAAGAATTATATCATGATAATATTTTTCCTATAGGAAAATCCAACGGCGCATTGGGTAGGCTTATTCCGGTTTGTAAGATGGGATGTTACTGGTATCGCTTGATCACCAGAACAGCATTATGGCCGCCGAATCCAAAGGCGTTGCTGAGCGTAACATCAACTTTTTTCTCCCTGGCTTTGTTTGGTACGTAATCGAGGTCGCATTCGGGATCGGGTGTTTCGTAATGGATTGTCGGGGGCAGGATGCTAGTCTTAATAGCCTGGACACAGAAGATCGCCTCAAGGGCGCCTGTCGCACCCATCATGTGGCCAGTCATGGATTTGGTAGAGGACACGGGAATTTTATATGCCATCTCCCCCAAAGCTGCTTTCAATGCTTTTGTCTCAGAAAGATCGTTCAATTGGGTTCCCGTTCCGTGGGCGTTGATATAACCAACATCTTCAATAGGAACCTGGGCTGATTGGAGTGCCACCCGAATGGCGGCTGCGCCTCCTTCCCCTTTATCATGCGGTGCCGTGATATGAAAAGCGTCTGCTGTTGCCCCATAGCCTGCCAGTTCGGCATAAATGTGTGCCCCGCGTTTTTTTGCAGAATCTTCTCGCTCCAACACAAGCACAGCCGCGCCCTCGCCCATCACCAGTCCATCCCGATTTTTATCAAAAGGCTGGGGTGTTGATGAATAATCCTCATTCCGCCTAGACATGGCCCCCACCCTGTCAAAGGTAGCGACACCGGTGATCGTTATCGTCGCCTCGGTTGCCCCAGCCAGGGCTGCATCGATCATTCCCATTTTGAGCATCATCCATGCCATCCCTATGCCATCCGCACCTGATGCACAGGCTGATCCAACCGAGAAACAAGGTCCCTTGATCCCGTGCTCGATTGCTACGATCCCGGATGTCCCGTTCGGCATCAGCATCGGAATCATGAAAGGGCTAACTCGCCGCGGGCCTTCTGTTTGAATCGTGATGACAGCATCCTGCAGAGATTTCAACCCACCGATCGCGGATGAAACGATCACGCCAATCCGACCGGAATTGGTATCAGTCACCTGCAAGC
>MGNL01000137.1:5397-10452 GCA_001796785.1 Chloroflexi bacterium RBG_16_51_16 | reverse complement strand
CAGAGCCATCTTTGCTGCAGCACAACCCAGTTGTTCCACCCTGTCCCGCCGCCTGGCCTCCTTTGGATCCATGAATTTATCCGGATTAAAATCCTTCACTTCCGCTGCGATGTGAACCTGTAAGGCAGAAGAATCAAATTGGGTAATTGGTCCAACACCGGAAACACCCTCCACCAGGTTCTTCCAGGATTGTTCGGTGGATAAGCCGAGTGGATTGATGGTACCCATACCTGTGATGACAATGCGATCCATGGCTCTCCTTAATCGCGCGTCTTATATCCGGATCCGGTCAATATTAGAACAATCGGTTCGGGAAGCTCATTAATAATTTGCATGGCAGCGTCCCAGACCAATGCCGAAGTTGGCTCTACATAAAACCCCAGTTTGGCCAGCTCGTGACGCCCTTTCGTTATGCCAGCCTCGGAGACTACCTTAATACAGCCCTTGCTATCAAGAACTTGCTTAACAATTTCTGCTCCTCTAAGAGGCTGGCTGATCCTTACACCTTCAGCCATCGTTTGACAATCACCAATAAAAGGTTCACCATTCATTAATGAAACCAGAGGCGCACAGGTTTCTGGTTGAACCGCTACAACTCTGGGCATCGCATGGATCGCGCCTGAGTTCAACATAGCCTGGAATCCTTTAGCCATGCCCAACAACAATCCTCCCTGGCCTGCAGGCAGGATCACTGCACCCGGTGCTCTACCCAATTGACCCACCAATTCATAGGCACAGGTGGCATATCCCAATAAATTGAACGGCTGGTAAGCGTGACTTGCATAATTTGCCCCTGTGCGGACTGCGTTCATCGCTGCTAAAGCGGCATTCACACGCGGACCACCAATGGGTATGATCTCAGCACCGTACGCTTCGATCTGCCTGCGCTTCGGCCCGGAGGCGGATTCTGGGATATAGATCCTGGCTGCGATCCCGCTTTTTGCAGCATAGGCAGCAAACGATGCTCCTGCGTTCCCCGACGAGTCCTCGACAGCGGTTTTTACATTCCTGTTCCTAAGTACAGTTACCAGGGCAGCCATACCCCGATCCTTGAATGATCCGGTTGGGTTGGCGTACTCGCATTTAATACATATCTCCTTGCCATCAACCAGCGTTTCTAAAAGTGGAGTGTTCCCCTCTCCTAATGTAACTACCTCCTCAATGGTTCCGATACCAAGATCCGTACCGAATTTCCATATACCTTTTCTGTTTTGATCGAATTCGGTTGGATTGTAGGAAATTCCATCCCCATAGTCAAATAAACCTCCGCATCGAATGCAACAATAGGGCACACCAGAATCCGGATAAGGTGTACCACAGTCAATGCATTGGATGCTGTTCATCCTATATAAATGGTCTATTGATCATTTCCTGATTTCATGAAAGTGCTCACCCTCCACCCATGCTTCACCGTTCGGCCCCACTTCTTTTTTCCAAACCGGGACGATTTCTTTGAGCCGGTCAATCCCATACCTGGCTGCCTCGAACACTCCCGTATTACGATGGGCGGCGCTGCAAGCGATCATGACCGTTGGTGTCTGGGGAAACAGTCGGCCTACTCTCTGGACCAGGGCGATTCCCTCCACATCTGGCCATTTGATTCGTATCTCTTCTGCCACCTGTTTCATTATCTCTTCAGCCATTGGCTGATAAGCTTCGTACTCCAGATACTCGGTTACGTTTTGGCGTCCATTTTGCGTAAAACCGCGTACAAGACCCGTAAAGATCGCAGCCGCACCTGTGTTCACAGATGTGATTCTTGATAACAAAGCATCGAGGTCGATCTCATCCTGTGTAATTTCAATCAGCGTAAGTTTGCTCATCGTATTGCTCAACCGCCGCTGACCGGTGGGAACATCGCAATTTCCGCATTGACTGGAATTAGCCCTTCATCGAACGCATATTCACGGTTGATTGCAACCAGAACCGAATTCATAGATTCTCGAAGCGTGGGAAAATCGGTGGCAATTCGGTGTTTTAGATCCCCGACATTCATTGCATCGGGAATTTCGAGTTCCAAAAATTTACTTCCCGCCCTATCCCGCAGAGTGGCAAACAATAATACCTTGACGTTCATCATCCAATCCTTTAACTATTAACAATATCGCCGCTCATCCCGCCGTGTTTCTCAACAAGTCTGATGTTCTGTATGCGCATGGTTTTTTCAACCGCCTTGGTCATGTCGTAAACAGTCAACGCAGCAATGGATACTGCGGTCAAGGCTTCCATTTCAACACCGGTCTTCGCAGTAGTTTTAACCGTGGCAGTGATGTGGATGCCGGGCAAGCTAGGGTCCAACTCCAGATCCAAACCTATATGCGTAAGCTGCAGGGAATGGCAAAGCGGTATGAGCTCGGCCGTCTTTTTTGCAGCGTTGATGCCTGCAACTTTCGCGATGGTCAATACATTTCCTTTCTCAATATCACCAGTTCGGATGAGATCCAGGGTCTCCGGTTTCATATGGATCTCGCCTCGAGCTATAGCCACCCTCTCGGTATCCGGTTTATTTCCCACATCCACCATTTGGACTTGCCCCTGTTCATCCAGATGGGTTAATTTTGGATCAGTCATATATGGATTATATCGAACTTTGCCGGGTTATAATCATTCGCTTATGGAAAACATCCTGGGTCACCAGCTGGGCGATTATAAAGTTAACACTCCTGTCTATGAAGGCCCGCTGGATTTATTGCTCGATCTGATCGAACGAGCCGAATTAGACATCACCGCCGTTTCACTTGCCCAGGTGACTGATCAATACCTGTCATACCTCAAATCTGTCGATGAGATGCGGCCGGATGAAATTTCCGCGTTTCTGGTGATTGCGGCCAAGCTTGTCCTGATCAAATCCGAGGCCCTCCTGCCTCGTCCACCAATCCGGGAACCTGGCGAAGAAGACGTTGGCGTAGCGCTTGTTGAACAGCTAAAACTATATAAACAGTTCAAAGCCATCGGTTCCCTTTTGATGGATCGCCAGATTAATGGTTTGCGAACCTACCTGCGGATTGCACCACCTCCAAGGGTTGAACCCAAGCTGGACCTTTCCAATCTCACGTTACAAGGGCTTATGGAAGCAGCAGAAGCGGTATATGCGCGCGAAGCCGAAAAACAATCCCTCGGAACGGTTATTTCTGCACCAAAAGTTACGATCCGGGAGAAGATCGATCTGATATCGAAAACTCTCCGTCAACTTCAACGCGCAAGCTTTCGGGGATTGATCGAGAACAAGTCATCCCGAATGGAAATTGTGGTTACCTTTCTGGCGTTACTCGAGTTGATCAAACGCTACCGGATAACCGCGAGCCAGCCAGCCCTCTTCGGAGAAATTGAGTTTGAGCGGACTTCTGAATGGGGCGAAGATGAAGATCTAGAGTTGGAGTTTGAATAAAAATTCCACCGCGCATTTCCCCCACTGTAGCAGGATTAAATAAATTATTAAGGCTTTAATCTTTCAACTGGTTTATAAATTCTACAATCGAGATAAATTATTTCAAGGAAGCTCTGCAAGCTTTATAAAATCTTCGGAATTTCCAAGTGTAAATCCGATAATTCCCTCAGTGCTGGATATTCTTTTCAATAGCCCAATCAGGACTGCTCCGTTACCAACTTCTAAAAAAGTCCGAAAACCCAACTTGATCAGCTTTTGAACGGATTCTGTCCATTTAACTCTTGACTGCATCTGTGATTTGATATCGCTCCTGGCATCTGCAGCTGTTTTAAGATAATCCGCATGCACATTCCCAACAACCGGTATTTCAGGATCAGCGAGCATCGCAGATTCCACGGCTCCGTCCCATTCCGCCTGAATGGACGCCATTAAGGTCGAATGGGCGGCGATACTCACTGCCAATGGTATGGCGCGTTTAGCCCCTTGCGCTTTTGCACCGGCAATAGCACGCTCCGTTGCTCTTCGATCTCCAGAAATCACGACCTGACCTGGGCAGTTATCGTTGGCGATCTGCACAACTTCCGTTGAGTTACTTGCTTCGGAGCAAACTTTTTCCAGCTCTGGTATTTCCAATCCTAAGATCGCCGCCATTCCCCCGGGAGATCTTTCTCCGGCTTTTTTCATCAGCTCGCCGCGCAATCTGACCAACTCTAAACCCTGCCGGAAAGCCAGCGCACCTGAAATTGTTAATGCTGTTAGCTCGCCAAGCGAATGCCCTGCAAGCGCGCCTGCTCGGAAATCTGGATAACGTTGTTGGAGCACCTTCAAGGCGGCTACCGAATGCACATACAAGGCCGGTTGGGTATTGATCGTGTCGTTCAGGTCTGGTTCCGGACCATCCCACATTAGCTTGCTAAGTTGAAAGCCGAGGATCGTATCCGCTTCGTCAAACAAGGTTTTTGCTACGGGGTATTGGTTCGCCAGTTCCTTTCCCATCCCTACGGATTGAGAGCCCTGACCCGGGAAAAGCAGCGCGGTTGATGCAGAAACGAGGTTCATGATAGCCAAAATTCAAACGGGTCGTGCAGTTCACGACCCGTTCCGTATCATTCAGCGGGTTTCTTTTCCTTCTTAACTTTGATCACTTCCCTGCCACCATAAAAACCACAATTCGAGCAAACGGTGTGGGGGAGTCTCATCGCTCCGCAGTTGGAGCAGGTAACCAGGTTGCGCGGCTGTAGTGCGTCATGAGCGCGCCTGCGATTCCGACGACCTTTCGAGAGTTTGCGTTTCGGATGTGGAGGCATCCCTTTCTCCTTTTTACAGAAAGCAGACGGGCGGGTGCCCGTCTGTCTAGTTAACCTTGATTTAGCTGAAAGATTATAGTAGTAGATAACAAACCAGTCAAGTCACCCGAAGCCGTTCGAAGTGGCAGCTTGAGAATAAGCCTGGTAATGCTTTTAAAAATTTCTCATAGTAAAATTCTTTTTATGGAAGTGCAGATCGCAGTTGCAAAAATTAATAAATACGCTTCCTCGGAAAGCGGGGATACCCTGGAAGTGGTTGAACGTCCAAATGGCGGTTTATCCGTGGTCCTCGCGGATGGCCAGACTTCCGGTCACGGCGCCAAGGCTGTTTCCCATCTGGTGGTTCGTAAAGTCATCGGA
>MGNL01000137.1:1945-5362 GCA_001796785.1 Chloroflexi bacterium RBG_16_51_16 | reverse complement strand
AAGGGCCGCCTCGGATGCACTATTTACGGACAAAAAGGGTAAAGTGATCTCAACCCTCAATATCGCTTCCGTAGATCTCCATAGCAGAACGATCGTACTGACCAGGAACAATCCGGCGCCGATATATATCAGTAGAGAAGGAAGCATCGATATCCTGTCCGAGGAGTGCAGTCCGCTTGGCATCACTCGTAACGTACGCCCGTTGATCACTGAACTGGCGATTGAAGCCGGGCTTACGATTGTTATATTTACCGATGGTTTAATGAACGCGGGTTCCCGGCGCGGACAGGTGTTGGATGTCAGAGAAACCATTCAAATGTTTTTAGAAGATGAAGATCCATCGCCCCAGGATATTGCCGACGCCCTCCTGACGCATGCGGTCAGCCTGGATGACCAACGCCCCTCCGATGACATCAGCGTACTCATCTTAAAGGTTACACGCCGCACCGGAGATGATGTAAGGCGGATGAGCGTTCGGGTACCTATCCCGATTTATTAACTCTTAAACATCCAATGGTTCACCTTCATCCCGAACCATGGAAAATGAAGTAAACGAGGTTTGGAAATTTTGTGACTTGATGGTCCATGAGCGAACGTAAACCGTTAATCGGAATTGTCGGACCATGTGGAGCAGGAAAGTCAAGCTTGCTGAAGGGTTTGCAGGAGCGCGGATTCCAATGCCGCCATATTGCCCAGGAACATTCGTATGTGCCTGCCATGTGGCAGATCATCACAAAGCCCGATTATTTGATTTACCTCAACGCTTCCTTTGAAATATGTACAAAGCGGCGTGAGCTGAATTGGAAAACGAAGGATTACGAAGAACAACTCCGCCGGCTGGCTCATTCCCGCAGCCATGCAAGCCTGGTTATTGAAACTGATCAACTCAGTGTTCAGGAAGTGCTGGATAACGCTCTAACCTTCCTCAACCATATTAAATAATTCAATTTTCCACCCCAGTAAGCAAGCGCACCTTACCATTTTTATATGCTGCCTGGACCTTTGAAGAATACCTGTGCTTGATCATAAATAATCACCCCCTATTCACGGGTTAATTGGTTGAACTTGAATTGGTGTATAATCTCCGCGCCCAGCCTAAGGCTGGTATTTTTGTGGATGGAGTTCAACCGCGCATGATCCGCAATCTCCCCAATCGAATAATCCTGATCGTCATCATCCTTTCGCTTGCCCTGTGGGTTGATTTGAGTGGCCGACTTAAGATCCTCAATCCGTTCGATGACACGACTCTGTTCGAACGTGATGTAGCCCCGCGACTTGGATTGGATCTTCAGGGTGGGCTCCAGGTCCTGCTGGAAGCCGACCTTCCAGAAAATGCCGAGGTGACAGGAGACTCGCTGGATGTCGCACGTTCCATTGTCGAACAACGCACCAATGCCCTGGGCGTGAGCGAAAACTTGATCCAGGTAGCCGGTGATCGCCGAATCGTCGGCGAATTTCCCGGTCTCGAAGATACCGAATCGGTGCTATCAACGATCCAACAGACTGGCTTGCTGGAATTTGTTGATACCGGCGATTACAGCCCGGACGCCGGGGCTATCCTTAAAACAGATTTTGGCGAACAGGCTGTTCCAACGCTAACTCCTTCACCAGGTGTGCCTGCCGATCCGACGCAGGTCGTCTATCATACGGTCATGACCGGTAAAGACCTTGAATCAGTGACGGTAAGTCAAGGTTCACTGGGAGGTTCCTACCAGATCGATTTCACACTATCGGGTGATGGCGCAGACGTTTTTGCTGAACATACCGCAAACAATATCAATAAATTTCTTACGATCGTGCTGGATAAGGCTGTTATTTCCGCCCCACGGATTAATTCAGCCATACCCGGCGGATCGGGCACCATAACAGGCAATTTCACATCTGAATCTGCGAATGCTTTTGCCATTCAACTTCGCTATGGATCGCTGCCGATCCCCCTTAAGGTTGTAGAAACGCGGATCATCGGTCCGACGCTGGGTGAAGATTCACTGCGTAAAAGCCTGGTGGCAGGTATGATCGGGATGACAATCGTCGCACTCTTCATGGCGATCTATTATCGGATGCTCGGGCTGGTGGCGGATTTGTCGATCATCTTTTATGCAGCCATTGCATTCGCGATCTTCAAATATTTTCACTTCACACTCACCCTGGCCGGCATCGCAGGTTTTCTATTAAGTACAGGTGCCGCACTGGATGCGAATATTCTCATTTTCGAGCGATTGAAAGAAGAGCTTCGCAACGGTAAATCCCTCAGTCAGGCAGTTGATCAGGGTTGGACGCGGGCCTGGTCCTCTATCCGCGATTCGAACCTGGCTACGATCATTACTTCCCTTATCCTGTATTGGTTTGGATCAACATTTGGCGCCACGATCGTGAAGGGATTTTCATTAACCCTTGCCTTGGGCGTGGGCATTTCATTATTTACTGCAATCTACGTCACCCGCTCGTTACTGGTTCTATTCTTGCGCACATTTAAACCCAAAAATTTGCCCCTTGCATTTGGGATCTAGATCACGCGTAGAATACAAAACAGGTTACGTGCGGCACCGCACTGAAACTCAGAGGTTGTAAACCGAATATCAAGGAAACAATCATGATTGACATACTCGGAAAACGTTATCTTTACTTCATTATTTCTATGGTTGTTATCGTCCCGGGGATATTTTTACTCATCACCAATGGATTGCCCTTGTCGATTGATTTTACTGGCGGATCCCTTTTGGAAGTTCAATTTGAGGCAGGCAAGGATCCTAAGCAGGCCGAATTGATCACTCTCTATGAAGCTGCCGGTATTAACGATGCACAAGTACAAACTACAGAGAACGACACATTATTAATACGTTCTTCATTTCTCGACAATGAAACCAGAGATCTTGTTCTGGATAACATGCAGACTGCTTCCGGATCAGAAGTGACGGTCGTTCGATTCGACAGCGTCGGACCCAGCATCGGCAGACAAGTTGCCTCACGCGCTACACTGGCGGTTGGTTTTGCTGCCTTGGCTGTCGTTATCTACATCACGATTGCCTTCCGCAAGGTTGCGAACGCCTTCCGGTATGGTATATGCGCGATCATCGCTATGGTGCATGACGTCGCTGTAGTTTTCAGTGTAGCTGGGATTGGTGCAACCCTTTTCGGCTGGCAGATGGACGCCCTGTTCCTGACCGCCCTGCTCACTGTGATCGGCTTTTCCGTCCAGGATAAAGTTGTAGTATTCGACAGAATTAGGGAGAATTCAAACATCCTCAGACGACTGGAATATGAAAAATTGGTCAACCATTCGATCGTGCAGACGCTTCAGCGGTCGATCAATACCCAATTAATGACCGTGGAATTCCTTCTTCTATCGCTGGCTCTATTTGGCGGTGTAACTCTCCAGGAATTTGCCGTAGTACTACTGGTAGGTTTATTTAGTGG
>MGNL01000137.1:0-1866 GCA_001796785.1 Chloroflexi bacterium RBG_16_51_16 | reverse complement strand
ACAGTATAAGCACTGGTAGATCTCGCAATATTAGATTACAAGTAACAGCCTCATAAAACCATTGATGTGAGCGGATTAAAGGGTTGCTCACTTCAATGTATTTATTAAATTAAAATCATAATTTTGAAAAAATCTGTATCAGTGGTCTATTGAGGCACTCACTTTAACATCACTCGCGACCTTCAATAATTTAAACCGTGAATTTATTCCCATGCACTCCGCCATCGAACCTCCAGAGAGGCTCGATGGTACAACTAGCCCCGGATTGCATCCGAATTACACTTGCCTATCCCCCTTGTATATGCGGAAAAATCGCTGTATATTAATGGAAATTAGGTTTCACTTTCATTGAGTACTGAAGGTGAGGTGGTTTTGATGACCAGGTTTATTTTCCGCACGATTGTTATTTGCACGATGCTGATACTATTTATCGCATCGACTGGCAGTGTGTCAGCATGGTCGGGTTGCACACAGTACGTTACCGTTCAATGGGGTGATACGTTGCAAGGGATCGCAAACCTCTGCGGGACAACAGTCGACGCCATTATGGCCGCGAACCCCGGAATTGGCTGGTGGTTGTACGTAGGCCAGGTGCTTTATATCCCAACGGGAAATGCTCCAGCTGCAGTGTATCCAAGCGTGAAGGCAGGTACAGGGACATACACAGTACAGCGAGGTGATACCCTCGGTGAAATTTCAAAACGGTACGGCGTCTCCTTATGGGAAATTCTAGCAGTAAATCCGCAGATCAAAAACGCCAACCTGATTTACCCTGGTCAAGTGATCAAACTTCCTGCTGGCGCAAGTAAAACCTCTGTTAAAAATCCACCTGCGACGACGTACTACCCCACCCAGGTTCCATCACCCGGTTATTCTTCCGGATATTCGAACCTCAAAGTAGTTTATAAGCATGGATTGCTGGTGCGGACCGGGCCATCCAGGGGTTATGATGAAATAAAGTCACCGTATTCCAATGCTATAAAGGGCACAACCTGGCAATACAGAAAGAACTCCATCACCTTTGACTCTGAAGGCTTCGTTTGGGTGGAAGTCGTACTTAACCAACTGAGCGGATATTCAACTGGATGGATCATCGTAAAGGATGGTCTTGGGGGCTATTACACCGATCCGAATATTAATCCGTAGCGCAACTTGATTCAGGTTACGACGCCGATCTGCATCCGGCTTGCAGCCGGAAACGAAAAGACGACTTAGCCCGCTATTGTTACGATTGAGCGAGACCACTGTCCACAGGTAGCCCAGACGATGCGGCGAAGCCTGGGGGTTTGTTCCCGTGGGCACCGCATGAGAAACGCGATGGATCTGGAAGCGGGAACAGACCAGTGCAGGCCAGTGTAAACGCGAATCAGCCAGACAGCTGCATGGATATGTCTGCGTGAGCGAACAACTCACTCATCAAACTGGGCGTGCGTTGTGTGCCTGAAGCCGCAGTTGATCAGCGACTTAGAGAGTTTATCGGATCGACCTGGATCACCTCGGAGCGCACCACCAGACGTGCGTCATAGGATTGTGTAACCGAGTTGTACTTCGTGCACGTGACTAACGTAAGCACAGGTTTATTCTCGTGCTTGAAGACCGAGATGTCCGTCGACGCGACATTACGGACCGATTTCACCTCATAAATGTACATCCTGGCAAACGCAGTGACGAAGATATAGTCGCCGGGCGAAAGCATGTCGAGGTGAGCAAAAGGTCCTTGCGAGCCGTAATGCGTGACGATATGACTTGTAATAATGCTGTTGCCATCCAATCCGGGATACGCGGTCCCCTCAAGCCAGCCGCCAACGCCGGTTAACCAATCTACCTGCCAGTCGCCGTTAACCAACGGGACGCCAACGACCGCCA
>MGNL01000136.1 GCA_001796785.1 Chloroflexi bacterium RBG_16_51_16 | reverse complement strand
CGGGCCGCCGGCCCAAAATCAGCCAGGTGGGTAGCATTCTGGCTGAGGCGCTCATACTCCGATCGTCCGAAAGTATTCTGCAAGGCAGACTGCACGCCTTCAAGGTGATCGAGGATTTCCTCAGTAACCTCATCGCCCTCCCTTTCTTCCAGCATCTGCGCAGCTACATGGACGTAAGTAAACCGGGCGAATATCTGCCTGACCTGCTTGTGCGTACGCTGGTCGAAGAAGGTGCGCGCCCCTTGCGAGAGAGTCATCAAAAAACGCAGCTTCCCAGAGTCATCCAAAGCCTGTTCACGCTGAAGAAGCGTATCGATATCACCTTCAATTTGAGTCATCAGTCGCTGACGCCTGTCCGCGAGCGCTTTTTGGGCAGCGTCGGCGATCAAGATTTCAAGCTGATCCCAATCCGAAGGCAGCGGGCTTTGGAGAGGCAGTGCCTCACCCATACGGTTTTGGATGGCACCGATCAACCGGGCGGTGTCGAGGATGGTCAACTGCTGGGTGATGGCATCCAGGACCATGGATTTGGATCCGAAAGGATCTTCGGAGAACTTTCGCAGCGGCTCGTTGCCCAGACGAAGCGGAAGATGTACAAGCGCGCTAATCTCATCAAGCATCTTTTGCGGCCGCACCTTTTCTTCCGAGTTCCGTGCTCCATCAAGAAATGCATCCAGGGTGTCTTCCCGCTCCCGGACCTGGGTATCCAGATTTTCGGCAGTTTTTTCGATCAACGCATGAATGGAATTGGAGAGGTGAGTTTCTTCGGATTGAATGGCTTGAGATATGAGATCGAGTGTAGATTTACGGATATCTGTGGAAGAATTCAGCCTTTGAAGGATGAGCGAAAGACCATAAGTGGGTATGATCCGTCCGTTCGATTCAAAGGGAGGTTGAATCTGATCAAGCCAGGCTACCAGCTTCCACGGGCCTTCCTCGTCGGCTAAACCGAGTTCAACCCGGCGGTCGACTTCCAGGGAGAGCATCTCCTGGACATCCTCGCTGAGATCTTCCTTTACAAAAATCCGATCCCGCTGCGAATAGATCTGAGCGCGCTGCTTGTTAAGCACATCATCGTATTCAAGGAGATGCTTGCGGACATCAAAGTTGGCTCCCTCCACGCGGTGCTGCGAGCCTTCGATCATGCTGCCCACAACCCGTGCTTCCAGCGGCATGGAATCATCCACCTTAAGCCGTTCCATTAATCCACTGACCTGAGCACCGCCGAACAGACGCATGAGGTCATCCTCAAGCGAGAGGTAAAACCGCGAAGAGCCGGGATCACCCTGGCGGGCGGAACGGCCGCGCAGCTGGTTGTCGATGCGGCGGGCCTCATGTCGTTCCGAACCGAGGACGTGCAGTCCGCCCAGCTCCTTTACGCGCTCCATATCCTGAAAATATTGCATGAAATGCTTGACTTCCGCATCGTAAATCCCGTATTGGGATGGATCGATCTGTTTCAGCGCTTCACGCTTGGCTTCAATGGGTAGATTGAACGGATCTTCATGTCCGGCCTTCCTGAGCACCCGGTTGACAGCCGCGATGACTTCCTCGGCCACCTCACCACCCAGCTTGATATCGACTCCGCGACCAGCCATGTTGGTGGCGATGGTGACCGCACCGAATGCGCCTGCACCGGCGATGATCTGGGATTCCTCGGTGTGTTTGCGGGCGTTCAAGACCTGGTGGGGTACGCCTGCCATGATGACAGACTTGAGGCGGTCCAGGCTTTCCTCCGGCAGGCGCAGGACCTCCAGCAAGGTGCGCAGGTTATCGGGATCATCCAGGCTCAGGTTGGTCATGCCAAAAGAGGAACCAAACTTGCGAAGCGCGTCGGGGGTGATCTTATCCAGAGGCTCGTTAAACGGCTGCAATTCTGGAATGAGGCGGCCGTCCTCTTCCCGATTATTAGCCTGCATGAAGGCGCGCCGAACCAATCCCAGCTGCATGAGGCGCCTGATCGATTCTGATTTCAGGCGGTTGGAAAGGCGCTCTGATGATTCAACGGAGGTGGTGCCCACCAGCATGGGACGACCCAGCACGTGGTAACGAACAATTTCGGCTGCGATGGCGCGCAGCTTGGCTTCCACGGTCCGATAAATAACATCCGGATAATCCTTGCGTTTGTAGAATACCGGCTCGGGTTCGCCTTTTGCGCCATTACCGTCTCCGCCAACCGCGGAAGGCATTTTTGCATAGTAAGTAAATGAATATCCGTCTTCGTCTTTTGCCTTGACCTCGACCAGGTCTGCATTCCGGCTGAACGCCTGGTATTCCAGGTTGACGGGTATTGGAGAGACTTCAAGCGTGTAGATCTTGTGAAATTCTTCAGCCTCGGTGAGGGCGGTGCCGGTCATACCCGCCAATTTTTTATACATGCGAAAATAGTTCTGCAGGGTGATGGTGGCGTAGGTGACGTTCTCAGGTTCAACCTTGACGCCCTCCTTGGCTTCCACAGCCTGGTGCAATCCATCCGACCAGCGGCGTCCGGGCATCAGCCGGCCGGTGAACTCGTCCACGATGATGACCTTACCACCCTGGACCAGGTAATCCTTGTTGCGATTAAAGAGATATTGAGCACGCAGCGCCTGTTCAAGGTAGCCTGTCAGACGCGCCTGCTCAGGGGTCAAATCTTCCGGGCGTTCAGGATCCATGAGAGGCTGACCCAGGAGAGATTCGACGTGGGCAGTACCAATTTCGGTCAGGCTGACGTTGCGGTCCTTTTCATTGACCTCGTAATCCTCGGGTTTCAATTGTTTGACGATCTGGGCCATGCGGCCATACCACTCGAGATCGCCTGAAGCCGGTCCGGAGATGATCAAGGGTGTTCTTGCTTCATCAATAAGGACGTTGTCCACCTCATCCACGATGGCATAATGATGGCCTCGCTGCACCCGATCGGATAGACGCATGGTCATGTTGTCGCGCAGGTAGTCGAAGCCAAACTCCGAGTTGGTCCCGTAGGTGATATCGGCCGCGTAAGCCTGGACACGGTCCACCATGCGCAGGTGGTGCTGGTCCTCATGGGGTGATTCGCGCTCAAAATCTATAAGGAAGGCTTTCTTGCCATTTTCAGTCGCGGCTGCCATCTGAAGTACTCCAACGGTTAATCCGAGGGCTGAGTAGATGGGCGCCATCCAGCGCGCATCGCGGCGGGCCAGGTAATCATTAACCGTGACAAGATGGGTGCCCCGATTGGTAAGCGCGTTGAGGAAAAGAGGCAATGTGGCGACCAGGGTTTTACCCTCACCGGTTTTCATCTCCGCTATCTCGCCGTGATGCAGGACGATCCCGCCCAGCAGCTGGACATCGTAATGGCGAAGCCCGATGGTGCGTTTGGAGGCTTCGCGAACTGCAGCAAAGGCCTCCGGGAGAAGATCTTCGAGGGCGGATTTTTCGAGCTCGTTCTGGTCTTTGTCTTCAGGACCCTCCTCACCCGTCACCAGGTTCCCGGTGGATGAGATGAGTCTGGATTTGAACTCATCTGTCTTTGCGCGCAGCGCTTGATCGGATAGTTTCTCGAATTCCGCCTCGAGGGCGTTGATCTGGTCAACGAGGTCGCTGTACTTGTCTACAATTTTTTTGGCGGGGTCACCCCCGAATAGTTTGACGAAATTGGTTAACATGCTTCCCTTTCAAGGCAAGGATTATAGCATGGGCAACTCAGACGGAACTTTGAAACCGCTCGCCCTGAATAAATTAGTATTGTAAGGAATTTCGATGAGTGGATAACACGATGGACAGGTTAAACACAAAGAAGAGCCTGTGCAGGCTCTTCTTTGTGATTTATCTTATCCGTTATTTCGAGATTACCGTGATCTTTTTTGGCTTGGCTGATTCGGCTTTTGGAAGGCGCAGGGTCAGCACGCCATTGTCGATCTTCGCATCCACCTTCTCGGCATCCAAAGCGGCAGGAAGCCGAAGGGTGCGGTGGAAGGAACCGGTGGGCAGTTCCTGCATGAGGTACTCGGCTTCGTCCTTGATGTGCTCACCCTCGATCCGGACGACATCGTCCAGGACCTGGATGCTCAGCTCATCGGCTTTCAATCCAGGCACCATGGCGGAAAGAATAAATGTATCTTCTTCCTCCCGGACGTTGACATCCAGGGAATGGTCATGAGAATAGCCATCATCTACCGGCATCCAGCGGGGCAGCATGCGACCGCGCGGCGAACGGAAGGTATAGGGTTGAACGTACAGGGTCATAATTTAGTTCTCCTTTTAGCTGTTAATTGCATTGCCTTCATGTTAACCGGGGAATGTAAGATTCAGGAAAGCAAGAAATATATTCTTTATTAGAATATTAAAGATATGAGGGGGCAGCCCATGAAACGAATTTCTACCGATTGAAATATAATTCGTTTACATTTATCTTTAACGAGCCGGAGTTAAACCATGACCTGCAGCCAGTGCGTTGGCATTGAAAAGGTATTCAATGAGAAATATGTCACAAAGGAGCTGAACGATTATCGCAGAAAAGGCCCAGTGAAAACCACACGCTGGTTGATCGAGGCAATGAAGCAAACCGGGGTGCAAGGGCTTGACCTGCTGGACATCGGGGGCGGCGTGGGTGCCATCCAACACGAGCTGGTCAAAGCGGGTGTTTCACGTGTAACCGGGGTGGATGCCGCATCCGCATACATTCAAGCTGCCAGGTCAGAAGCGGAGCGAGGCGGTTATGCGGAGCGAACCACCCAGATCCATGGGGACTTCGTAACCGTGGCGCCCAAACTTGATAAGGCGGATATTGTCACACTGGACCGGGTGATCTGCTGCTACGATGACATGCAGAGCCTGGTCAGGACATCCGTTGGACTGGCAAAGAAATATTACGGTGTGATCTATCCACGTTTCCTGTGGTGGACGAGGTTGGTTTGTATTATTGAAAATTTCTTTGAGCGGTTGGTAAGTAATCCTTATCGGGCGTATGTCCATCCAACGGAAAAGGTCGAGGCGATCATCAAGGAAAAGGGCTTTACACGGCAGTACTATCGCCAAACACTCGCGTGGCAGGTCGTGGTCTACGTGAGAGGTTGAATTAAGTCGGTTCTACAATAATTAACAGCTCATGATTTAATCGATTGCGAAATATATCTTGTTAATCGATGTTGATGATGATAAATTTAACCGTCAAATACTATGGCTGCATCAATCCCCATTTATTTAGAAATCGGAGCTAAACGAACATTTGCCGGTGCACTGGATTGGCCTGGTTGGAGCCGCAGCGGTAAAGATGAAACAACCGCGCTTCAGAACCTGTTGGATTACGCCGGGCGTTATGAAGCCGTCCTTAAGTTGAACGATATTGGTTTTACCATCCCCCTTGAGCTTAGCCAATTCAAGATCATCGAGCGATTGAAGGGAGGGGCAACGACCGATTTTGGTACCCCGGGGACAGTTCCCTCCCAGGATCAACGTACAATGAACGAGGCTGAGCTCGACCGTTCACTAGGACTCCTGCGCGCCTTTTGGTCAGCCTTTGACAAGACCGTGAAAAAAGCTACAGGGAGAATCCTGACGACCGGACCGCGCGGCGGCGGCCGTGATCTAGAAAGGATCGTCCAACATGTGGTCGGCGGCGATGACGCCTACCTGCGCAGCATCGGATGGAAACCAGTCGTCGCAACTTCAGAAACCCTAGAAAAACAATTAGACCAGATCCGGCGGGAAGTCGTTGCCGGCTTGACGGCGTGTGCCCACGGGGAGTTGCCTGCGAAAGGACCGCGGGGCGGGATCCGCTGGAAGCCGCGCTACTTCGTCAGGCGGTCAGGTTGGCATGTGCTCGATCATGCCTGGGAGATCGAGGATCGCATCGTACGATAAGTGACTGACATCCACGAAGATATCTTTGGTGTGCCATATTTCAGGGGTACAAGAATTACCGGTGTAATAAATCCATGTTTGACTTTTGGCTGACAAGTCCAAGGAAGACCTAAAATATCCGCAGGGATTGATCTAATGATTACAATACAACGTTTCGCGCTGGGAGCCGCGATCACAGGCGGGCTGGGATTGGTGTTCTTGATTCTCTTGGCTGTTGTTGGCATGGGCAACTCCTTTCAATATATCTTTGGAACCCTCAACGATATTGCTAACGCTGTCATGGCTGTGCTTGGGGTTATCCTGGTCTCTTTACTATTCATGCACTATCGATCCCAACTTCAATGGTTCCATCCTCTTTTTCTTGGCATATCCATCCTGGGAAGGATTGTGGCTGTATGGGGATCGATCCTGATCATCTCCGGTCGATCCGGTTTTATATTAGCCGGATTGTACAGCGCAGCCGGTTATGGATTAATTGGACTTTGGCTATTTACCTTCAATTTAGCAATGCGCGGAAATGGATCATTGAATCAGGGGATCGTCACATTTGGGATTATCACGGGTTTCGCCATGATCTTGGGTCTGGGAGGATTGCCAAGTCTTTTTCGTAGCGCGACGCATTCGACCAAATCCCCATGGTGGAAATGATCTTGTGGTCGATCGGCAGCCTTGCCTGGCTTATTTTGCAACCTATATGGTACTATCTTCTATCGCGCGGGTTGGTGCGTGCAGGCTGAACCTCTGCCATATTTATCGTTACTAGTTATCGTTATTATTAAAGGAGATAAAAAATGTTTACCTGGACAAGTATATTTGCCGTGATTCTCGTGTTATTTGCAGCCTTTTGCATTTACAGGGGACATATCCCCATTTCGGACCAATACAATCGATCGACGAGCTGGATAACGCGGTCTGAAAAGCCAGTACAATTCTGGCTGATCATAGTTTTCATTCTGGCGTTGGCAGCGGTCTTGGGATTTAATATTTTCAACTTATAAACAATTTCCTCATATCATTAGCTTAAAAATGTGCAAAAACCGTACTCGATGAGTACGGTTTCGCGACCTCTGCCGAAAGGACAGGAGGAACATATTTATTATTGCATTTCTATTAAACATGTCAAGTTTGATAAGAATCGATCATCATCCAGCAAACTCGACCACAAGCATCTCGAGAGCGAGGTCTAAAGTCAACTGACCGGTCTTTACAGCCTCATCGATCTCAAGCAGCCGATGATAAATCGATTCAAGGGAGCCGAGGGTGTATCGTTTCGCCTGGGCGGTCATCTTTCCCGCAACGAATGGGTGAAGGTTAAGCTGCCGTTGAACCTCGTTCAGTTTTCCGCCGTTATCCAGGATCTCGCGTGTCAGGATGAGCAGGCGGAATTGACGAATGACCATGCCCCACAAAGAAAACGGATCCTCCGTTTCGAGCAGCCGCCTGAGCAATGCCTGGGCTGTCTTAGAATCCCCAACAGCCAGTGAATCGACAAAATCAAAGACGCTTTGCTCTGCGCTGACAATGCTGACGGCCGCGACATCGCTACCATTGATCGGCCTTTCCCAGTTGACATAAGCCAGCAGCTTGGATATCTCCTGGGCTGCCTGGCGCGTATCCGCCCCGACCATTTCAGCCAATTTGCCAGCTGCAGATTGCTCGATATGACCTTTCTGGTTCCTGACTTCGTTGATGATCCATCCAGTCATAGACTTGACCGCGGGGAGCATGAATGATTGGGTTCCAACCAGGTCGCTTTTTTTCTGCGACCAGGTCACAAGCCAATGTTTATCCGCCCGTTTGGGTTCAACCATTTCGTAAAGGACCACCCGGGTCGTAATCGGGACATTTTCAAGGAACTCACAGAATTTACGGCGAGCCTCGGGTGTGGTGTAACTGGCTGAGGGATTGGACAGGCTCACTAACCTGTACTCCGCCAGGAATGGGATGGCGTTGACCGCGTTGTTCAACTGATCATCACTCAAGGCGCGTCCGTCCAGCCTGGCGAGGTTCATCTCGGCTGCAGATTGAGATGCAAATTCAGATTCGATTTCCTTCAGTTGGCGCGTGATGGCATATTCATCATTGCCAAATAAGAAGACGATCTTTTGTTTGATAATCATTTAATTTGATGATCCAAAACAGGGATCAGGTGTGCGTGATCACGCGGTGGGCTCCGATTAACCCACGCCCTACCCGCCGTACTTCCACAATTTCCAGGCCATCCAATTCGGACTCAGTCGTAATCCTGGCCTGAAGCCAGGGTCCCAGAGGGCGGCTGAGCCCAAGACCGACGACGGCGAATCCCACGGCGAACGGCAGGCGCAACAGGCGGCCCGCGCTTGATCGCGCGCCTTTCAAGACAAACCAGGCAAGCCCGCCTGCCAACAGAATCATCGTGGCGATATTCGTCCCACATCCGTTATGGATGGCGAGGTCGCGTTCACCCAGTTTGAGCAGCCGCAGAGCCTGCCGCGCGGCTGTTTCAACTTCCGTTGTTGGAATATTTCCGAAAATGAAGTAACCGGTCGGATTCGAGTGACCGGCCAGGTTTTGTCGCGGGTATTTGACGGCCAGCACATGCAGGGTTGCATGTTCGAGCGCGTGGTTACGCCTCGTATCGAGAATCAAAGGAAGGTCGAGGATCATAGAATCATTATACCTTTGAGTATCTGCACGAAGCCGCGTTGAATGATGGAAACTGACACCAAGGAAATTAGATTCTAGCAAAAGTGATTATCCAGGTTTCCGATTTGTCCGGGTCTACCGGGCGTCAAAAATCAAGGAGAAGGAAGCCACCTGTCTCCATTAACAAATCTCTTATTGAAGGGTAAGCTTCTTGTAAGGAAGTTTCCTTATAATCGTGCCATCTAAATGAAACTCAGGAGAACCATGAATGAATCATTACCGGTCTGTCCCCATCCAAGCCTCTGAA
>MGNL01000135.1:17175-18064 GCA_001796785.1 Chloroflexi bacterium RBG_16_51_16 | reverse complement strand
GTAGGCTTTCTTTTTGGGTTTTTCGTTGGACAGATAAACAAATCACTGGCAATTTTAAGTTCGGAACTCCATGGCAAACCTACCCCGGAGCAAGCGACAAAATTGGCTGGGTTGCAAAAGTCTCAGTCAACTGTTAGTTTGATTTCCACCGTATCTTTGATTCTGTCCACTGTATTTATGGCTGTCGCCCGCTATTTCGTGTTTTAACGTTTTCCAGAAACGGTAGGGATTGATCCAGGTACTGTCGACGTTCAAGTCGACTTACCTGGACATTCTTTTTGAAGGTAGGGTACGTTTCCGGGTGACACTTCTGTTATTGCTTCCCTGTGGGATTGGTTTTCTTGGTGTAGCGCGGTCAGCTGTAAGAATCTTACTTATCCACCCAACACCGATAAGCAGGGCCATAAAACCGAGCAACCCATAAATTAATCCGATCATGGAAATATCTGGGATTTCCTTGAGTTCATGTAGCAGGCCAAACATCTCATCCTCCTCTAAAAATTGACCAAACAGAACCAGAGATTGTAGTATGGGGTTGATCCCAGTCCTTTATCCACGCATCACCCCAGTTATTTATTTAAATAACGCTTCACTGATCTAGAAATGTCGCTCTATCATCAAAAGAGGGACGTTCGTATTCGTCTGTCAGAGATTCTGGATAGCCGATATACAGGAATGCTATGACATATTGGTCAGCTGAAAGCCCAAGAAATTCTTTCACTCTGAGATCGGTTGCCCATTCTCCGGTCCTCCATTTGGCACCCAAACCAAGCGCATGAGCGGAAAGGAGGATATTTTGACAGGCCGCTGCAGCAGCACAGACATTTTCAAGTTCAATTACCCTTGGGTCAGCAGGCTTATCTACTCCGACGGCGATCAATAGAGGAGC
>MGNL01000135.1:229-17019 GCA_001796785.1 Chloroflexi bacterium RBG_16_51_16 | reverse complement strand
CTGGACAGCAGCCGACAATAATTTCTCAATGACATTTCGGGGAATTGGATCCCGCTTGAGGTTCGCCTGCGAATGCCTGGTGAATATCGCGTCGAATAATTCCATGGTGTCTCTTCAAAGTTAACTAAGGATCCCGGCTTTTTTAAAAACCGATTCCAGTACATCGATTGTCGCGGGCTTGATGATCACTGATTGTGCGCCTCCCTGCAGCACTCTTTGACGCGTTTCCGGTTGGTCATCGGAGGTAATTACGATCACCGGCACCCTTTTCAATCGCGGCTCGCGGCGCAGGTAGGAGAGAATTTCAGTACCATCGACACCTGGCATGTTAATATCCAGGCAAACAAATTTCGGTATATAGGAATTCAAAATCGCCATCGCTGGGCTGGATCCGTAAGCAACTCGTGCCGGGAGATCGAGCACCTCCAGCATTTGTTTTAGAGCTTCCGCGGTTTGACGGTTATCATCGATGATCAAGCCGTCCGGCATTCAATCCTCCCAAATGACTTTTCCCATAAGGGATACGTCATAACCGGGCAATGCCGCCACCGCGTTTTTAAATTTTGGGTCCGTAAGAACTTCGAAAAATGGCACGAACAGAGTGCTTGAAATATAAGTAGTTGGGATGATAAGGTCATATCGTTCCTTGAATAGCGGGATGAACTCCAACCCCAATGCCTGGGCTGCGGCAGCGATTCCCAATCCGCAATCCGCTCTTCCCGATGATATGGCGGCTGCCACACCAAGGTGAGTATATTCTTCCTGATTGTACCCCTGTATGCTTTCAGGAAAAATGTTCAATAAACCGAGTTGATAATCGAGCAGGACTCGCGTTCCGGCTCCACGTTGTCTGTTGATGAAACTTACATCGGGATTCATAAGATCGTGTAGATCTTTGATCTTCTTGGGATTTTTCGGCTGTACCAGCAGGCCTTGTTCTCTGCCTACCAGGGTTACTACTTTTACCTGTAATTCCGGGAGATATTGTTTTAAGTAGGGGATATTGAATTCGCCGGTAGCAGGATCGAGCAAATGAGAACCTGCTAAATGAGCCTCATGCCTGGAGAGTGCTACCAAACCACCGATGGAACCTGCATTAGATGACGCCATTCGTCTGTCTTTTGCTGCGAGGTGTTGTGAGAGGATATCGATGGTGAGGTCATGCGAACCAATACAGAATATCGTTTTTTCGAGTTCACCATGTGATCGATAAAGCCGGATTGTGACAGGTTCACCCGCCTCCAAACCCTGCACGCCACGCGGGACAACCAAAAGCCCATCAGCCTGAACCAGGGAACTAATGACGCCTGCCCCTCGACCAAGAGGCGCAGCCAGGATTTTTTCACCCACCTTTCCGACAGCAACCCGAATGTAATCCTCATCTCCGGGAGGGGATGTAATTTTCTTTGTAATGAATCCTTTTATTTCAGGCAGCGTCAGCGGGCTGCGTCCAAGCCATCTTGCCATTAATGGTTCGACAAAAATATCAATTGTCAACGCCGCTGATACCGGATATCCCGGCACACCAATGATGGGAACAACCGCTGCCATCGAATTCGGATCCTGGACTGTGCGATTGATCACGCCCAGGATGACCGGGTGACCCGGTCTAACTGCCACGCCATGGACGATTAACTTTCCTAGCCCTTCGACTGCACGCGCAGAAAAATCCTCCGCTCCAGCTGAAGAACCTGCGTTCAATAAAATAAGATCATGGTCTTTTGCGGCTTCCTGGATGCGGCTGCAAATTTGATCAAAATCGTCTTTCGTAATGTCATACCGTTGGGCTTCAGCTCCCATGTTTCTTACCTGAGCTGCAATTACGATTGAATTAAATTCAATAATTTCACCTTCTCGGGGTTGGGTTCCAATCCCAACCAATTCAGAGCCGGTAGGCAGAATGGCTACCCGCGGCTTGCGTCGCACGGAAATTCGGTCGTGTCCAGCCGCAGCGATTGCTCCAAGATCTACAGGTCGTAAGATATGACCTGCCGGCAGGACAAATTGTGTCGCGACCATATCTTCACCCATCAACCTAACGTGGCTCCAGGGTGTTACCGCAGAGCGGATCCGGATGATGGCCGGTTTACGGATGTCCTGTGTTATTGCACCCGCCGAGTCGAGTGCTTCGATATTTTCGACGGGTATGACCGCGTTTGCCCAATTTGGAAGCGGATCTCCAGTGTCAACGTATTGCGCGAATTTTGGTGATTTTGAGGTTAGAGCTTCAGTTTGAACGACTTCAAGCTGTATTGGCGACCCGGGCAGCGCACCATGCGTATTATCACTGGTTACAGCATAACCATCCATGGCAGCGGAGTGATAATGCGGCGAAGAGATTTTTGCCCATATCGTCTCTGCGGTGACCCGGTTTAAGGCAGCTTCATCAAGGCGAATAACTTCAGCACCTAATTCCGACCACAAGCCATATTCTGCCAGGACAACTTGAAATCGTCTCAGGGCGTCGTTCAAGGGGATATCCTGTAAATATACAGACATAGCACTTTCAAAATGAGATAAATTGATTCCCTGGATATTAGAGCAGCATTACTTCGACCCAGGTTCCAGCGGTCAATCCTGTATCAGCTTCCGGTATGCGGAGCAATCCATCCGCATAAACCAAATTGAAAATTAGGTTTGATTTTCCGAATATTGGATCTGCTTGGTAGATACACTTCAATCTATTAAGACCTTGGCTTGAATTTGAGGAAGGCGGATCGGGTACGACGGTTCTATCAACTGGTTTAAGTTTCACAGGTACCCAATCCTCCCGTCCCGCCTGGGAAGGTATATTCACGCTCAACCTGGCAAGTACAACCGCTTGTGCCCGGGGTTTTTCGCCGGTTAGTTTTTGAATAACGGGAAGAACGAATAAATAGCCGTTTACCAGCGCGGAAACCGGATTTCCAGGTAATCCGATTACAGCTTTCCCGTTACACACACCGAGGATAGTGGGCTTCCCAGGGCGGGTATTGATCCCATGGACAAGCACGCCAGGTTTGCCCAGAGATTGGATCGCATCCGCGGTTATATCTCGAGCACTAGCTGATGAACCGGCAGTGATGAGGAGGATATCGTTCTCTTCTAATGCTTTCTGGGTCATATCTCTAAGAGCTTCAATATCATCCCGTACGATGCCATACGAATTTATTATTCCACCAGATTTAATCACTAATGCGCCCAAGGAATACGTATTTACGTCTCGTACCTGACCTATGTTGACTGACTTTCCGGGGGCGACCAACTCATCGCCTGTTGAGATCAAACCAACCTTGATCTTGGTAACAACCTTCAAGCTTGTTATGCCGAGAGCCATTAATCCGCCTAGATCTGCCGGGCGGAGACGGCGACCGCGTTCAAGAATTATCTGCCCGCGGGATATGTCCTCGCCTACCTGAATCACATTTTCGCCGACTGCTACCGCACGAACTACTTCTAGTTCAGTTGAGTTGACCTTCTGGGTTTGTTCGATCATAACAACCGCATCTGCATCGGTGGGTAACATCCCACCGGTGTGGATCAACGCACAGGTTCCAGGAGTAATCCGGATGTGAGGATGAACACCCATTTCAATCTCGCCAACGACCTTGAACAAAGCCGGGAGTGATTCGCTGGCACCATAACTATCCCTCGACCTCAATGCATATCCATCCACGCTGGATCGGGCAAACACAGGCAGTTCATGGGGCGCGAAGATATCCTCAGCAGTTATGCGGTCAAGCGAATCGCTGGTTGGGATGACGTCTGCACCTTTGGAAAAGCTGCCCAATTGGGAAATCAGCAGCACGCGCGCCTCATCCGGCGCCAGCAGGGTCAGGAATTCAGGCATGGATCATCTTAACCAAAAAGTAAGTGTGATGAAATAAACGGTTAATCCAAACACGCAGGTGCTCGTCGCAGTGATGAGTCTCCAGTTGGCTGGAGCTCCCCGCGCGATGCCTCTTATCAGGAGAATTTGAAGGAGGGCGAACGGCAGGGTGAATAATGCCGGGTAAATGAGATTAAGTCCGATCCCGATTAATGGAGCCAATAAGAATATGCCATATCCAAAAATAAGCATTGCATTATGGAATGTAATGGCACGCTCCCAGCCCAATCTTCGCAGAAGCGTTAGATGTTCGTATTTTTGGTCTTCTGCATAGGATGGAAAATCCAATACGATCAACCAGGCAAGCCCGAACAGGATCAGCGGAAAGGTAACGAAACCAACGAGACGGTGATACTCACCTGATTGCAGCAGAAATGCAAGCGAGGCTGGTAAAAAAGATAGCAGGATCGCCAAAACGAACTCGCCAAAACCTGTGTATATAAGTCGCAATGGCGGAACTGAATATGCAAAAGATAAAATAATTGTGACGCTGAGGAAAAGGATGGTGCTCAAGGTAAATTTCTCCAGCCTGAGCATCAACAGTGTAAGCATCACAGCTGCCATAAGTGCCGATCCAGAAATTAAAAGTAAGAGGTTGCGAAAATTAATCCGCTCGCTCAACTTATCGTTTACCTTAGCAGGTTCGTTGACAGATCGGAAGACTTCTGCAAGAAGTGTGAAACATATTTGGACAAGGACCACCCACCCTAAGCCGAGCCAAAATCCAAGGTTCGAGAACGGAATACCTAAATAAGAAGCGATGGCTGTTCCTAACAGGTAAGTCATCGTGCTGAGCAGGATTTGCAGGGGTCGGATTGAACGGAAAATGTCCATTAACGATGGGGTTCTCTCAATCCCGGATAACCCTTCTCATGTCACGGTAATGAATCAAATTGTGAACGTATACCATTTTGATCATTTCCCTCAGGGTTATCCACCCAATGAATGGGTGCCTACCGCTTTTTTCAAGATCCTCTTCGCTTAGTTGATTCACCCAATCGATCATTTTTGATCGGATCGCTTTGTACTGCTCGAGTAATTCGTGTGAGGTTAACTCGCTTGTTTTTTCCTGCTGCCTGGCATTAAACCTGTCAATGGAAAATTCCTCCGATGCACCGGGACCGCCGGCCACGACATTCGGGAAAAGGCTGAGTAGAAACGCCCTCTCGGCGGAGACAAAATGGGATAACACATTCCTCGTCGTCCAAATCGTCCCCTCCGTGTAGATCACGGCGTTCCAATGATCGTCAGTAAGAGTGTTAAAAAATGAGACCAGCTTCTCCCCCTCAGAGGCTAACTTCGAAGATAGTTCAGTAATTTCAGACATTCAAATTCCGGAAGATATTTGTTTAGTTAATAAATGGGACAGCAATCAATTCAGAACCTAGGTATAGCTGATAGATCATTCGTTGGTTGGCTGCCAATTTGCATAATTAATGGACTTCTTACCGGTATAGTACCAGTAATACCTGGTCATCGTTGAGATTTGACGGTAGATCCGAGCGCTGTCCTCAAAATCCGGCCGCACATAATAATAGTGCGACTCATAAGGGCTGTCGCCGAATATTGCCGCCAGGAGATAACCGCGTTTCTCTGCATAATTCATTAACGTGATCGTCATCCTGAACCAATCCTGTGCAAGATTCGGTTCGGTTAATTTTGGCGGCACGAGAGGTGAGAAATGGGCGTGGAAAGCGATCACATGCGGATGATAGCGGTCAAGATATTCCTCGGTGACTTCTCCATTTTGGGTAATCCATTGGTCGTTTAAACCCCATGTATCTACGGTCGTCCATCCCGAATAATAGGGTAGTAGACCAGCTTCGGTGGTTGCCAATACATAGTTTCTATCCCGGTATTCAGATAATACCTTACCCAGATCATATCGGCCGTCTGATTCGTAAGGCGTTGTGCAATCTCGTTGAAATGAAGTCAGGCTGCAGTTTTGTTGCCACGCATAATAGATCAGGGCGGTAAAAATCGAAAACGCTCCTGCAATGAAGATTATCCTCTCCCAGTTCGATTTTCCCCCATCCTTCCCTCCGGGCGAAGCTGGCTGGGCTTTTATCTGTAATTCTTTCACAAGGGGGTACCAGGTTAATAGAACCAGCGGAACTGTAGCATATTGAAACCTGGCGCCGTAGTTCGTTTCATCGGATATCAGCACAAAGGCAGCGGCGAAGCCGATGATGGGTAAGAGAAAAAACCCGGTTAGTTTGGCTGTTTCCTTTGATCTTAATCCAAGGAGGAAAGCCAAAAAAAATGGCAGGCTGAGGCGGAAAGTATTTAAGAGCGATGCATTGAATGAATCCCAATAAAGCAAACCACCGCCTTTTCGATAAAATGGATTCGGCAGAGGCTGTCCGAAATAATTCCAGCGCCAGATAAAGTAAGCGCCGCCAAAAATTATGAATGTCGAAATAAAGGTCGCGATCAACACTCTCGATCGGTTCGGATTACGCCAGAGGATCAGCGAAACGAACATTAATATTGCGAGAATTGCACCTTCAGGTCTTATGAGTCCCGTGATCAAACCCGCGAGGGAAAAAGCCAAACTCATCCAGAACGATTCATTTGATTGATGGACGAGCATAAGTCCCAGGATCCAGGTGCAGGTTACCGCCAAAGCAAAAAAAGGGGTACCAAAATATGCCGCGACATACGAAAGCCCGGTTCCAACGGCAAGGTATAGTGCGGAGAGGACCGACATCCAGACGTTTGCCCTCCACAGATAACGACAGGTCCAGTATATAAGTAAGACAGACAGGATATGGGATGCGTAACCCAGTCCTCTTACTGCACGGCCAACTGTGGCACCCAGGTTGATCAAGCCTGCAGAACTGACCATGAACAAAAAATCTGTCGCCCCGTCAACAGGTGCCTCTCCAACATTCCAGACAATCCCATCTCCTTTTGCGAGGTGATCCGCGTAGCGCATCAGCATCGCGGCGTCCTCAAAAGGTGGAATACTGAAATCCACATATAACGAAGAATAAATGTAGATCCCAACGATGAGAGCCAGGCTAACCAATCCATCGACGAGTAACGTCCGGTTTCCTGTCAACAAAATAGCTTGATTCTGGTTGTCTTTGTTCATTCAGCAGATATCGCGATTGCTGTAAGTTAAATTGATTTTAGCTGAAAATAGCGTGGAACTAATAGTCCGGATTCGGTGGAGTATGTCACCCGGTTTGCAGAACCTAACTCAGCAACGAATATCCCCCATCAACAGCAATGATTTCCCCAACGATATATTCATTATCGAGAAGAAGTCCGAGCGTAGCGGTTATTTCCTCTATTTTACCCACTCTCTTGAGCGGTAAACGCGCGGTGAGGCGCTCCCATTGCTCCTTGCTTATCCAGGCATTGGGGAGAACCAATCCAGGTGCAATTCCATTTACCCGGATGTTCGGTGCATAAGCCCTTGCGAGCACCCTGGTCATTGCCTCCAATCCAGCTTTGCTCGTGATGTAAGCCGCGTAATTGCTCCATGTTTTATTCGCTGCGATATCTGAAATATTGATAATGTTGCCTCCCTGGGCCATCCGTTTAGCCGACTCCTGCGCACAATAGAAAGGAGCTCGCAAGTTCAGATCTAAAGTGGAATTCCAATCTTTCAAGCTCACTTCATCGGGACTGCCCGGGATCATGGTCGCAGCTGAATTAACGAGAACACGAAAATTCGTTATTTCCTTTGTGCCCGAGGCAATCCAGTCATCCAATACAGAAAAAACCCGTTGAATTCCTTCGGGTTGTGTCAGGTCAGCTTGGACCAGTTGTACCGGAATCCCATTTTTTCGAATTTCGGCGGCAGTCTTTAGCGCTTCGTCTTCTGATGATTTGTAATGGAGCAGGATTGCATAACCTCTTTGACCGAGGTATTGTGCGATTCCTTTCCCCAAGCGCTGAGCCGCACCTGTCACCAACGCCAATGGAAAACTCATGCATAGGTTTTACCATAATTCAAGCTAAACCCCCACCAGCCTTACGATTCTTCCCTGGCTATCTTCTTAACAAATTGGATACGAAAAACATGATATTCGCCGGTCGTTCTGCGAGCCGGCGCATGAGATAAGGATACCAGTGCGTTCCGAAGGGGACATAAACGCGGACAGGATAGCCTTCGTCCTTTAATTTTTCCTGTAAATCTCTCCGGATACCATACAGCATTTGAAATTCCAACCCGGTTTGGGGAAGACCTACGCTCGCAGCGTATTGTTTGGCAAACTGGATCCTTTTTTCATCATGGGTAGCGATCGCAGCTATGGGAGGCACACGGCAGTCATCGCTCAATAGAGTTTTGTTTACGTGTGACGCATCGATGAGCATTTTTGCAAGGAGATCGTAGTTCGTGTCGACATCTGATTTTTTTGGGAAAGCTTTATCCGGCGGCTCCTTATATGCGCCTTTGACCAGCCTTATGCGCGTCCCTGTATCGAGGAGTTTTCGTGTGTCCTCTTCAGCACGATACAAGTAGGACTGAACTGCCATTCCCACATTTTGGAATCCTTTTTCCTGCATTCGACAATACAAGTGGATGGTCTTATCTGTGTAGGGTGTGTCCTCAATGTCTATACGGATGAAATTATTGATCTCCCTGGCCTTGCTCAGGATCCGCTCGAGGTGTTGCGCACACAGTTCTTCATTCAATGCCAGGCCGATTTGTGATAATTTGATGGATACATTAGCGCAGGCCCCCGTTCGACCTAAGGCTTCCAGTGTGGCGAAGATATCTTCTGCAGCTTTTTGAGCATCCTCATCCTTCGTTGTGTGCTCACCCAGGTGGTCCAGGGTTACATTAATACCCCGTATGTTCAAATCTTTGACGGCTTTGATCGCATCTTCAAGCTGGGTTCCAGCGACAAAACGTGAGGCTGTCTTCCACCCGATGCTCCAGTTTGTTACCAAGCGCTGGGCCCAACCGGCTTTCGATAAATAGATCAAAAAGGATCTCAGCATTGATGTCCTTCCCGCATGTTTGAACAGTAACTTATCGTTCGTCGGCCAATCTTAAAATTATTCTAGCACAGGTGCCATGAATGGGTATGTTATACTCCTCGGGTGACTTTTATCACTTATTTTGGAGGCTGAGTGAGGAATCGGAACGCCAATATCATACTGCGGGGAATTTCAGTCTTATTTCTTAGCGCAACAATTGTTTTAACAATTTTCTCACTCATCAACTACAGCCGCTCGCGCAATAATTATCCTCTGGGGATGACCATCGCGGGAGTTCCGGTAGGCGGTTTGACACCCGCACAGGCTTCCCAGCGTCTGCTTGAAGTCTATACATCACCCATCGAACTCCTATATGGAGATGCGATAATCCAGGTTGAGCCAGCCGTGATTGGTTTTCAACCGGATGTTGACGGCATGCTTGCCGCAGCTGATTTGACCCGAACCGGCGGGTCATTTTGGTCGGGGTTCTGGGATCATTTATGGAATCGAGAACCTGCTCCGGTCGCGATACCCCTTCGGGCAACTTTGTCTGAAGAAAGGCTCCGCGATTATCTCCAAAGCGAAATTGCCTCCCGTTATGATCTCCCTCCAACCCCTGCCCAACCGGTACCCGGAAGCACGACCTTCCTTCCAGGATTGCCGGGGCAGACCTTGGATATCAACCGGGCCGTTATCATTATCAGTGATGCGTTGAAGTCGCCGGATCAACGCTCGGTGTTGCTCACCTTCACACGTGACAGCGCTGCAAGACCCACCATCGATAATCTTGAGATCTTGTTGAAGCAGATCATCCAGGTGTCAGATTTTGACGGTTTGATCGGCTTGTTCATGGTCGATCTTCAGAATGGACAGGAAATCCATTTTTCGATGGATAACAAGGTGGAAGTCGAAACCGAGCCTGATATCGCCTTCACGGCTTCCAGCACGATGAAAATCCCTGTCATCGTCTCTTTTTTTATTAATCGAGGCGACAATCTTGATGAAGATACTCGAAGGGATATCAATCTGGTGTTGGGACAGTCGGATAATAATGCAACCGACCGCATCCTGGATCGGATCGATCTCAATTTCGGACCGCTTATTGTGACCGGGGATGTGGAGGCGATAGGATTAAAAAGTACGTTTCTGAGCGCATACTTTTCACCCGAGAGGCCTATCATTGCACCAACTCGTAACACGCCTGGAAATCAGCGCGCCGACGTCAACACCCATCCAGACCCTTATTCGCAGACGACTACCTCCGAAATGGGCACGCTCTTAATGGATATCTACCTCTGCTCACAAACCGGAGGTGGTGCTTTATTGGCTGCCTTTCCAGATAGGATGAATCAATCTAACTGCCAGTCCATCCTTGACTTTATGGCATTGGATAGGCTGGGAGCCTTGATCCAGGGTGGGGTTCCGGATGGAACTCTAGTGCCACATAAACACGGGTACGTACCGGATCCATCGGACCTGATCATTCATGACATCAGTGACACCGGGCTGGTTTATACCCCTGGGGGCAATTTCGTACTGTCCATATTTACCTACCACCCTATTCAAAATATCTGGGATATAACCAACCCCTTGTTTGCTGACCTCACCCGGGCGGTCTATAATTATTTCAACATTGCAACTCAGTGACCACTCACTATTCCGCCATATCCATTCGAATATAATCCTCTCATGAGCGCTGCGCTTGGATTATTCCGCCTTCAACTGATCGATCGGCAGGTGGATCGAGCGCAGACACAATTGAAGGAGATTCAAAAAAGCCTGGACGATAATTCGGAGTTGGTCGAATTAACAGGAAAAATTGAAAAAGTCCAGAGCGAAATTGATTCGGTCAACCAGGCTGTGCGAACGGCAGGGGCGGACACTCAATCCCAGCAGGAAAAAATCTCACAGGCGGAATCAAGTTTGTACAGTGGTCAGGTCCACAATCCCAAGGAACTCCAAGACCTGCAAAACGATGTGGCCTCCCTAAAAAAGCGACTGGATACACTGGAAGAGCGGGAGTTAGCTTCCATGACTGAGCTCGATGCTGCGGAAAAAGAGCTTGGGATGCTAAGAGCCTCCCTTGAAGAATTGAAAATCAAGAGAGAGTCTTCGATGTCCGTACTGTTAGGATCTAGATCCCTTTTAAACAGGGAGCTTGAAAAATTGACCGAAGAGCGCCGGGCAACACTGGATCCAATTTCAATGGAGCATCGAAATATGTATGAACAATTGCGCAGGTCTAAGCGAGGCGTAGCGGTCGTAGAGATCACAGACGGCTCTTGCTCGGGGTGCGGTACAACCCTGACTGCTGCCATGCAACAGAACGCCCGCTCGTTATCCCAGCTGGTAGCCTGCCCTACCTGTAATAGAATCCTTTACGGCGCATAATCTCGGGGATATCGTTGAATTCCATCAACATTGATCCGTACACTTTCATCATCGCCATCCTGATCGCGACCATTTTCTGGTGGTTGCTGAGCAAGGCGAGACCGCTTTGGTCTGAAGCGCGAAAATCGTTGGCTCAGCGGTCTGCGACTGCACAAGCCCGTAGGTCCTCTACGATAGAACAAAATTACCGCCGGATCACATTCCGCCGCGCACAGGCAATGCATCTGGCTGCCTCGATTTTCCCGCTCAATGATATCCTGACTGAACCCCTGCTCATCACCCCTCCTGTCTCCCTTGACCCGGGTGTCCCCCCAATTGCGGACGATCTCGTCACCCAGACGGTCCCTTATTTACCGGCATGGACTGAACTTGCAGCTGTTTATAAAACCGCTGCCTTGACGGTAGATCAAGCTTTGCAGGGAGGCAGCCATCTGCTTATCATCGGGCAACCGGGAATTGGTAAAACTGTCGCCCTGGCGCATCTGGCTTCCCTGGCGGCAAACGAAGACGACCGTTTGCGATCGGTAAAAACATACCTGCCTGTTCTATTGCATGTAGCTGATCTCAAGCTCCCGATAGGAGATGCCAGGAATGTATTGAATCCCGTTATAGATTTGATCTCAAGTCAAATGCCCCTGCTCGACATTCCCCGCGTTCCCAGCTTCATAACCAGCAGTTTTAAAGGTGGCCATGTTCTTTTCCTATTGGATGGTTTCGATGAGCTTACATCCGAAGGTCAGCAGGAGGTATCCCAATTTCTAAAGTTGCTCCTGCAAGCCTTTCCGAAGATACAGATTGTAACTACCGGCGCCCCGGAATATCTGGATGGGCTGATCGGTTTGGGATTCTCTCCGCTATCTATCCTTAGTTGGTCGGATCAAATAAGCCGTAAATTCATTCAGAGATGGGCAACCGCGTGGACGAATTCAATCGCGAATGAGATGATGGCCCGGACGACCCAGGTCCAGGTTGATTCGCTTTTATTAACCAACTGGCTCTCCACTGATTACAATTTCCTGACTCCCCTGGAACTGACCCTAAAAGTCTGGGCTGGTTTTGCCGGCGATGTGATTGGACCCCATCCTCTCGAATCGATCTCGGCCCACATCCGCCGGATAGCCCCTCCGGGATTGCCGCTTGCAGCGCTGGATACGCTTGCCATGCAGGCTATTCTCAGTGCCCAACCGGTATTCGATCCACGCAGTGCAAGGAGTTGGGTTCGGGAATTTGAAACTTCTGAGGATCAGAATGGAGAGGAAACTGACAAACCAATCCCCGATGATCAAGTGAAAGAACCGACAGAAACCGGTAAGACAAGGAGAACTCAAAAACTCCTGCCCAAACCAACCTCTGGCTTACTCGGGCGATTGGTTTCCAGCGGTATGCTTATTACCAATATCGAAAATCGTATGCGTTTCATTCACCCGGTTTTCATCGGTTTTCTCGCCGGCCGTGGATTGAGCACGAACAAAGGAAATGACGCGATTCTTAACCAGCCGGACTGGTCGGGTAAATATCTCGCCATGCGTTATCTCAGTGCCCATGGCGATCCAAGTTCGATCGTTCAAAAATTGCTGGAATGGTCGCGGCTGCCAATGCACAGGCCCGTTCTCGCAGCCGCGCGCTGGCTTCGGGATGCGCCACGGGATTCTGCCTGGTCTGGAAAAATCTTTGCCACGCTCGCCGCACTCCTCCAAACAGAAGGGATTCCTCTTGGTTTGCGCGGTCAAGCATTAGCTGCATTCATGATTTCGGGCGATCCTGGTGCAGCAGCTCTCTTCAGAAAGATGGCGGCGTCCAATTCCTTTGAACTGGTTCAGCTCGCTGTCCTCGGATGCGGTGGAATGAAGGACAGCAAGGCGATCCCGGTCCTTGAAAAAGTGCTGGAAGCTCCCAGCTTATCTGCCCGGCGGGCAGCCTGCATGGCGTTGGTTGCCATCGGTACAAACGAAGCTCTTGAGTTGGTAGCGCATGTGCTGTTAAATTCCGAGGAGGATATGCGCCGGGCTGCCGCTGAAGCACTTGCAAACCATCCTGATGAAGGTCATGCAATGCTTAAAGATGGCATTACATATGAGGATATCCTTCTTCGCCGGGCGGCCGCATTCGGTCTTGCCAGGGTGGAGGAGGAATGGGCTGAGCTGCTGCTTCAAAAAGTTCAGGTTGAAGATGAGCAATGGGTGGTGCGAAATGCTGCCGCTGAAGGTCTCGAGTCGCGCTCAAACGGTTTTCAACGCGCGCCTCGCAGGATGAAAGCGCCGTCTGAATCCCGCTGGTTGATCGAATTTGCAGCCAAACAGGGAATGGGGATCTCACCAGGCAAACCGGCCACCGACCTGCTCTTGCAAGCGCTCAAAGACGACGACCCCGATACCCGGCTGGCAGCCATGCCTTATTTCAAACTCTACCCCACTGAGGGCGTCATTGGCCAGTTGTATAATGCGATGTACCGTGACGATCCTGAATTGAGGGAAGCGGTGTTCTTGACCTTGTGGGAGATTGGCGCCTCAGGGGTAAAGCTTGCGCATCCAAGCCAGTATGGGTTGAATTAGCATGCTAATAAAAAATGCGACCTTGATAACCTGGGAAACTAAAAACCGCATATTGGCGGATCACGCGGTTGTCATTAAAGGGGACAGGATACAGGATTTCGGACCCGCAGGCGAGATGGCCGCAAAATATAATGATACGGAAATTGTGGATGCCCGGGGTCAATACGTCATGCCTGGGAATATCTGTGCCCATACACACTTCTACGGAGCATACGCCCGCGGCATGGCCATCCCGGGAGCTGCGCCGAAAGCTTTCCCTGAAATCCTCCAAAAACTGTGGTGGCCGCTTGATCGATCCCTGGACGAAGAGAGCATCCGTTATTCCATATTGCCGTGTCTAGTCGATGCCATTCGTCACGGCACAACCACATTGATCGATCATCACGCCTCTCCAAATGCCATCGATGGCTCACTCGACATCCTTGCCGATGAAGTGGATCGCTCAGGTTTGAGAGCTGTCCTCTGTTATGAAGTTACAGACCGGGATGGTCGTGAAAAAGCTCAACTGGGAATCGCAGAAAACATTCGCTTCCAGAAAAAACTGCTCGCTAATCCTAATCCCCGCCTGGCAGCTAGTTTTGGTTTGCATGCCAGCTTGACCCTTTCGGATTCCACACTTGAAGCCTGCCGACAGGCTGCAGCTGCGGGAGAGGGTTTTCATATTCACACAGCTGAGCATGAAGCAGATGAAGACGACAGTATGCAAAAATCTGGCACACGCGTGATTGACCGGCTGGAAAAACATGGGATACTTGGCAGCCGGACAATCACCGCCCATGGCGTCCATTTCGATGCGCGTGAAATTGAGATCCTCAAGGATACCGGCACATGGCTTTCACACCAGCCTCGTTCCAACATGAACAATGGTGTGGGCGTCGCTCCGATCGAGTCTATGCTTCGATCAGGAGTCAAAGTCTGCCTGGGAAACGATGGATTTTCGAATGCGATGTGGGAGGAGTGGAAAAGCGCGTATCTCGTTCATAAGGTGCATCATCGTGACCCTCGCCGGATGTCCGGTTATGATATTCAACAGATCGCGGTCTACAACAATGCAGCCCTGGCGAATGTATTTTTCCCTTCTGCGCCGATCGGAAAAATGGTACCGGGAGCTTTTGCGGACCTCATCCTCGTGGATTATCGACCCAACACACCGCTCACAGTTGAAAATTTGCCCTGGCACATTCTTTTTGGTTTTCAGCCCGGCATGATCACCTCGACGATCGCAGGAGGCAGGATATTGATGAGGGACCGGCAGCTTACAACGCTTGATGAGGAAGAGATTGCTGCAAAATCGCGTGAGATCGCACCCAAAGTCTGGGATCGTTATCAAATCGAAGTCGCTAAATTGAATGCGTAAACCTGCGATGACAGATACACCTCTTTTGCTCTCCATTGGAATCCTGGGAGGCACCGGCAAGGAGGGTCAGGGTTTAGCCTATCGCTGGGCTAAGGCTGGTTATCGCGTACTTATCGGCTCGCGCAGCGAGGAAAAGGCAGTGACTTCCGCCGGAAAAATATCTGAACTACTGGATGGCGCTTCTTCCATTGTCGGCACGTCCAACCAGAATGCTGCCAAAATGGCTGAATTGGTTGTCGTTACTGTGCCATACAGCGCTCATCGCGAAACCCTGGAATTGGTCAAGGGAGAATTACAGGGAAAATTATTGATCGACGTCACCGTCCCGTTGGTTCCCCCAAAAGTTACAGCAGCGCAAATGCCACCTGCTGGTTCTGCTGCCCAGGAAGCCAAAGAAATACTTGGTGCTGGTGTTGAAGTTGCAGCCGCGTTCCATAATGTAAGCCACGAGCATTTATTGAAAGATGACATCATTGATTGCGATGTTCTCGTTACCGGGTCCAGTTTAAACGCCCGTTCCGAAACGTTAAAACTCGTCGAATCCGCTGGATTAATCGGCTGGGACGCGGGACCGTTGGAAAACAGTATGGTGCTTGAAGGATTAACCAGCGTCCTGATTAATATTAACAAGAAATATGGTTCTACCCATGCCGGAATTAGAATTACCGGCGCATCTCGTGATCGAACCGGGTGAAAAGCATACCTAGTGCAGCCATTGACCTTGGTCCCGCTTCCTGATATTCCCTTGATCCGCCAGGGTGACAACCTGGCGGATATTGTTGTCAATGCGTTGAAGGCTAACAAACTCGAAATAAAAGACAACGATATCCTGGTGCTCACTTCCAAGATTGTGAGCAAAGCCGAAGGTCGCATCGTTAACTTGGAAACCATAAGCCCCAGCCTTCGGGCTAATGAACTGGCTGAGCAGACCGAAAAAGATCCCAGGCTGGTTGAATTGATCCTTAGGGAAAGCCGAGAATTATTACGCTTCCGGCCCGGTGCGATCATCGTCAGGCACAACCTGGGGTTCGTGTGTGCAAATGCCGGGATCGATCACTCTAACGTCATGGGGCAAGAACCAGATAAAGACCCGGGTGGTGGAGTAAAATCCCAAAGTTCGAACCTCGAACAGAACAACTGGGTGTTATTGTTGCCGGAAGATCCGGATAAGTCTGCGACAGAGATACGGTTAGAGATTGAACAAAAAATCGATCGAAAGATCGGCGTGATGATCATCGACTCGCATGGCAGGCCATGGAGGCTTGGCACGGTCGGAACCTGTGTCGGACTCAGCGGAATACCTGCTATCATCGATGAACGAGGCTGGAAGGATTTATTCGGTAATACGTTGCAAGTTACTGTTGTCGGCGTGGCAGATGAATTGGCCGCGGCGGGTTCTCTAGTCATGGGTCAAGCCGCAGAGGCTACTCCCGTGGTCCTGGTCCGCGGATTCCCCTATCCATTAGCAAATGCCACCATGAAGGACCTCCTTCGACCTCCAGAACAAGATTTATTTCAATAAGATGCCGGCGAAAACCCTTACTAGTAAATTGAATAGCTTTACCAAGGACAATCTAGTGACTACAACGATATTCAGCCAGAGCGAAAGCGAACTTACCGGTGCGAAAACCTTGCACAATTTTCTGAGGACCAGGCGCTCGATTCGCAATTTTGAATCCGGGGT
>MGNL01000135.1:0-128 GCA_001796785.1 Chloroflexi bacterium RBG_16_51_16 | reverse complement strand
AAGTCAAATTGGAATTAGCCCAGGCCATGGGGAACAGATTCAGACTCGATCTTGCTGGAGACAAAATCCCCTCAGCAGAGATCGAAGCGCGCATAACCCTTTCCCGCGAACGAATCCTATCCGCCCCC
>MGNL01000134.1:12940-13164 GCA_001796785.1 Chloroflexi bacterium RBG_16_51_16 | reverse complement strand
CCCGTCCTCTTAACCGGTCCCGCAGTTGGGACGGGGTCCCTTCCGCGATAAGCCGGCCCTGCTTCATGAATCCGATCCGATTGCACCGGGAAGCTTCGTCCATGTAAGGTGTGCTAATCAATACCGCGACGCCTTCATTCTCCTCTTCGACTCCAGGTTTGCCACCCGCTTGTTTGTGGTGGGATACCAGCCTGACCAGCAGTTGCCAGAAATCCTGTCGTGTC
>MGNL01000134.1:8290-12845 GCA_001796785.1 Chloroflexi bacterium RBG_16_51_16 | reverse complement strand
CGAAAGCTGTCCGGCGCGGCGTTCGCTGAAATTCGCCAAGCCAACGAACTCAAGGATCTCCATGCAGCGAGGCAGCCATTCATCCTTAGGCAGTCCCCGCACCTCCGCGAAAAAACGGATATTTTCGAGCACCGTCAGGTCCTCGTAGAGTGAAAACCTCTGCGATAGGTAGCCCAACTGCGCACGGGCTTGTTCAGCCTCCCTCCGGATGTCAAAGCCGCAAATGCCGGCTTCTCCCTGGTCCGCCCGCAGCGCACCGACAAGCAGTCGGATGGTTGTGGTCTTACCGGCTCCATCCGACCCGACCAAGCCGTAAATTTCACCGGCGTGTACCTGCAGCGAAACACCATTTACGGCGTGGTTGCGGCTGAAATGTTTATGTAACTCACTTGCCCAGATCAAGGGTTCAGCCATACCTGTCCAATGTTAAATTTAATTCATCAATGGATCCTGTGAGCGGCACTATTTACCATCCCGATCGATCTTCATATTGGTGTCAAAACTCTGGCGCCTCGAAGTAAAGGGATTTGGGAGAAATCTTGGAACTGTCTTAATATATGTTTCATAACGCATACCGAAACGATCCTTTAATACTGGCTCCTCGAAAAAAACTATATATACATACAAAATCACAGCAAATAGTACGGCAATGACTGCCAGTGACGGTGATTGGTAGATGCCCGCTTCGCCAACCAGGGCTAAAAATCCTCCGGCAACCATCGGGTTACGACTGTATCGATACGGTCCGGAAATCACCAATTCAAGGGGTGGCAAGTACGGATACGGCGTGCCTTTGCCAATCGTTTTGAAAATGACGATCGTCCATATGACTAACGCGAATCCGATCAGCGCAATTGATCCACCCATCAGCAGGGTCAGCGGGGATTCGCTAAATAACCTGGGATATGGGTAATACTGATGATCGATCAGTTTGGCTATCGATGGTGAGATGACTGTTAATCCAAGGAATATCATTGTGTAAGCGCTCATCTCGATGATCCGTTTCCGGTTCATAATGATCAACCTCCCTTTCTTTAGATTCCTAATAGCCGTGTTGAAATTCCAGGTCTGATGCTTTGATCAGTGGAAGGTAACATCCGCCGGCATTCCAATCTTGAGCTTGCCGCCCGTATCCGTTACTTTAAGTTTGACGGCATAGACCGTGCTGCTCCGCCCTTCAACGGTCTGCACGTTGCGCGGTGTGAACTCGGCTTCGTCCGCGATATGGATCACCTCCGCAGTAAAAGTCTGATTCGGGAACGAATCGACTTTCACCTCGGCTTGTTGACCGATGGATATCACTCCGTACCGGTCTTCGGGAATGTACACGGTGATGGTTAGTTCGTTCAGGTTGGCCATGGTCAGCGCGATCGCGCCCGGCTGGACGAATTCACCGGGCTCAACATTGCGCGTCAGGATCACGCCATTGACTGGAGCGATGACCGTCAGCTTGTCAAGCTGCGTCTCGATCACCGTCAGGTTCGCTTCAGCCTGCTCAACCATCTTGAGGCTTTGTTCATAAGCAGCCTGAGTCTGGTCCATCGCGCCTTTCGCCGTGCTTACCACAGGCGACTCATCGCCGGTTTGCAGAGCATGCAGCCGGTCGAGTGAAGCGTAATAACGTTCCTGTGCCACAGAGACCTCCGCCCGAGCCTGCAATACGTCCTCTGCCACCTGGGTGTTAAGCAGCTCGCCATAGGCATCTTCCGCGCTTTCGAGCTCAGCTTTGGCATCGTCGTAATACGCCTGGCTGATCTCGGTTAGATTTTCATCTCCGCTGCACCGGTAGATCAGGTTCGTCAGGTGCCCGTTTGCCAGCCTGTAACCCTGGTTCGTTCCGCAGTGTGTCCGGTTGTATACGCCTACCGGATTGTTCTCTGTGATCGAGTTCTCCGCACGGGCGTCGACGTCCTGGCTGATCAAATAAGCGAGGCGTGCATTCACAAGTCGCTGTTCCGCTTCCAGAAATGCTGCCTTGTCCACTGAATTAGCCACGTCCTTCAAATTTTTCTGGGCTTCTTCCAGGATCCGGCTCGCTTCATCGATCTGGGTTTGCGCAGCCTGGATTTGTTCCTCCCGCGTGAAATACCAGTTGGGCTGGTCAAACCGGTTCTGATCGGGTGTGAACCAGTCCTGCACGCGTGCTTTGCTGTCCTTCGCCAGGACGGTCGTCAACGTCGATTGGTATTGAGACTTCGCGGTCTCGAAGCCGCTCAGCGCGGTCTGCGAGCCAGCCTTGGCGGCTTCCAACCCGGCGGTTGCTTGTCCCTTCTGGGCGATCAGCAGGCTGTCATCCAATTTCAAGACCGGGTCGCCTTCCGTAACTTGCTGTCCTTCAACCGCAAATACTTCCGCGACCTTTCCGCTCAACTCGGGTGAAAGGCTGATATCCACGGCTTCGATCGTTCCCGAGGCTTTGAGCGTTTCATTGTCGTTTCCGACAAATGCCCTCCAGCCGTAGTAAATGACGACCAGCAATATCAGTGCGGTGGGTATGATTATTCGTACGGGCGGACGTTTATGTTCCATGGTAGCTCCTCCTGCTTTCCCGGGATTGTTTGACCAGAGGCTTTCGTTTAATACCGGGAAATTGATTCAATTTTGGTTTAATCCAACCTTTTCCGGAAGCGTAGTGCAGCTGCGCCCATGATCACTACACCGAAGACGGCAAGCGCAAGAATCTCACTTTGGAGCGCACCTGCCCCGACACCTTTAAGCAGCAGGGATCGGATGATCACCAGGTAATAACGCAGCGGTATGAAATAGGCGATCGCCTGCAGGAACTTCGGCATCGCATCCAATGGAAAGAAGAATCCTGAAAGGAAGATGGTCGGCAGCATCGTGAACATCACGGTCAGGAAGGCCTCTTGCTGGGTGTTGGCGATCGTGGATGCCAGCAGCCCGATCCCCAGGCTCGAAAGCAGCAGCAGTCCGGAGCAGGCAAAGATCAATCCCAGGTCGCTGCGGATCGGCACCTTGAACCAGTAATGTCCCACTAGAATGACTTCAAACGCATCGAAAAATCCGAGCATCACATAGGGCAGGACTTTTCCGGTGATGAGTTCCAACGGCCGGATCGGTGTGACGATCAACTGCTCGATCGTGCCGCGTTCGCGTTCCCGCACAACGGATGAGGCGGTCAGCAGCGCCATAATGAAATAAAGGATCATCCCGATCATGCCCGGGATCATGAAGTAGGCCGATACCAGGTCGGGGTTGTACCAAACCTGCGTGCGTACATCCAGCGGAGGCTGCACTATGGAAGCGCGGCCCTGGCGGGCTGCCTGTTCATTCAACACCTTGATCGCATAGGATTGGCCCACCAACCTCGCCGCCGACAATGCCGTTGACCCTACGGTGGCATCCGATCCATCCAGGATCATGGATACCTGTGCGTTCTGTTCCAAAAGCCTTTGGTCGTAATCCGGAGGAATGACCAGTGCCCCCCGTACCTCACCACCTTCGATCAGGGTCCGAATTTCATCCTCGGAGTGCACATCGTAGGTGATCCTGAAATAATTGGCTGCCCGGAATGCATCCAGCAGTTCGCGCGAATCGGGTGTACGGCTCTGGTCCCACACCGCGATCGGTATGTTTTTCACATCGGTGGTCGCCGCGTAGCCGAGCAGGAACATCTGGACGATCGGCATCACAAGGATCAAGCCAAGTGTGCGCCGGTCGCGAAAGATCTGGATGAATTCCTTTCGGATGATCGAAAGCAGTCTTGAGTTCACTCCGCCTCCTTGACCAGGATGCCGTGTAAAAATATATCCACGAAATGGTCCATCGCATTCGCCATCATCTCCGGCGGGAACGCCCGGCTGACCAGGATTTCGGTGATGTAATACGAAAAGAACATGCCCAGGAAAGCCCGCATCAGCACCGCGGGTGGGATCGGACGCAGTTCGCCCTCCAAACTCGTTAGCCGCTGGATAATGGGCATCATCATGGGGAACATTTTGGTGAAAACCAGCGGGACGTGGCTGGCTTTGAACTCCACGATCTCGGTCAGCATCAGGTTGAGGAATTCGGGATAATGTCCGAGTTGTTCCACCAGCGTATGAGCCGCGTTCCGCACGTACTCTTCGACACTGTTGCCCTGTATGTCGCTCAGGATCGGCACAATTTGGAAAAAGGGATGCCGCTCTTCAACGATGGCTGCGAATACCCGCTCTTTCGATGCAAAATGGTTGTATATGCCACCCAGGGCAAGACCGGACTTTTCTGCGATCTGGCGCATCGAGGTGGCAGCGTACCCCTGTTCAATGAACAGTCCATAAGCTGCTTCCAAGATCGCCCTGTTAGTACGTTCGCCTTTCGTTAGAACTGGTGCTTCCATGGCTGCCTTTCAATATGAACGAACGTTCGTTTGTATATTAGAACTGATTTCGACTTTTGTCAAGAGTCGAATTAAATTACAACATTTATTGAAATAAGTGTGATAAATAATGCAATTAGTCTGACTAATTTCCAGAAGAACTCCAGAAAAACCTTTGGTCTGGCGAATCAGAAAGACTTGCAGGTCCGCGCCATCAATCGCGCCCCGGGATGGATT
>MGNL01000134.1:0-8221 GCA_001796785.1 Chloroflexi bacterium RBG_16_51_16 | reverse complement strand
CAATCCTTGATGTTCTCCAGAACATCGGAACCGATTGTCTTATAATCTTCGCCAGTCAATCCACTGCCGTAATACTTCTGGTCGCTGGAGACCACTTCCGGGCAAACCTGGGGAGGTGAACCGGTATAGGAAAAGGATGTTACGGACTTGCCTGTTCGTGCTTCGAGCATCTCAACCCTGAATTGATCCTGCCAGCGTTGAACCTCTCCCCCGAGCTGATAACTGCACGTTTCGATCAACACATACGAAGCACTCCCGCACAAGACCAGTTCGAGTTCGCGCAGGTCGTCAGCCAGCCATTCACCCGGTGGCTTGTTTGATAGACCTCGTCCGACACTATAAAAGATCGGGTGGATGCCGGCACTATCCGGAGTATACGGAGCGGCAAATTGAAATCCGCTCCCCTCTCCGCTGCACAGGCCGCTCAGATCGGGAACCTTCCAGCTTGCGATCATTGAAGTGTTGCCATACAACCCCTTGGTGTCCTGCGGATCAACGAAATCAAAGATTGCCTGATCCAGCGCGGCGCTGCCCAGGTTGGTCGACACCATCCGGGCATGTGATAAATTAGCCGCATTCAAGTCAGCTGATGCGAAATTTGTTTCCGTTAGATTCGCCCAACTCAGGTTGGCTGATTTTAGATTCGCTTCACTCAGGTTCGCCCCGCTCAGGTTTGCATCACTCAAATTCGCGCCGCTCAAATCGACCCCTGCGAGGTCTGCCCCTTGCAGATCGCATTTCTGCAGATCTGCGCCTGGTGAAATCCTCTGCAGGCAGCGCTCCTGGCTGACTTGCGACGCGGATTCCCACAATCCTGAATACATCGATCCGATTACCAAAACGGCCAGGACGCCTGGAGTTAGCAGGACCATCGATTTGAAGATCACCCGCACACCTTTATCTTTAATCAAAATAATGATGTAGATAATGCTCGCAAGAACTCCACAAGCGAGAATCGCCGTCAGGATGTTAAAAGGTCCTTTAACTTTATCCAGATAGTTATTGGCTGTGAAATAATATCGGATCAGAACCATGACTACCAATAACAAGGAGTTATATGTGAGCAGGAAAGAAAAGCAGCCCTTGTCTTGATCAGACGATTCGCTCATGTTGACCTCCCACCAGGAATAAAATCATCTACGCCAGTTCGTTTTGATCTGGAGCGTGCTACTCATGTACTCCAATAACTCGCGGTAGTTCCGTGTTCCAAAGGGAGGATTGCGTCGCATGGATTCCGCCTTACGGATCAGATCAGGGTCGTTATCCAGCTGCTTGTAAATATGCCTCTTCATCGAAATTTCCGCGGGGCGCGACAGCAGCCAATCGAATGGTATGGTCAACCAGAAGAGCAAGAATGGGATCCCAAGCATCATCCCCTCGGTCATTGATATCGAGCCGGGTTGAAGAAAGAATTGGATGGTTAGACCCAGGGTCGCAATCAAGTAGATGACCAGCAATATATTAGCGGCTTTTTCCAACCATTTGTGTTCAACAAATATTATCTTGCCGTGATGGTAGCGGTTGTAACCCTGTTCACCCAGGATGTACGCGGGGATGGCGCATACAGGCCCGATCAACTCCGCAATTCCTGCGGAAGCCATCACGACCATAGCCAACTTGCCCAGGGCGATCAACAGAACGATCCTGAGCAGCCAGAAGAGGAATTCTACATACTGAGGTCGACTGTATTTTTCCCACGCTGGGTTGTGCATCAACCTCTCGACGTCTTTGGGATCTACGTGGATTGCAAATCTTTCGTGAATGAGCCATCCGGCGATGATCCCAACGCCGAACCCGATCGCCAAGCAAATCAGGATGGCAAGGCTTAGGTCCATATAATTCCTCCTCGATTGTTTCAGATAACCGAATTGTCTGATTGGTTCCTCAACGTATGATTCCCACCAACCCTAAAGCCGGTCTTACTTTACTTTCATTTTTATTGAAAATCAAGTGTGGATTGTTATTTGAGGGGTTGTGATTTGTTGTGCGATATAATCCAATTTGTCAGACAACTTTAGCAGGAGATTCTCATGAGTAAGATTGACCTTACGATCCAGAAAGACCGCCGGAAGCGCGCGGTTCAGCGCGCCCGCGAGCGCGGCATCATTGTCCCTACTTATGCCCAGATGAAGGATCCTTCAAAAATCCCTTCTAAGATCAAGGATGAACTGAAAACGATCGGCCTGTGGGATGTACACCCGCGCAATCTGTTCCGCATCAACTGGCACAATTCACCCCAGGCTTCCGGCGGCACATTCGGGGATGTGAACTTCCTCGAGCTGCCCTCCTCATTAACGGGTGTACCAGCTCGCATCATCGTCCTCGTTGGCAAGTGGTTTCCCACTGGCGCTCACAAGGTTGGTGCAGCCTTCTCCTGTCTGGTGCCGCGGCTCGTTACTGGACAATTTGATCCCACCACCCAGAAAGCTGTCTGGCCATCAACCGGGAATTACTGCCGTGGGGGTGCATATGATTCAGCCTTGCTGGCTTGCGAATCGATCGCCATCCTGCCGGAGGGAATGTCTAAAGAACGCTTCGAATGGCTGTCGAACATCGCCGGAGAGACCATCAAGACCCCGGGATCGGAATCGAATGTCAAGGAGATCTTTGACAAATGCTGGGAGCTGCGCAAATCCGGTCAGGATCTAATGATCTTCAACCAGTTCGAGGAATTCGGCAATTACCTCTGGCACTTTGAGGTCACCGGTCATGCCATGGAAGAAGTTTTTAAAAAAGTCATGCGACCCGGGGATCGATATCGCGGTATGGCCTCCGCCACCGGCTCGGCCGGCACCATCGCCAGCGGCGATTACATGAAAAACCTGTACCCGGACAGCAAGATCGTCGCCAGTGAAGCTCTCCAGTGCCCCACCTTGTTGGAAAATGGTTTCGGTGCCCATCGTATCGAGGGTATCGGCGATAAGCATGTGCCGTGGATCCATAATGTTAAAAATACCGATGTGGTCGTTGCCATCGACGACCAGGCTGTCGTGAATTTGTCCCGCCTCTTCAACGAGGAGATCGGTCGCTCTCACCTCGTCGACCGTGGAGTCCCTGAGGCACTTGTTGGTCAGCTCGATCTGCTTGGATTTTCCGGTATTTCCAATGTTTTATCTGCCATCAAAACCGCCAAATACTATGAAATGACGGGCAGCGACATTATGCTCACCATCCTGACCGATTCGATGGAATTGTATCGCTCACGTCTGCATGAGATGCACCAGGAATTCGGCCCATACACCGAACAAGATGCCGCAGCGGATTTCGCCCATTACCTGCATGGACAATCGACAGACAACCTGCTCGAGTTGCGCTACACCGACCGACGCCGCGTCCACAACCTGAAATACTACACCTGGGTCGAGCAGCAGGGTCGTACCTATGAGGAGATCCATGCTCAGTGGCATCAACCGGATTACTGGACCGCCGTCCAGGGACAGGCGGATCAGATCGATCAATTGATCATGGAATTTAATTCCGAGGTTGGTCTTCTTAATTAACTCAATTTTCCGTCACCGCAACCTGTAGGGGCAGGATCCTCCCACTCATGCCATTTCAAACCGCAGCGACGGGGTCATCCCGCCCAGGACTATGCAATCCATCCGGACGGCCTTTCCCCTCCAGTGGTCTTATAATTAATTCATGCCCCTCAAACCCTCGGACCTGGTCATGGTCTGCCTGCTGCCAACACCCCGGGACCTCGAGTTTGCACGCCTGCTGGGTTGGTATCGCATCCCCCTGCGGACCGCGCCCAAGGTCGTGGCTGTTGATTACCTCGCCTTTTACCAGCCATCCAGTTTCGGTGACCAGGGTGGTCGCATCGAATTCATCGCTCCCATGCTCGGTCACGAATTGACCACCCGCCTCGAACTGCTGCGTGACGAGTCTGACCACCCCCGCGCGGCTGAGGAATATTACAAGCTCCAGCTCGGCCCCCTCGAAAAACTGGACAATCCCATCCTCGCCGATAAATGGAAACGTCTCACCTTTCTTTACACGACCGGTGAATACATTCTTCTGGCTCGTATCTTGAACGACCTGGTTGTCCAGGCGGATGAACGTCAGCAGCTCTGGCTCTCGCTCCGCGAAAGGGCAGCGAACCAGCAGGCCTATTCAACGGGTTTGCCTGAGGCGGATATCCCACCGGAAATCTTGATGGCTCTGCTCGGGATTAAAGATTCTTCCGGAGATTATGATCCTCATGATCCGGAAGACGCACGCGTGTCACTCGAAGCTGAATGGTAGAGGAAAAGTATCGCACCGGGTCGCCTGAATCCGAATCTAGATATCGTATTTATGAATCGGATTCTGATGAGTACGCCTCAACTTTTGTGCAATTCTTTCCTCTCTGAACTTTGATGATATTAGTGGGGTTCGGCCAGATGGCCGCTCCAACCTATCCTTATAGCCTCGATTGATTACGACGCCTTATGGCACTGCCCGAAGTAAACCAATCTCAACTCCGATTACAAGATGCAGTCTTAGGTCGGGTTAGGCCATGAACCGCGATTGTTCGCTTCATATGAAGTTCAGAATTCGTATCTTTCATCAATAAATCATGACTCCCCAAATGTGGTTTGTGGTGATTGTTTTTACCCTCCCGCTTCTATTGGTGATGGTCAATCGTTGGCGGTTGGACATTGCCGGATTATTTTTGATTGTGGTGTTGGGATTGGCACAGTTCCTTGGATTGGATCTTCTCAGCGATTCCCGGTCTCCCTCTGCACCGCTGATCGCGATCTCCGGTTTCAGTCAGCCTGTCGTGATTACTTTGATTGGATTATTTATTCTCACCCAGACCTTGATCCACAACGGGGTCGTTCTGTGGATCGGCAAGCGCCTCTCGCTGGTGGGTAAAAACTCGGTAGTCCGATTGGTCTTTTTATTTACCCTGACCTCCGCGTTGCTTTCATTGTTCATGAATAATGTTATGGTGGGCGCCCTGCTATTACCCAGCGCCATGCATGTTGTACGCCAGTCGAAAATTCGTGCCAGTAAATTATTGATCCCGGTTGCATTTGGCACCGCATTGGGAGGTATGGCTACATATTTTACGACCGCGAATATAGTGGTGAGTAATTTATTGACCGCAGCAGAACCGGCGCAAGCGCCTTTGGATCTTCTTTCCTTCGCATTAACAGGTGGTTTGATCGCGCTTCTGGGTATTGCATATATGATGCTGTTCGGGACCCGTCTGCTGCCCGTTCGTGAGCCGGGTCCGGAACAATCCATCGCGCGTCGCGCCAGCGCCGAATTAGAGGATTTATATGCGGTGGGTGAGCGCCTTTGGGAAGCCCGCCTCGAACCCGATTCGGCTCTAGTTGGTCAATCGATTCAGCGCTGCGGCATTGGTGAAAAATATGGGATCGTGATTGCCGCCATACGGCATGGTCGGAACGCCTTCTTCGTTCCCTTTTTATCAGAAATCCTCCAGCCTGATGATATCCTTCTGGTCGTGGGCCGTGAGGAAAGGGTGATGACCCTTAATCAAATGGGTTTCCGGTTGAAGCCGGAGAACCACTCTCTGACCACTTTTGGATTGACTTTGATAGAGACGATCCTCGCGCCTCATTCACTTTATGTTGGGAAGACCCTCAAGGATCTTAATTTTCATGGGCGCTATGGCTTCTTAGCCATCGCGTTGCTCCGGGGCCAGCGAAGTCATCGCACCGACGTCGCCAGCCAGGCCCTGGAAGCAGGTGATTCCTTATTAATGGTCGGACCACAATCTAGAATCCGGGATTTGCGCTCCAATCCAAATCTTGTCATCTTCGAAGCAGATCCCGCCTCACGTCCGATCCCGCGCTTCCGGGCTTTCGTTAGCATTCTTTTATTCTTCTCTGCGATTCTTCTTGCTCTTTTAGGATTGCCGATCTATCTCGCGGTGATGGCAGCCGCTTTGATGACTGTTCTTCTTGGATACCTTCCTCTCCAGGATGTCTATCGTTCCATAGAATGGCAGATCATTTTCTCCATCGCCGGAATGTACGCTGCCAGCCTCGCCATGGTCCACACAGGACTCGCCGACTTAATCGGCCGGAATGTTCTCGAAGCGATAGGGGTGCAGGGACCGCTTGGCTTGTCTGCCTCCGCCTTCCTGCTTTCTGCCGCACTTACCCAGGTCATGGGAAGTCAGGCCGCGGTCTTCGTGGTCGGCCCCATTGCCATCAGCGCCGCCATCCACCTTCACACCAATCCACAGGCGATCGCGGTCGCAACCGCCATCGGTTGTTCTGCCTCCTTCCTGACTCCGATTGCCCATCCTATCAACCTGCTTATCATGGGACCTGGAAATTATCGATCGTCTGACTTCTTTCGAATAGGTTTTGGGCTGTTGGTGGTCGTCCTGTTGGGCTTGTATGCTGGTATGATTCTTTTTTGGAATCTTTAGTGAATGAATGGGAATTAGGTATGGCGAACCAGGCTCGATCTGCATTGGCGACCGTTTGGAGCTTCCGCGGTCATGAGTTAAGGGACGGCAAATTGGATGCTGCCAGGATTCGTATCTTCCGTGCTGAGATGTTCCGGAACTATCTCTGGCGACAGCAGAGATCAACCCTGACGGTCACCGGGACAGCCCACCTCAGGTCGATCGTGGCCGAAGTCGACAAAAATGCATTCGTCGTCCTTTCGCCTGTCCAGGGAGTTTTCGGTCGCGGCTTTAGCCCATTAGGGGAGAAGTAATGCCCTTCGTCATCAAAGGTGGAACCCTCATCACGGATACCCAATCCTTCAATGCGGATATTCTGATCGAGGGTGAACGGATCTCGCGGATTGAACAAAATATCACGTCTGACAATCAACAAGTGATCGATGCGTCTGGTAAACTGATCCTCCCCGGTGGCATCGACCCCCATACCCACTTTGATCTTCCCATGTTCGGCACGGTCTCCTCCGACGATCACTACACTGGTCATAAGGCTGCCGCATTTGGTGGGACGACAACCGTCATGGATTTTGTCGTCCTCGAACCTCAGGGTTTTAAATATTCTGTGGAATTGTGGATGAAAAAAGCCGCCAAGGCTGCTATTGATTACTCCTTCCACATGAATCTGACCCGGTTCGATGACCGCCTGGCTGCTGAAATCCCGTCGCTAAAAGATCTGGGGATAACCACGCTGAAAGTTTTCACCGCCTACAACGGCCGCCTTCGCATCGACGATGGCAGCATCTTCAAAACATTGAGGCTTGCTGCTGAAAATGGTTTGCTCGTAATGGCGCATTGCGAGAACGGTGACGTGATCGATGTCTTGATACCCGAGGCTCTCGCCGCCGGACATGTCACCCCGGAGTGGCATGCCCGGACCCGGCCCGCCTGGGGTGCTGTCGAATCCACATTGAGGGTGGCGGGTATGGCGGCTGAAACCGGTGCACCGGTGTATATCGTCCATATGAATGTCGGCGGTGAAGTCGATATGGTTCAGTATGCTCGCCAGCACGGTGCCCGTGTGATGGGGGAGACCTGTCCGCAGTATTTATTCTTTACCGAGGCTGACCTGCGAAAACCCGATGGCGCCAAATGGATCTGTTCACCTCCCATGCGTTCCAAAGTGGATCATCAACGGCTCTGGGAGGGCTTATCCCAGGGAGTTATCCAGACTCTCGGTACCGATCATTGCCCGTTCTTCTATGACGGTACACGGTCTATCGTTTATGAAGGAAAACAAGTTGCCATTCCGGGTAAGGAACTCGGCCTGACCGATTTCACAAAGATACCCAATGGCTTGCCGGGCGTGCAGGACCGTTTACCAATTATTTGGACGTTCGGTGTGGGTGATGGCAAGCTGACCGCCAATCAATTTGTCGCCCTCACCAGCACCAATCCTGCCCGAATTTTCGGTATGTATCCGCGCAAGGGTGCCTTGTTGCCTGGCTCGGATGCCGACATCGTCATCTGGGATCCGGATAAACGTGTAAATTACGGGGTCGCGTTATCCCATCACCGCACGGATTACAACCTTTACGAGGGTTGGGAGCTGGTGGGATATCCGGAAAAAGTCTTCCTGCGCGGCTCGCTGATCGTCGATGGAGACAGGTGGCTGGGGAAATCAGGGCAGGGTCAATTCCTCAAACGCTCCGAGAGCGAATTTGTTTAGGTAATATCATAGCAACTCCCAAGGGCCGGGCCATCCCGCCCGGGTTATACCGCCTCCATCAATTCCCTCAGCCTCGGATGCCCCGTATAAACCCCATGGTATTTCTCCGGAAGCATCACCGCGAT
>MGNL01000133.1:6682-7019 GCA_001796785.1 Chloroflexi bacterium RBG_16_51_16 | reverse complement strand
ACCGATGGATTTTTCACCCGGGTGGGAGGAGAAGCTAAAGGTGTTGGCAGAGCACAAAGGAAGCCTGCATAAGCCAGCTGGGAGCGATTTTTTCGTATTTCCCCGCGAATGTTATGACTCGATACCCCCGTTTGCCGTTGGCCGATCCGGATGGGATAATTGGATGATCTATAAAGCGAGAATGGAGAAGTGGCCTGTCATCGACTGTACGCCGTCGGTCCTGGTCGTCCATCAAACTCATGACTACAGCCATCTGCCTGGCGGACAAACCCACCACACGACACCTGAAACCGATGAAAACATCCGCCTGGCTGGAGGTCAGTCAGCAATTCGTTAT
>MGNL01000133.1:266-6672 GCA_001796785.1 Chloroflexi bacterium RBG_16_51_16 | reverse complement strand
ACTCGACCCATGAGTTGATCCAAGGTAGCCTTGCATGCCCGGCGTTTACCAGGGAGAGGTTAACCCGCAGGATCGAATTAATCATGCGAAACCTATTTTTCTTTCTGCCCGAGGATCAGATCGAGAGCATTGCCAGGCCAAAGCGCTGGAAGAAAAGGTTAAAAAAATGGTTCAAAATCAACCCATGACGAAAACCCTGAAAGGTCCTTCCGCCGCTATCTCTGGTATTAAACTATTCCGACTTTAATAATCATTTAACCATTCAAGGCAGAATTCAGTTAATCATGCGCAAAGGTCAGAATCCAGCAAAATTCGTTAATGATGTAACCCGACCACAGAGGGTCACAGTTGCTGTCCTTAACTACATCCCTTTTCTGAGCGGATATTATTCTGAAACCCTGGATGTTCTAAAAATGTGCATGCAATCCATGCGAAGAGATCCAGGTTTGCCTTTTGACTTGATGGTGTTCGACAACGGCTCCTGTGCAGAGGTGCGTGATTTTCTTATTTCCGAAAAAGAAGCCGGCCAGATCCAATACCTGATCCTTTCCGAAAAAAATGTAGGGAAAGGGGGAGCATGGAATGTCATCCTGGGCGGTGCTCCAGGCGAGATCATCTCATACTGCGACAGTGATGTGCTTTTCTCGCCTGGCTGGCTTGGTCATTCGGTCGAGATCCTCGAAACATTTCCCAACGTCGGGATGGTGACCGCACGACCATTTCGAACACCTCCGGAGTTTTATCAATCCACACTGGCCTGGGCACGCGAGAACGGCTCAGTTGAGATGGGACAGTTCATTCCATGGAAGACGTTCCTCGAATTTAACCTCTCCTTAGGCCAATCTGAAGAAGAGAATCGGAAAGTTTATTCGGAGACATGCGACTACAAGATCACCTATCAGGGCATTTCTGCCATGGCGGGTGGTTCTCATTGGCAGTTTACAGCCTATAAATCCGTGCTGCAAGCATTCCTGCCGTTCGACATGGACAAACCGATGGGCCAGGTCCGCCAGCTCGATAAGCGGATGAATGACTCAGGATTTCTGCGTCTCATGGTTACAGATCCCCTGGCGATGAATATGAGCAATATGCTAGGATACCTGCGCGGCGAACTGGGCAAGACAAACACCGGTAGCCGCCATGGTTTTACTCACCGCGTTCTCGAACTGGGTTTGGTGAGGAGGCTCCTGCTGGGTGTCTATAATAAAATTTTCAATTGGTATTATTCCCTATGATCCGCCGTGTGCTCATCTCAGCCGACCATGGAACCGCTATTATTTATTTCCTCCAAAGTGACCTGGTGCCAACTTTACTGGAGTCCGGAATCGAGGTAGTCCTCCTCACCGATGATGAAATTGCCGAGCAGATTGCACAGAAATTTCACTGGTCCGGTCTTTATATAGAAAGCCTGCGATTAAACCAGGCTAGTAATTATGCAAATATGGTCCAGCCACGCATTCAATGGCTGCTGTCATCTTATTTAAGGCGGGTTGGCGGGTCGAATCGCATGAACACCGAGGCGATGGACAGCCATATCTGGGAGGTATGGGTAGAGAATCGTTGGATATTTCGATTGGGAATCTGGCTGCCGGCAGCATTGTTGACCGTGTTGCTACGTAATTCCGTTCGACTGCGTAAATTGTTAGTGCGCACCCAGCAGAGGTACACTCCATCGCCGGGATTGTACACAGACCTTTTTGAAAAATATCAGCCCAGTCTGGTTATCGCATCGACACCGGGGTGGAGATTGGACCGTTATCTATTAAGAGAAGCGCGGGAGCAATCAATCCCGACCATGACGACAATCGTAGGTTGGGATAACCCGTCCAGCTACAGCATACCCGGTTCGCAGGTGGATTATGCAAACTGCTGGTCTGAGAAACAAAAACAAGAACTCGTCCTCGGTTCAGATTGGGATCCGGAATCGGTCCATATCGGTGGTATGCCCTCTTATGATGGCTATATCCGCAAGGACTGGTTGATCCCGCGTGAACAGTATTTCAAACTGCACGGGCTTGATCTGCAACGGAAATTGATCTCCTATGCTTGCAGTTTTGTGCATTTTGCACCAAATTATCCCAACATTGAAGCCCTCGTACAGTTGATCTCATCGGAGGCTCTGATCGAGCCAGCTCAACTGATCGTCAGGCTGCATCCCAGTCATTTCCAGGACAAGCCACGCATATTTGCCGAAGAGCGCGATAGAATCCTGGCTCTAGAAGCTTCCTGTCCCTACGTTCAAGTTGTGAAGCCCGTTCCATTAGGCGGATCCCTCGGTTACTACGGCGGTGAAGACATGGACGAGAAATCCTCCATGATGGCCCATTCCGATGTCTTCGTTACGGTGTACTCGACCATGGTTGTGGAATGCGCCATCCATGACCGTCCGATCGTCGCTTCCGTGCTCGATACACCCGGCGGTTGGAATAAAAAGAGAAAATATTCTCTCTCTCTAAAAGAGATAGGCAACTGGCCAACGCACAAAAGATTCCGCGAATCGAAAGCGGGCCGGATTGCAGAAAATGAGCAACAACTCCGTTCGGCGCTGAATGCCTATCTGGCCGACTCCAGTCTGGATGGGGTTCGACGTAGAAAATTTGTCGAACAGGAAATCACCTTTACCGATGGCAGTGCGGGTAAAAGGACGGCCGAGTTTATTTTGAAGGCATTAAAACAATAGGCAGGTAGGATTATGTCAAAGCGATCCAATGTTTTCCTGTGCGGATTATTAACTCTGATGCTGGTTGCCTGCAGTTCGAATGCAACACCTGAACTGGATGCAACCCAAATCAGCAACACTGCAATCGCAAATGCCTGGACGGCACTGGCAGCCACGCATGCCGCCCTTCCCTCACCAACGATCACACCTTTGCCTCCGACCCTTACGCCTCCGCCGACCTTCACCCGGCAGCCTGTCATTACACTTGCGGCGATGACTTTGAGCTCGCCTGCAGCGTTTGGAAGTCCAACGGAAAACCCCTGTTATTTGCCGTTCCCTGAATTTCCGCAGGGAGGTACTGTTACGGCCACGTTCATCAATCAATCCGGCGGATCGGTGGCTCTTTCTTTCGGAATGGAGGAAGAAAACAGTTACGGTGAGTGTGGATCGGGCAGCGACAACCTCGGTATATTCGATGAAGCCAGTGTGAAGATCCTGGCGGGGTGTTACTGGGCATTCGGTTATGTTTCCGGACCGGAAACCTCGACGGCGAAAAATATCAATCCTTTATGCATGACCGCAGCCGGGACCGAGTACGAATTGACGGTAGGCACCGAGGTGATCGGATTCAAGTAACAGTCAAAGAACCAATAGGCATCGATCTAGTTCATGTTGATTTGTAAAAAAATGATGGAACTTTTTTATTTATGAAGATCCCTACCCGTATCCAGCAGGCTGCCCGGATCCTGGTCAAGGGTGAGTCATCCAGGGGCATCCGCTCAGCCATCCCTGGAATTACCCTTGAGGAAATTGCAGAGATCAAGCAATTCTTTCCACGGGACAAATTTTTTATTTTTGGGCATGCCCGTTCGGGTACAACGCTCTTGATGCGCCTGGTTCGTCTTCACCCGGAAGTGCACTGCAATTACCAGGCACATTTCTTCACTCGAAAGCCTCTCCTGAAATCCCTGGTGAATTCAGCGGAGATCGAAGAGTGGTTAAGGCGCAAATCAAACCGTTGGAATCAGGGTCGCGACCTGTCGCCTCTGATTTTGCGAGCTGCGGCAGATTTCATCCTGGAACGGGAAGGGATCAAAACCGGCAAGCGAATCATTGGAGATAAAAGCCCCTCGTCAAATATTCATGGTCAAGCGGTGAAAGACCTGCATGCGATCTATCCGGATGCCAGGCTCATCTATATCATCCGGGATGGCCGGGATGTGGCTGTCTCAGAGCGGTTCCGTAACTTTGTCGAGGAATCCAAGTATTTATCAAAACAGGATGAGGGGATCATAGCCGGACTGCGACAGGATCCCGATTCATATACCAACGGAAAACGCTCAATATTCACTGAGCGATTCCTCGAACGGGTCGCCCGAGGATGGGTTACCAATATCACAGAGATACTGAAGGGAGGCAGGGAATTGTTCGGAGAGTACTTTCTTGCCCTACGGTTCGAAGATCTGAAACGCGATCCGCTTCCGTGTCTGGAAAGAATTTGGGAACACCTCGGAGCAGGCGAAGTCGATCCATCGATTAGCGACCTTGTTAAATCAGAATTGTCCTCAAATCCTGATGAAGAATGGCAAGCCCGGCGAAATGGCGACCTGGCAGCCTTCCTGTCAAAAGGACAAGTCGGTAACTGGCGGACCCTTTTCACGGAGCGAGACAAATCCATTTTCAAGAGAATTGCTGGAGCAATCTTAAGAGAATGGGAATATGAAAAGAATGAGCTCTGGTGAAAGATATACAATCGTAGAATGAATACGCGTATTAGTATCCTCGGGGAGGCATCTTGAAATTCCTAATCGCGGGGCTGGGATCGATCGGGCGTCGTCATCTCCGCAATTTGGAGGCACTCAGTCAAAAAGAGATTGTCCTCCTTCGTTCAGGCAAGGCTACCTTGCCGGAGGAGGACCTGACAGGTTACCCACAAGAATCGGATTTGAAAGTTGCGCTGGAGAAATACAAACCCGATGCAGTGATCGTGTCCAATCCAACAGCTATGCATTTACAGGTAGCTCTGCCAGCCGTTCAGGCTGGATGCGCGATCCTGCTCGAGAAGCCAATATCGCACTCGATGGATGGATTGGACAGGCTGCAGAAGGAGGCGGAAAACAGCGCATCAAAAATCCTGGTTGGATTTCAATTCCGATTCCATCCGGGACTGCAGGCTGCCAAAGGATGGATCTCAAACGGGGAGATCGGCCGGGTTATCTCCGCTCACGTTCATTTCGGTGAGTATTTGCCGGCTTGGCATCCATGGGAAGATTATCGCCAGAGCTATGCGGCCCGGGCAGACATGGGTGGGGGAGTAGTGCTTACCCAATCGCATGCGTTGGATTATCTCCCGTGGCTCATCGGGCGGCTTGAATCCGTGTGGGGTTTTACTGCCAAGCTCAGTGACCTGCAGGTGGATGTAGAGGACACAGCCAAGGTTGGCTTGCGATTCGAAGGTGGAGCTCTGGGAAGCTTGCACCTGGACTACAACCAACAACCGCCAGTGCATCGATTTGAAGTCGTGGGAACGAACGGATCGATCCATTGGGATCTTGCCGACGGCATTACCCACATGTATCGCTCCGATCAGATGGATTGGCTGACATCCAGTCTGCCTCCAGGTTGGGAACGAAATACAATGTTCCTGGAGGAAATGAAACATTTTCTAAACGTGGTCAGTGGTGATATACAACCCCTGTGTACACTTGAGGATGGGTTCCGAGTCCAGCGGCTGATCCAGGCAATCCACGATTCGAACAAGAGCGGTCAGGCGATTAACCTGAAATAATGTCTACCCATCGGCTCTATCGCTTATTAAACGATCGCCGTGGTCTGCTGGGTTTGATCCTTTGGTTTCAAGCCGGGGTTGGTGCTTTCCTGTTCGTTAGTTTTATTTCTCACCCATCCGAAGCGAACGAAAATCTGATACTTGGACTCTCTCCGATTCGATTTTCAGTTGCGTTCTTGTTCTTGTTGTTGTTGACCGTCAATTTAGCGTTAATTTATATCGGTTACCGCGGATCAACAAACCTTCAGCGGAAAATTGGGCAAAGGATCGAAACCCAGATTGAGAAGCACCCAAGCATAATTTTGTGGGCTGTCTATTCAATCAGTTTGATCGGTTCAGTCTTGTGCCTGATCGCGTTCACACCGGCCACCTCATCGGTCGGATTCATGCAGGTGGTCAGGGCGCGACTTATTCCGCTTATCGCCTGGATTACGCTTTGGAGCGGGTTCTCCATTTACCTGCTTAAGACCTTTTACTCAACGGTCCTAATCGAAAATCGGACCGCTTCATTTTTGGATCGATTTCTAATCGGTTTTGCTGTATTTCTCATTACTTTTTTCCTCTATGAACAGATCGCGGCCTGGATCGGTTGGACAGACAAGTCACGATACTCGTATTGGGATGAACTGGCTGAACAATTTCTCAAAGGGCGCTTGTATCTCGATCATCCAGCTCAAACGCATGATCTGACGTTTTACAACGGCAAGTGGTACGTACCAAATCCGCCGGTCCCTGCACTTATGATGGTACCTCTTGCATTATTCTTTGATCCCGGCGAAATCGACACGGGATTATTTTCGATCATCTTTAGTGCGATCAATGCCCTCATCGTGTTCCTGATCCTTGGACAACTTTCTGCGCGGAAATGGTTAGGGTACAGTTTGGTGGGTGGGCTGTGCCTGGTTACACTTTTTGCATTCGGAACTCCCCACCTGTGGGTCGGCATAAATGGAAGGATG
>MGNL01000133.1:0-207 GCA_001796785.1 Chloroflexi bacterium RBG_16_51_16 | reverse complement strand
GCCCTGAAGGGCTGGTCCCCATGGTTGATCGGTCTAAGCGTTGGTCTCGCCGTTGGTACTCGACCGAATGGCATTATGAGCTGGCCGTTTATGTTTGCGATCGCCATGCAGATCGAATACGAAAAAATAAATTTCCTTTCAATTCGACGATTGCTTGCATGGTCAATCAAGTCCTGCATACCGATTGGAATTGTGATCGCAGGTTTG
>MGNL01000132.1:6940-7601 GCA_001796785.1 Chloroflexi bacterium RBG_16_51_16 | reverse complement strand
GCGGACTGTAATATAAGAAACGTTGCCTTGAAACACTCTCTGATCGGCAGGCAGGTTATCGTCCAGGGGCAAGGCGATAAACAACCACTTACCCTCAATGTCGGAGACAACAGCAGCGTACTGGTTTCATAATAGACCATACGATATGGAGAGGCAATTTCGGCTAGAATAATGGATGTGGTTGAGTGTCTTTCGGACTTGGAATATGCAGACCGGCCGCTGGCAGTGAGTTGGCAGGGAAAGCGCCATGAAATAGCGGAAATTGTTTCACGTTGGCGTGGTCCGAGTGAGAAAGGGTTCTATGTCAGGACCGTGGATGGTCACGTGTTCGAATTGACCTACCGGGAAGTTACGGACGACTGGCAGGTCCAACTGCTTTCATTTCCAGCCTTGAACATTCAACCTTGAGCGAAAATGGAGGCTCCATGCAGGAAGTGACCGATGTAGGACGACTTTCCAAGCGGGTCGGTAGCTTGAAACCCTCGGGCATTCGCAAGTTCTTCGATATCGCTGCGACGATGAAGGACGTCATTTCGCTGGGAATCGGCGAACCGGATTTCACCACACCAGAGCCGATCCTGGAGGCAGGCATCCGCTCACTGCAAAACGGGGAAACCCATTACACCTCCAACCATGGCAAGCTCGAACTGCGTCAAGGCAT
>MGNL01000132.1:6475-6894 GCA_001796785.1 Chloroflexi bacterium RBG_16_51_16 | reverse complement strand
ATGGTCTGCACGGTTGGCGTCTCTGAAGCGTTGTACTTGGCGATGACCGCGATCCTTGATCCTGGCGACGAGGTCATCATCCCAACCCCCTGCTTCGTTTCCTACCAACCCGAAGTGATCATGGCCGGAGGTTTGCCAGTGGAACTTCCGAGCAGGATCGAGAACAATTTCGAACTGGATCCCGACCAGGTGCGCGCCGCCATCACACCGCGCACCAAAGCCATTTTCATCGGTTATCCCAGCAATCCGACCGGTGCAGTTGCGGAACGGGAAACCCTGATGGAGATCACCCGCATCGCTGAAGAACATGATTTATTAATCGTGTCGGACGAAATCTATGACCGTCTAGTTTACGGCTTTAAACATGTATGTGTATCGGCATTTGGTGAGAACATTCGTCAGCGCACCATCCTTCTGGG
>MGNL01000132.1:6128-6421 GCA_001796785.1 Chloroflexi bacterium RBG_16_51_16 | reverse complement strand
CCCAGCCGACATAATCAAGGGCATGATCCGCATCCACCAGTATTCGATCATGTCCGCACCGACCACTGCCCAGGACGCAGCCATCGAGGCGATCAAGAACGGCGAGCCTTACGTCATGGAGATGGTTGCTGAATATGACCGCCGCCGCAAACTGATTGTAGCGGGATTCAATCGGTTGGGTTTAACATGCTTCGAGCCGCGCGGCGCATTCTACGCCTTTCCTAACATCTCTGCTTCAGGCATGGACGATGAAACCTTTTGCCAGAAGCTCCTGGAAGAGGAGCATGTAGCAG
>MGNL01000132.1:5287-6067 GCA_001796785.1 Chloroflexi bacterium RBG_16_51_16 | reverse complement strand
CAGCTATGAAAAGATCGAAGAGGCGCTCAGGAGGCTTGAAAAGTTCATGGGCAGGTATGGTTAAACTTCGCTCCGGATCAATCCATTCCTGATCCCGGCATCTGGCGTATGGAAAATCCCCGCCAAGATAATTGCCACGATTCTGTCCTGGGGGTCATTGGTAATACACCCCTTGTGGAACTTTCACGTATCACCCGGGGGTTGGAAGGCCGCATTCTAGCCAAATTGGAATATCTGAATCCGGGCTTATCCAAGAAAGATCGTAACGCCTTGGCTATGATCGAGAAGGCTGAGGCAGATGGGAGAATTAAACCGGGTCAAACTGTGGTTGAGTTGACCAGCGGTAACACGGGTACAGGTCTTTCGATTGTCTGTGGGGTTAAGGGATATCCTTTCGTAGCAGTAATGTCCAGAGGTAATTCCAGCGAACGTGCCCGAATGATGAGAGCGTTAGGCGCTGAAGTAGTCCTCATCGATCAATTGCCAGGATCCGTTCCCGGACAGGTATCCGGGGGTGACCTGGCACTTGTCGAGGAAGGTGCCCAGCGAATCACGAAAGAACGGGATGCATTTCGCGCGGATCAATTCCCCCTGGAAGGCAGCTACCTCGCTCATTATTTGCATACCGGACTGGAGATAATCCGGCAGTCGTCAGGCAATATAGATGCGTTCTGTGACTTTGCCGGCACTGGCAGCTCTTTCTCCGGTTGCGCTGCCGCGTTCAAGGAATTTAACCCGAATATTTCGTGTTATCTCATCGAACCTGTGGGAGCGGCCGTC
>MGNL01000132.1:4185-5274 GCA_001796785.1 Chloroflexi bacterium RBG_16_51_16 | reverse complement strand
GCAAATAAACCTGTAACCAATCCGAATCACCGCATCCAGGGTGGTGGTTACTCCATGCCAGATCTGCCTTTACTGAATAAGGATCTGGTGGATGGCTATCTTGAAATTACAGACGAAGAAGCCATTCAGATGGCGCGGCGCCTGGCAAGGGAAGAAGGGATATTCACGGGGTTCTCCGCAGGGGCGAATACCGCTGTGGCAGTAAAATTATTGAATACCACCTGTCAGGGCAAATCCATCGCAGTCTTGTTAAGCGATTCTGGTTTAAAGTATCTCAGTACTGATTTGTGGATTTAAAAATAATGTCGGAGACCGCATGAATACACCCTTTATTTGTCATGTCGAATGGGGCACACCTGAGCCTGAGAAATTACAAAATTTCCTTTCCCAGCTGTTCGGATGGAATTTCCAGGCGCTGGCTCCTAACTATCTGATCAATATGCCGGCGGATGGCAAGGTCAGTGTGGGTATCATGAAATCTGACCAGATGCGTGCCGGTGGGTCACCCAGCGCCTCTGTGCGCGTGGACGATCTGGACGCCATGTTGAAGAAAACAGAAGAGCTTGGTGGAAAGATCGTTGTGCCAAAGACACCCATGGGAGCAGGAGCATTTGCTTTTATCAGCGCACCGGATGGCAACCTGGTTGGTTTGCAGCAGCTATAAATTCTCTGCCTGATTTAGTTGTGAATCAATAAGGGTATTAACCGCCTCAACAAGGTGCTTCGCTGGGTTTTTCGGACCGTACATGCGCGCCGTCATGTAAGTGCCATCCATGAGTAAAAATAATTGATCAGCCAACACTTGCGGTTGGCGCACACCGGCTTGCTTCGCGAGTTCGTAAAATCGCTGGCGCACCGATTCTTTGTGCTGAAGGGCCACTTGATGCCCGGGGTAGTGGGGATCTGGATACTCGGCAGCTACATTAAGGAACGGACAGCCGAAACACGCTGGCTGACTGACGTACTCTGCCAGGGCTTGAAAAAACCGGATCAACTTTTGCCGGGGTGATCCAACTCCACCCGTGACCTTCTCGAATTCCTCCCAGAATTTAGTATCACTATCGCGTAAATAAGCCACGATCAGCTCAT
>MGNL01000132.1:4036-4148 GCA_001796785.1 Chloroflexi bacterium RBG_16_51_16 | reverse complement strand
GTATCTACACCTATGGCACGATATCCATTTGGGAAAAATAAACGGGCGGCCGTATCCAACAATTGGTCTTTAGGGTTTGACTTTTTCATCAAAATTGCCTCTTGACACGATA
>MGNL01000132.1:165-3933 GCA_001796785.1 Chloroflexi bacterium RBG_16_51_16 | reverse complement strand
GATCAGGTCCGGTCGGACAGGCTATCAGCCTCAGACTGGCTGAATTGGGACATGAGGTGATGATCGGCACGCGCAACCCCAAAAAACTCAATGAGTGGCAAAGCGATGCTGGAGCGAAAGTGAAAATAGGCTCGTTCGCCGAGGCCGCTGCTCATGGAGAAATGATCTTCAACGGCACCAATGGGTCCGGTTCGCTATCCGCACTGACCATTTCTGGCGAAGACCACATAAATGGCAAAATCCTGGTCGATATTTCGAACCCGCTTGATGCATCCAAAGGCATGCCCCCTTCCCTCTTCGTAAGCAATACCGATTCACTGGTCGAGCAGATCCAACGCGCTTTTCCAAAAGTTAAGGTCGTCAAGACACTCAATACGATGAATAACCAGGTGATGGTCAGACCGCGTGACCTCGCCGATGGAGATCACCATGTATTTCTTAGCGGGAACGATGCTCAGGCTAAAACGCAAGTGGCGGAAGTGCTCAGGAGCTTTGGTTGGATTAATATTCTCGACCTGGGTGACATCACGACAGCCCGAGGTGTCGAGATGTATCTGCCTTTATGGCTCAGGTTGTGGGGAGCGATAAACGACCCAATCTAAAACATTAAAATCATTAAGAATTAATTCTCTCGCTTTTGTGAAGCCAGGAAAGGAATGTACAGATATGGAAACCAAGAAAACATTAGGCCGGAGCAGCCTGCTTGTACCCAGGATGGGTGTCGGGGCAATGGTTTGGGGTAACCCCAAAGGGCTGGCGCGACTGCATCCAGCACAGCAGGCTTACGGGCCATCTGAAGGTATGGAAGAGGAGCGCCGTGCAATGGAGGTCAGCCTGGAGGCGGGTGTGAATTTGTTCGATACTGCTGCCCAATATAGCCTGGGCGCAGCGGAACGGCGGCTTGGAGAATTGACACGGGGCAAGAATGTCTTGATCGCTACGAAGTATCCCTCTGGATTTTCCTTCCTCCCGAAGGATTTTCCAAAAGAACTCGGGGCAACCCTTGCGCGGTTGGAAAGAAGCTCGATCGATCTTTACCAGCATCACTTTCCTACCAGCCGGATTTCCATACCTGAATTGATGGACCGCGTTGCGGATGCGGTAGAAGCGGGAAAGGTTAAAGCGGTAGGCGTAAGCAATTATTCAGCGGAGCAGATGCGGGAGGCGCACGCAGCGCTTGCCAGGCGAGGCATTCCACTCGCTTCGAATCAAATCTAGTATTCGCTTGTATACCGTAAGCCTGAAGTGGATGGAACCCTCGATGCCTGCCGCGAATTGGGGATCACCCTCATTGCATATTCACCCCTCGGCATGGGAATGTTGACCGGCAAATATTATGCTCAACACAGGGCGGGTGGTTTCTTCCGCCGGATACTCCCAAATTTCAATCGTAAAACCATGCTCGCTGTTCAACCGGTTCTCAACCTTCTGCACCAAATCGGTGAGAAGTATTCCAAAACACCCAGCCAGGTGGCCATACGCTGGTTGATCGAAAACGAGGCTGTCCTGCCCATTCCAGGTGCCAAAAACGGCGCACAGGCATCTGAAAATGCAGGCTCCTTATCCTTCAATCTGACAGAGCAGGAGTTGGATCAGCTCAACCAGGCGACGATGGCATGGCGGAAGTAGCACGGCTGTCACCCACCTTGCCTGAGAAAGGAACGCAGGTTATGAGTTAAGTATATAATTCGTCTAAAAGGATTTGGTTATGCAACCTTCTGAAATCGACAGCCTTGAAACCGAATTTGTAAAGACCGGTGCCAGCAGGATCACGGAAAAGGAAATCGTCAAAGTCATTGACAAATCCGGAGAAATTCAAAAAAAATTTTACCAACGCGGTCCGTTGTCGCGTTTCGTCGAAGACGGTCGCCTGTTTCTCGCCTTTGTAAGGGATTACTGGGCGAAAAAATATCGGCGGGTGCCTTATGGGATTATTGCTGCCATTGTTTTTACATTGATATATGTTTTCAATCCACTGGACCTGATCCCGGATGTCCTGCCTGTTATTGGAGTTGTCGACGATGCCACGGTAATGGGGGCCTGCCTTTTGTTGGTTGAACAGGACCTGCTCGTTTATAAAAAATGGCTGGGAGAGGTGGATAAATCAGATGGCAAACCGGATTCATAATTTCGAAGCATCATTTAATCAGCACTAACGCTTGAGGCGTAGGTCGACAAAGCAGTATTTTCTACACTGGGGGATTGTTAGTTGTTCGCAGAGATGGCCATCATTCTCTGGTTATAATTCCCTCCCGCATGGATCCTAAAAGCCTGCACGTCCTCGAATATGACAAAATTCTAGCCCGCCTGGCTGGTTTTTGTGATTTTTCTGGTTCCACTGAGCTGGTGCAAGAGTTAAAGCCTACCTCAGACATAAATTCCGCCCGCCTTTTACTGGCGGAAACCAGCGAAGCGCGTCTTCTGCTCTCCAGGCACGATTTGGGCATCGGCGGCTCGCGAGATATCAGGGCAGCTGCGACCTTGGCAGCCCGTGGAGGTGTTCTCGACCCTCAGCAGTTCCTGGATATCAAATCTACCCTGATTGCCTGCCGCGAATTGAAAAAATTTTTCGAAAAAACTACCAGCCAAAACACCTTACAGGGATTACCTGCTAAGGATCATAGCAGGCAGCAAATCCCTCAAGCGGAAAGTGATTATCCTTCCCTCGCGAAATATGCCGCCGGTCTGCCTGAATCGCACGGGGTTGTTGATGCAGTGACCCGTGTCCTTTCTGACCGCGGCGAGGTGCTGGACTCGGCCTCACCCAAACTGGAAAAACTGCGGCGGGAGATCAAGGTCGCGCACGATCGACTCATGACCAGGCTGCAAAGGTATATCAAGGACCTGGCTCCAAAGCTGCAGGAACCGATCATCACCCAGCGGGACGGCCGATACGTCATCCCCTTGCGCGCTGAATTCAAGGGTCAGGTCAAAGCCATTATTCACGATCAATCCTCGACCGGCGCCACGTTGTTTATCGAACCGCTGCCGGTAGTGGATCTCAATAATGAAATTCGCGAGCTTGAGCTCCAGCAGCGCGACGAGGAACGCCGGATCCTGGCTGAGCTGTCCGCCCGGATAGGCGCCGCCGTAGTGGAAATCAACTATGGGATTGAAAATCTGGCCTCCCTCGACCTGGCCTTTGCCAAAGCGAAGTATGCGGAGGAATTGCATGCCAGCGAACCGCTCCTGATCGAGATCGGTGAAATGAACCGGAGCGGAGGGAACCTGCCGCTCTTCAACATCATTCATCTTCTGCAAGCCCGCCATCCTCTTCTGGATCCACGAAGCGTGGTACCCATCAATGTGGATCCCGCTCCTGGCACGCACGCTATTGTGATCACAGGCCCGAACACAGGTGGCAAAACGGTTTCCTTGAAGACGGTTGGTTTGCTGGCACTGATGGCCCAAAGTGGGCTGCACATCTCTTCGCAGAGCGGATCGGAACTCGCCTGCTTCGACGATATTTTTGCGGACATCGGCGATGAACAATCTATCGAACAATCCCTTTCAACATTTTCCTCGCACATAACCAACATCATCCGCATCCTGAAGAATGCCAGCCAGCGGTCCCTGGTCATCCTTGATGAACTGGGCGCTGGCACCGACCCCCAGGAGGGTGCCGCCCTGGCGCGAGCCATTCTCAGCCATTTGATCGATAAACAAGTGACAACTTTCGTTGCCACACACTACCCTGAATTAAAGACCTTCGCCCACAGCACCGGAGGAGTGGTTAACGCCTCACTCGAATTCGATGTTCGCAGCCTT
>MGNL01000132.1:0-128 GCA_001796785.1 Chloroflexi bacterium RBG_16_51_16 | reverse complement strand
GATCGAACGCCCTGCTCATCGCCCAGCGTCTGGGTCTGGATCAACAATTGATCGAGGCTGCCAGGAACGAGATCGACCCGGCGGACCTGCGCGCCGACAAATTACTGGATGACATACGCAAGGAACGC
>MGNL01000131.1:7157-8946 GCA_001796785.1 Chloroflexi bacterium RBG_16_51_16 | reverse complement strand
CGTCATACGATTCGTATTTATTGGGGTGAAAGCATTCCCAATTGCGCAGGAACTTACCGCTTTTGGGCTCAAATAATGTCCAGCGCTTCTGCTTGATGAGCGGGTTCATCTCCTGCGCGTCGGCACCCGAGTTGTGGTTGATGACTACATCCGCGAGCACGCTCATCCGGTGCGCATGCGCTTCGTTGATCAGCGCCAGCAGCTCGTCTTTGGTGCCGAACCAGGTCGGAACGCCGCCCTTCTGGTCGAACTCGCCCAGATCGTAATAGTCGTATGGATCGTAGCCCATCGACGGACCACTCAAGTTAGCGGCTTTATGTACAGGTGGTAGCCAGAGAGCGGTGAAACCTGCCGCGGCCAGCCCGGGCAGTTCCTGGCGGATGTAATCCCACCACTTGTATTCTTTTTTATCTTCCCGGGGACAATCCCAATAGAAGGTTTGCAGCATGACGCCCATGGAGGCTCCGGAAGAAGAGGATTAACTGAATAGTTGACATTGCGAGCGAAGCGCGAAGTCCTGGTGTTCTTCCAGGGAAGCAATCCCATCATTTTCAGTTGGGCGCAATTGTAGCTGAAAAACGGATCAATACTTAAGACAGGAACTGTTTACAATATAGTGGATAGGAGACTCTACCCCGGTTAACTCTTTGATAGGGCTAACAATAATATTGACACATAAAAAGAGTCTTATCTACTTATGATACCTGCTCAAAATAAGTTTTGATATATATAACGGATTTAATAACTGACGATATCTTTTTGGATTTATATTTTGTTACATCCTCGTGTGTAATAGGTAATGATAAATCATACCCTATTTGTAAATATCCAGGATAAGTGATGAACATAAAGGATTTCTTTCTCAGATTGTATAGGAACCACCCAATTATTTTAGGAATAATCGTAATATTAATTATAATTATCGTCGTATTGTTATTAGAATTTACAATTAATTTTTCTCAAGACTTCGCGCTAAATTTTTCAAAAGGACAATTAATTGCTGAATTAATAAGTTTGATTGCATTGATAATTGCCATTCTCGAATTTATTGAATTGTGGAAAAAACCCGATCTAAGACTTTGGATTGAATGTAACCCAGCAGACAAAGAATCAATATTATCTGACAGCAAAATCCAGAAAGTATATCAAATACAACGATTAGGCCTGAAAAAGGGATCGCTAAATCAAGATATTGTCATCTCGTATCTTTGTGTATTTAGATTCAAACTACTAATAGAGAATCGTGGCGGTAAGGTGGGTCACTTTATTAAATTAACACTAAGACTTGAAGGCAACCACCTAAACACAACTGTGAGTGATCGCACAGTTCAATTAATTAAAATAGATGAAAAAGGTATTGGGAAGTGGAGAAAAAGTGAATTATCGGGCGGTTCATCTGCGAATTACTATCAATTTTATGGTTCTGATGATTTTATTGCCTACAGCCACCCCAGACAAGTGAGCAATCTTCGTGATTGGCTTGAAGCCGTTGGTGAATTTGAACTAAACATACCAGTACAAGTTGGTGAAGAGAAAAACTACTTTTTGGCATTAATTTGTACAATCCAAGCTAAGGAGTTTGACCTTATCACTCAAAATATTTCTATTTCAATACCCCCATATATTATTGAACCAAATCGCAATGTCAATTAGATATTGAGATGATTCGTTAATTTCACTACTGTTGACGTCGTTGTAGCTGAAAACCAAAGTGAGAGCTGAATTCTTAATAATGGAAAAAATTAAGTACCGTCTTTAGATAACTCTGTCAGGTCTATGAACCATGGAA
>MGNL01000131.1:4770-7119 GCA_001796785.1 Chloroflexi bacterium RBG_16_51_16 | reverse complement strand
AACTTTTCAGCATATCCTTTCCAAAACCCCCCTTTTTTAGCCTCAACCCGATCAAGGAATTCATATATTAATGCATCACACGCCTTTGACAACAATTTTACAACATCGGGAATTTCCCTCATAAGTTTTTTGTACGCATTAAATTCATCTTGATTATCAATAATTCTGAGAATTGCTCTATTCGCCAACACTTCTGCAAAGTAATAAAGATGATTACCTGAGCCGTTAGCTTGAATATACAGCTCATATTCTTCAGGTACACCACTTGACAAATTATTCAGATCAATCGGCGAGTAGTGAAATGCAAATTTATTTCTAATCGTTTTGATAATATTTCGTCTAGAAAAATATTTTTTAAATTGAATCAAAGCCTCTCCTCCCGGTTTGTCCGTAAGGGGTTCATATTCTTTAGACAGCTTATTGAAATAATTGTTCTCAAGCAATTTATATCCTTCCTAAACCTTGCCCGCGAGTAGTTTGGCGAACATCAAAGTTAACGTTACACGACCATTCTCCTCTGCATTATTTTGTGCTGGCGTGTTGTGTGAGTACAGGAGTGATCTTAATAAAGCATGAATTTCGTTGGCAAGATGGGCTATGCTTATAAAGAAAGCTCTTTCGCGTTCTGGAGTCGCATAAAAACCCTCCTTGTTTATTTGAACCGAATATATTTCCATTAGTTTACCCTTTAGCATCATTAGCAAATTAAACATATGCCTGCGGGATAATGATTTCTGATCTTCTAGATTATTACTTCACCACTGATGATAATCAAAGACTGCTAACATATTTCCCAACCGGGAACTTGAGTAACTCAAACCAGGAATCTCACGGTTGTAAAGGTATTACTCTAGTACGGAAACAAATTAAAAACGAGTTTTAGTGCTAATTACTGGCAGCTTTGTAAATCAGTGATCATATCGAGCATTAAATCCCGTCATGATTATCTCTAAACAGACACCGAATAAATTATTGAGGGATTAATTTACGGCGTTGCGTCTTTCGCGCAGCGGAAACCAATATAGTAATCGGCCGCCCTCGGAACTGCGCTGAAGCGGTAGGCTGTGCGTACTTTGCTGTCCAGGCTGTCGAACGCGCCGCCGCGCAAGCCGCGCTCCTCGCCGCTGCCCGGTCCTGGCGGATTGGTCAAAACCGATTTTTGATAATAGAACTCATCGTACCAGTCATTCACCCACTCCCATACGTTGCCAGCTGTATCGTACAAGCCGTAGGGGCTTTTACTGGCCTCATAACTTCCCACGGGCGCGGTGTCATCCAGACAGGTGCCCCAATTCGCCATGGAACAGGATAATTCAGTGCTATCACCCCATGGATAATTACGGCCGTCCGTACCGCGGGCCGCCTTTTCCCACTCGGCCTCGGTTGGCAGACTGCCGCCTACCCAGGCGCAGTAAGCAGAAGCGCTATCCCAGGAGACATAAACAACAGGGTAATCATCGAAATCAGGATTTGCAAAGTATTCCGGGTATGTGAAGGACTTGGATTCCTTGGGCGGTTTGCATCCATCTGCAGCCACGCAGGTTGCGTACATGACGTTCGTTATTTCGGTCTGGTCGATCCAGTAGGCATCCAGGAAAACCTGATGCGCCGGGATCTCACGCTCAAAATTGGATGAATCATTGCCCATCTGGAATTCCCCCTCAGGGATGTACATCATTGTCATGCCATCCGTATCGCGGGTGGTGGAGGAGCCGCTGCCCAGCGTGGGCGTGGTGGCGATCGTGGGTTCTGCGGTCGCTGCTTCTGTGGGAACTTCTGTGTCAGCCCCAGCCGTCGAGCCACAGGCCAAGATGAGACCGATTAAAACAAGGGATGCCATGACCTCATTTACCCGCCTCCGACCGGCCGCATGCATTTGTGATAAATTATTCGATTTCATTTTTCCTCTACCAATAAATCTTCCATGCAATAACAGCATGGAATTGACCGACTTTATCTTTACAGAGATAACCCGCTGTCGCTTGTTACGGTGCGAGTGTGAGTTACCTTGCTCTGGGTCCAGCACAAAAACTAAATTCCGAATACCACATTCTTAACTTGATCCCGTTTCTCCCCGATGATCCCCATCATTTCCTGCCACTTTTTCTGGAAATCAAGGTACGCCTGGAAAGGATCCACCTTCGGGACCGCCAGATATTTGGCGTGATAAATATTTTCCAGTGAGGCGCGGGCGTTATCAGTGTCACCTTTAGTCAAATAATCGCTGGCCAAGATTTCACAGGCGTGCGTGACCCGCTCCATGAAGTCGTCCTGGAAGAACGTCCCTGGATAAGGCAGGTAGCGCTCGCGCTTTATGGCGTGGTGGCCGTCCCCCTCCCGGCTGTTGGC
>MGNL01000131.1:4380-4596 GCA_001796785.1 Chloroflexi bacterium RBG_16_51_16 | reverse complement strand
GTGGATCGAGCGGAATGCGGGTGAACAGGTCGCGGTGGACGGCGATGTTGCCCATGATGGCGAAAGGCACTTCTTTCATACCTGGCGATTCGACGATGTATTTTTTAAATGCCGCGTTCATCACCTCGACCACGTTCCAGTAGACCGTGTGCGGCGTCGTAGGAAGGTCGAGCAGTATGGAATTTTTTGACGTCAGATACGGACCGCAGTAAGCGA